>JAGKSW010000224.1 GCA_018993265.1 Nostoc sp. TH1S01
TAGTCTGTGGACTCATTCTTTTATGTTTGATACTACAGGAAAAGTTAGCACTCAGAAAGTCTTGGAGTATATAAATGACCCACATCACGGATGAATAAATTCAACAATCCGCTTATATCCCCCGCATGAATGACGGGGGCTTTACGCATCACGACTCGTAAATCTTAGTCTGAGGATAAAAGGTTGGGTAAATAGTAGCATAACCCAACCTTTTATTTTATCTGTTACCTGTTACCTATCATCTGTTATACCAATTCACGAAATTACTGCTTTTTAGTTGGAAGTCTTTTATTCTGGCTGTACTATCTTGCTAATTTCACCAACCCAACGCTGACGGTCAGAATGCTCTAAATTGAGAATTTCTTCTAAACTCCAGTGAAAATGAAATGCAATACAGGCTACCTCCTCATGTAGTAAGTTTGAGGGGTAGCCTATGATTCCCCCGCTAAAGCTAACTCCACTTGAAAGTTAGTATGACATTGGGGACACTGCACAGGAATTTCCGCTTCACCTTGCTGATTAATTCGATTGTAAAACTCTCGCAAATATGCCAAATCTTTGGAAAAAAGATTTTCTAATAAACTAGGAGTGATTTCTGTTAAATCGCCCAAACGAGTAATGACTTGCGAGAGCATTACAATTGCAGCATAAGTTGCATTTTCCTGAGCAGCCCGATTTTTTTGGATAATTATTTCATCTTTCGCTGTCGCCAGACGCATCACACCTTGACGATGCAAATTTCCCTCAGCATCTAATAAGCCTCTAGGAAGAGTAAAGTTAAATTCTGTCTGGATGTTTGTCATTAGTTACTTGTTATTTGTCATTTGTGATTTTCTTCTACTCCCCACTCTCTATTCCCCACTCCCCTCTTCTTCTAATTCATTAATTTGACGATAAAAATTTTGCAAATAACTTAAATCACAAGCGAAAAAATTTTCCACAACCGCAGGTGTAACTTCTTCTAAAGCACCTAACTTAGTAATGACGCGAGACAAAATTATAACAGTAGCATAAGCTGGATTTGATTTCACACGGGGGTCACGTAAAGGAATAATTTCGTCCATCGCCCTGGATAAACGCATCACACCTTTACGGTGTAAATTACCATCTGCATCTAGATATCCTTTCGGTAACGTAAATTCAAATTCAGTTTGCAACATCCTATGCTACTTTCACTCTTTTTAATTCTTCCACCACTACTTCTATTTCTTCAATTTCATGTTCGCTGCCAGATGCAGTCACATCATTGATTTTATAACTGGCAGGCCAAGCATTTTTAAATTCCAAACGAAATTTCTCTTCAGCGGCTTGATTATAAATTACCAAAGAACCATCACGTCTTTCCTCACCCCATTTGCTTTCTTGCACAGCAGCTAACCAATTCCACATAGTCATAGAAATAGTTAAACCGCGCCGCAACACTATATTAGAATAAGATATATTTCCAGGAATTTTTGTAGTGACAATTCTACCATTAGTGTTACCATTTTTTCCCCAAGTTTGGGGAGTAACTTCGGAAATTTCTATAACTTTTTGTGTAGTTTGAAAACCTTGGCACTCCATAAAATAGCCATCTACTGGTTCTTGGCTGCCACTTAGTTTTAATTCTAGATAAAATCGGCTATTTGTGAGAATTTCAGGAAAATCTGCCATAAAGTTTACTAGATAACAATTAATATGATAGAAAAGTATGAAGTCTAAAACCAGAAGCATAAAATTTTCTATTTCATACTTCATACTTCATACTTCATACTTGTACTTACTTCTTCCTTTCAAAATAAGTAAAACCAATGGTGACTGTTTCTGTTAACAAATCACCACTACCTGCTGTAAAATCACCTGTTGCATAGCTGGTAGGAAAGACATCTGTAAATTCGTACTGAACTTTTTCTTGTTCGCCATCATATATAGAAAGTTTTCCTAGCTTACGGTTCTTGCGGCCTTCTGATTTACCTCCAGAAAGTGCTTCAGCATGGCATTTGTTATACCAATCTAGGAGTTGTTTAGAATCAGCAGTTGCTACACATTCCAAGGTAATCTCTGAACATTCTACGCCACCGATAGTAGCCTGGGTTTGAGTTTTACCATCTTTGGTGACACCAATAGGCGCATCTCCACCTGCAACTATCATTTTCATTTGCATACCACTGACTTTCTTTACCAGAACATCAGTTAAACCATCAGCTTCCCAGTAAAACTTGGCATTAGAGATAAACTCTGGCATAAATCAACCTCAAAACAAATACGTAATAATTAACTAAAAAAATGGACAAAATTTATTTTTTGCGATTGATATTTTCACAAGTCAAGGTGTAAGTTTCTTCAATATAATCGTTGCCAGTCACATCTAAATCTCCGATTTTATATTGAGAAGGCCAAGCTTCTTTTAATTCCCAACGCATAACTTCGTTACCATCAGTATCGTAGGCAACTATAGAGCCTGTTTTTTTACTTTCTGCCCATTTGCCTTCACCTTTTTCTGTTTTGGGCATACACTTTTTAAACCAGTTATACATTTTTTTACTGGTGCTATCATCGTCACCACTCATCAGCGTTGAAACGTCAATTGTAAATAGTCCTTCAAATCCAGCAGAGTTAATTTGTCTGAGAGTAACACCGCCTTTGGTAGACATCAAAGGTTTATCTTGACCTTTAACTTTAGCTTCAAACTTGACTCCACCAATTTTGGTAAAAGCCATATCGGTCATGCTATCAATTTCAAAGTAAAAATTACTGGCAGCAATCGGTTTTAGTTCAGGCATATTTGTAGTTCCTTAGTTTGTAATAGAGGGTATGAGGGTGTGAGGGTGTAGGGGAGTATGATTTCCCTTACACCTCTTTTCTTACTTTCTTTTACTGGTTAGGAGACCATTGACTAAAGCGGAAGATGACAAATTCCGCCGGACGCACAGGACAAACACCAACTTCGATATACAACCGACCCAACATCATAGTTTCGTGGGTATTAATGCTGGAGTCACACTTGACATAAAAGGCTTCCGCCGCCGAAGCGCCAAATAAAGCACCTTCCCGCCAGAGTCTTTCTAGGAAGTTACTGACGGTACGAGTCACGCGCGCCCATAAATCTTGATCATTGGGTTCAAATACTACCCATTGAGTACCGAGTTCTACTGATTTCTCGATATAGCTCATCAAGCGGCGGACGCTGATATAACGCCACTGCACGTTATCTGGTTCTACCAATGTGCGAGCGCCCCAAATGCGGATACCACGGTTGGGGAAGGTGCGGATACAGTTGATACCTAATGGGTTGAGTAATTCTTGTTCGCGTAGGTTGGTTTCGTAAGCTAAACCAATTACGCCTCTGGGTGTGTCGTTAGCGGGTGCTTTATAAACGCCTCTGGTTTCATCGGTGCGACACCAAACCCCTAACATGTGACCAGCAGGAGGAACCAAAATTGGTCTACCGCCGTTACGGGGGTTGGGGACTTTAATCCAAGGATAGTAGAGGGCGGCAAATTGCGATCGCCTGTTAAATGCACTCAACCACTGAGCCATGTGCTGGGGTTTGACTTGTGTCGGCGGTACAGGCGCACCACCACCTTTACATGGCGGTGGGTCTAACACTACCATCCGGTTGGGGGCAGTATTTTCACACAAACTCACCATTGCTTCCATGATGCCGTGGACTTGATCTAAATCCAAGATGCCGTTTTGATAAGCCCGCATCAAGTCAGGGAAAGCAATCATGGTAACTTCGTCAATTTCAAAGATACCTTGCATCCCGGTGCGATCGTCTCTGACACCTTGCACATCTCTGGGGAAACGGTCAGGGGTGGAAACTACTGGCGGCGGACTAACTTCGTAATTACCGTTAGCAGGACGGCGAGATAGTGGTTGTCCTGGTGTTTCTAAGTCTGCAACTGTGACAAATTGTGATTCTTGCAAAGCTGTCACTGCATAACTACCCATAGCCGCATCAATTTGCGGGTTCATCGAAAGATGGTCGTATTCTTCCAGAATTTCGCCATTCCGGCTAATCACGACTTTGAAAAATTCCCCAGTATTTGCGGGTGGTTCTGCTTCTGGGTTTTCTGGCGGACGCGGTTGACTTTCAGTGACAGAAACATTAATTCTGCCTTCTACACCACCGTCATCGTCACTTTCAGCTGGCTTCAGGGCAAAGCTTAAAGACGGACGGTTCCCGCTAGTGCGAATTTTTAAGGCAGTTTCTTCTGGTGGTGGTGGCTGAGAACCAGGAAGTTTTGTACCGATACTCGCTACCCAACAACGTCCACCGCCGTTGAGAAACCAACCATTTACTGCAAAAGGTAAATAAGCATCAAAATCGGTGTAACCATCAGAACCTTGTTTAGCAAAGTATTCTAAATACTCGTTCCACGATGTCACCAACATCGGTTTAAATAATTCCGCATCGCCTCTGACATCTTCGGTAAAACCGATAAAGCCAGCGATATTTGTACTTACCCCTTCTATGGGGCGACTACCTCGGTCTACTTCTTCAACGTAGACACCAGGGGCAAAATAATCTAATCTTGGCATAACACTTGGTTTTCCTATTTTTTGAAGTGCTGAGTGCTGAGTGCTGAGTTATCAGTAAAAATACTAGCCTCTAACCTCTAACCCCTAGCCCCTAGCCTCTCTTTCACACTTCATACTTTTCTTGTTGGTTTTGAACAGTCAACCAAACTTGGCTCAGTGACAAAATTACTATCCAGGTTTAAGGGAATTGTTAATGTCACATACAAAGCTGGACGCAATGGGACTCCTAAGGCATTCCACAAAGCCGCAGCATCCAAAGGATGAATAGCAGAAACGGTCATTGCTAATTCGCCATGACCGCGCAGTGCTGGAGCCAACATATCCTCGGTGAGTGAGTGATGATGCAAAAGTAGTATTAATGCTTCAGACAAGAGACGCTGTTCACCCAAACTGGTGAAATCCCAAGCACTCACCAAAAATGAGACATCAAACCACCTCGGTGTTAATAAAACTAATTTCCTTTTGTCTGCTGTTTGCTGACAACTGGAACGCTGTTTACCAACACTTTCTTGAATGTTGTAACAGTATAAATTCAGCCTAGGGTTGATATTCTGTTCCACACCAGGGTGGTTGAAATCAATTTGCTCTGTACTAAGCAGGGAAATCCCGCCAGCTAAAATTTTTGCTAAAGTCTGGGTAGCAGCTGGGATCATAAGACACAACAGCAGGGTGACTGAAATGCTCCCTTAATCAGTCTGGCTAGTAGATTGTTACCGCCAGCATGAATTTATGGAGATTGAAGCGTCCTTACCAAAGTTTAATAGGTAGCAGGAAGTGACTACTTTGCTACTTAACCTACGGAAGGCAGAGGGCGGACAGCACAAAATAAACCTTTGAATCAGGCTTTTTTGTTAGCTAACTTGCCACTATTGGGCTCACTCTTTCTAGCTTAGGGATCTAGATGTCTGGCGGTTATTAGACTTTGGTCGATATTGTAAAATTATTGTTTTAAATTCCCCAATTTACAAAGCTGTAGAGTAAGCTAATCTCGTCCGTATTTATACAGTAAGTAGCATAATTTTTCCCCAGAGAAAATATTTAAGATTGGGTAGCATCCATAATGCTTCTTAACTGTTATAGTGTTTCGGAGTGTAAAACAGCATGAGGGTGGCTACACAAAAATTAATTTCTCAATTTCCGCTACCTTTGTTGGGTAACAATTCAGAAAATCAACAGCCAGAGTTAAATTTTAATCAAATTTGTCAGCTAATTATTCAACAATTAACTGCCTTATTGCCAACTTTAGCTATCTGGATTGTTTATCACGATTTAGAAACAGCAAAACGTCACGTAGTGGCTGAATATCTCTCACCACATTTATGTTCTGTGCAGAGTACACCAGCTTTACAAACAAGCTATTTTGCTTCTGGACAATTTCATCCAGATTTTGCATACTTGCAAGCAGAAACTTGGTGGCGAGATGATTTACAAGTTCTGAAAATTACCAAATTAACAGCATCCGATTTTTATCATAGCTATGTTTGCCGGATTAGCACACAGAGTTTAACAACAGGCGAATATATATTGATATGTACTAATAAATTGCTATCTGGGGAACAGCAACAATTACTGCTGGGTAATGCTCAAATACTGAGTAATTATTTAGCGATGTGTAGAGAGCGATCGCGCCAACAACAAGAAATTGCTGCTTTATCTCAAACACTCGGACAAGCTGAACATCAATTGCGTAATCCTTTGGCATTGATTAATCTCTATGCAGAAAATCTTCGCTTGGCATTACCAGAAGGCGAATTACAAGAACAAACAATCTTAATTCGGCAAACAGTAGATAAACTAAGTGCTAAATTAACGGATTTACTTTACCGTGGACAACGGGCAAACTTAAACTTAAAAAAATATAATTTACAAACCTTAATTCAAGAATGTATTCAAACTTTACAACACCTATTAAAAGAAAAAGAATTAACCATTAACTATCCTGAACAGCCTGTGTTTGTGACCGTAGATAGTTGGCAGATGAAACAGGTGTTTGATAATTTATTAGCGAATGCAATTCATTTTAGTCCGCGTGGTGGAAAAATAACGTGCAATTGGTACGCATATAGTAATGAAGTACTAATAGAAATTTGCGATCGCGGTTCCGGAATTGCACCAGAAGAATTGAAGCAAATATTTAAGCCTTATTATTCTCGTCGTTTAGGCGGTACTGGTTTAGGACTAGCGATCGCCCAAAAAATTATCTTGGCACATCAAGGTAACTTATGGGCAGAAAATCTCCCAGAAGGTGGCGCACAATTTTCCTTTACATTACCTGCTAAACGACGATAATAAATGATTTTGAATGCTCACATTCAGATGAATTCTGTCTTCTAAAGACTCATCCCTGAATTATTTTGATATATACCAGGCAACCTACCATGAATACTAAAAAAGAGGTAATCTCGATTCTGCTCGTCGATGACGAACCACATTTTCGGCAAGGTATACGCACCTTATTAAACTTTTATACAAGTAGTAGCAGTCTGGGATTGAATGTGATTGGAGAAGCAGCATCCGTTGAACAAGCTGTGAAGTTAACTGCCGAACAACATCCAGCTTTAATATTATTAGATTTAGAATTACCGCCAGAAGACGGCATTACAGCCCTACATCGGCTGGGAGAATTATCTTATAACGGCAAAGTATTAATTTTATCGGCTCATCAACAAGATGAATGGATATTTCGCGCTATGCAAGCTGGTGCTTGTGGTTATGTATTTAAAGACCAATTAGCAACTCAATTGTGTGACGCTATCACTACGGTGATTAATAATCAAGTTTATTTACCACCAGCAGTCGCAACTGCTTTTTTTAGATTGTTTCACTACTACGCAGGACATTCATTAAACTCTGGCAGTAATTGTATTCATTTGACTGAAAGAGAACAAGAAGTTTTAAATTGGTTAGTTCAAGGCGCTTCTAACGAACAAATTGCAGGTAATTTATATATTACCGTCGCCACAGTCAAAGCGCACTTAACAGCAATTTTTGAAAAATTAAGTGTCACTAGCCGCACTCAAGCAATTGTTAAAGCTTTAAAACTCGGTTTAGTTTGTCCATAAAACTGAAGTATGAAGTGTGAAGTATGAAGTATGAAGTGTGATTATCGGGTTTTTTGGCTTTTAACAAATGACAAATGACAAATGACCAATAACAAATGAGTAACTATTTAGCCATCGCCACTGTCACCGCAACTTTGCAAAGAACATTGCAAGCCAGCGTCCAAGTAGATGTGGATGGTGCGCGGGTGACAACCTTAAGACCCGATCGCCTGAATAATGCTACACCAGAAGCAGGAGTGAACATCTATCTTTACGATATTCTGCTCAATAGTGCTTGGCGTAGTGCTGATTTAAGACAACGCTATTCCGATGAAAAATATACTAAACGACAGCAGACAGGTTTGGATTTGTACTACTTGCTGACTTGTTACGGTAACGATGTGGAATTAGAACCGCAGCGCCTCATGGGTAGTGTTGTCCGCACCTTTAATAGCAAATCGATTCTTACCCAAGAGATGATTCAGGAGACAGTCAGCGATGCAACTTTGTCATTTTTAGCTGATTCTAATTTAGCCGAACAAGTAGAAGCGATCGCCATTTCTCCGGTTGATTTGAATATCGAAGAAATTTCAAAAATTTGGACGGTATTTTTTCAAACACCTTACGCTTTATCATTAGCATATAAAGCGAGTGTAGTCTTAATTGATAGCGGTGAACTACCAAAAAAACCCTTACCTGTTCGCAATATTCAGCGTCATGTTACACCATACCAACCAGCGATCGCTCACATCAAGGTAGCCGAAGAATTATCAAAAATTTGGCAAACTCAAAATGCAGCCTCACCTTTAATTCTCGCCTCCAGTACCTTATTAATTCAAGGTAATAAGTTAAATGCAGATATTACCCAAGTCAATATTGGTAATGTTACAGTAAATCCCCAAACGGTCAGTGATCAACAAATTACTTTAGACCTTTCCACCATACCCATAGCATCGTTACGGGCTGGTGTTCAAAGTTTACAGGTAATTCATCCCCAGCAGCGTGTCAACTCCAATGTTGTCCCGATTTTGCTGCGTCCGACTATCTTAGATATCACTGTATCTAATGTACATGGTAGAGGTGATGAACTGCGCTCGGCTGATATTACCGTTGTAGTTAACTTGACTATTGATAAAACACAAAAAGTAACTTTAGTATTAACAGAACTTTCCCTCACACAATTTACTAGCTATTCTTCTGATCAAACCAAATACCGCCGCAATAATTCCAACTCAATTACTTTTGCTATTCATGATTGTTTACCAGGAAATTATTTAGTCAGGTTAATTGTAGATGGTGCAGAAAGTTTATTCACAGTTGATACAGATTCCAACAGCGCCACATTTGAACAATATATCGGCCCAGTGGCGGTTATTTCTTAGATTTCTTATCTGATTCCCAACGTCATTATGCAAGCTGCAATCGCTAAGTTTATTTGGCAAAATCCTCAAAAGCAAGGTATTTATATTCAATATATATACGGGTATTTTGCCATTTTATCTCACAATTTTATGATTATTATTGACTAATAGGATAATAATTATGAAATATGAAATCTATATATTTTAGATGCAATAAGATAGTTAAAACGTTGACTATTGACATAGGGAAATCACTAAATGCAATGGCAGATAATTATAATTATTTGATGAACGAACTTGCTATAATTCGGGAATTTTTAGAAAGAAACACAGACAATCAGGAAAATTCGCCATTAGAATCAAGTGCTAAAAATACTTTGCCTAACGCGGCACTGAATAATCTCTGTCGTATTTTTGGTTTGACAGATTTTGAACGTTATATTTTACTATTGTGTATTGGTATGGAATTAGACCCTAATTGGGGTTTTTTATGTGCCAATGCACTAGGTGGTATGGGTAAACCTTATCCAACTTTTATGTTGGCTACATTAGTGTTGCCTCAAGCACATTGGAATGCTTTAACACCTCATGCACCGTTGCGACGTTGGCAATTAATTCAAATTGCCGAAGGTTCTGGTTTGAATCTCAATCCCTTACGAATTGATGAGCGAATTTTACATTATTTGCTGGGATTGAATCATGTGGATGAGAGATTACAAGGCGTAGTGCAATCTCTAGAAACTCAAAATATTACCCATGTAAATTCTCATCAGATTTTGGCAGAACAATTAGCAACAACTTGGGCAAATACTAGAGAAGGAACAACCTTACCCATCATTCAATTATGTGGAGATGAAGTAAGTAGTAAAAAAGCGATCGCCTCTGTAGCTTGTCAGTTACTTAAACTTAATTTACATATCATGTCAGCAGGTGCAATTACTAGCCTGCGAACCAAGGAAATCAATGATTTATTGCGCCTGTGGGATCGAGAATCTATGCTTAACAACAGCGCACTACTATTAGATTGTGAAGAAATTGATAGTAGCGATGCTGCTAAAGAAAGTGCGATCGCTCTTTTGATGACAAATATCTCCAGTCCCCTTATTATCATTAGCCGTGAACGCAGGCGATTTACCCAAAAACCAATAATTGCGATCGACGTTCCCAAACCCACCACAGCCGAACAACGCACCATCTGGCAAAATGCTTTAGGTGAAGTAGCAACCACCCTCAACGGTCACGTAGATATCCTAGTTTCTCACTTCAGCCTCAGCGCCGCCACTATTCAAACAATCTGTACCGAAGCCACAGGCAAATCAAAACTCAAAACTCAAAACAACACACAAACTTCAGACTTCAGACTTCAGACTTCAGACTTCAGCACTCTATTATGGGATACTTGCCGTTCTCAAGCGCGATCGCGTTTAGATGAATTAGCCCAACCCATTGAATCGAATGTCACCTGGGATGATTTAGTATTACCAGAAGCCCAACGTCAAGTTTTACGCGATATAGCAGCCCATGTGCGTCAACGGGCTAAAGTCTATGAACAGTGGGGATTTGGCAACAAAGGCGGTAGAGGTTTAGGGATTAGTGCCTTATTTGCGGGTGCTAGTGGTACAGGTAAGACAATGGCCGCCGAAGTCATAGCCAATGAACTGCGTTTAGATTTATACCGTATAGATTTAAGCCAAGTTGTGAGTAAATATATTGGTGAGACAGAGAAAAACTTACGCCGCGTATTTGATGCAGCAGAAGCAGGCGGCGCAATCTTACTGTTTGATGAAGCAGATGCCTTATTTGGCAAGCGTAGCGAAGTGAAAGACAGCCACGATCGCCACGCTAATATTGAAGTCGGTTACTTACTCCAACGTATGGAATCTTACAGAGGATTAGCGATTCTCACTACCAACTTAAAAGCTTCCTTAGACCAAGCATTTTTGCGCCGGATTCGGTTTATCGTCCAGTTTCCCTTCCCTGATGTCAACCAACGCAGCGAGATTTGGCAACGCATCTTTCCGCAGCAAACACCCACACAAGATTTAGACTTTAGTAAATTGGCAAAATTAAATGTATCTGGCGGTAATATTCGTAATATTGCCTTGAATGCCGCCTTTTTAGCCGCCGATACTGGGGAAGCGGTAGAAATGAAATATATTTTACAAGCTGCTAAAAGTGAATACGCAAAGTTAGAACGACAGTTGACAGATGCTGAGGTAAAAGGTTGGATTTAGCCGGAAAAACCTTATATTTCAGGCAGTAAACCAAAATGCGATCGCCTGCTTTTAACTCTGTGAACAATGGTAGCGATCGCTAACTAATTTCTCAATAATAGTGCCAAAATTGATTGATACTAGCTGTGTCTGGATGATTAACTACTACTTCACAGATTGGGAGAGTTGAGTAAATGTATACAAGACAATACAAAACAAAAAAGACTTCGACAAATTCTGCTGAAACCTCAACCACCAATCAATTTGCACCACGCCGCTTTGTCGTCCAGCCAGATGAAGAAATCACCAACAACCAAACTTCTGATTTGCAGGCTAAATCAGGCAATAGAAGAAACCTGCCAAATATATCTGTATTTCCTAGCAGTGAGACTCTGCAACCATCACCCATTCAAATGAAGCTTACCATTGGTCAACCGGGTGACAAATACGAACAAGAAGCAGATAGGTTAGCCGCAGATGTTGTTCAGCAAATTAATGCACCAGAAAATCAACAAGTTCAACGTGAAGCAGCACCGGAAGAAGAGGAAGTACAAATGAAACCCATCTCCGGTAGCATTCAACGTGAAGCAGCACCGGAAGAAGAAGAAGTCCGCATGAAACCAATAGTGCAGCGTTTGTCTGGTGCAGGTGGAATGACTGCAACACCTGATTTAGAACAGTCAATCCAACAAGCCAGAAGTAGCGGACAGCCACTAACAGAGAGTATCAGAGAACCAATGGAACAAGCCTTTAGCGCTGATTTCAGTGGTGTGAAAGTTCACACTGATGCTCAATCTGACGAGTTAAATCAGTCAATTCAGGCTAAGGCTTTTACCACAGGCCAAGATATTTTCTTCCGCCAAGGAGAATATCAGCCAGGAAACCGTGGAGGACAGGAATTAATTGCCCATGAATTGACTCATGTAGTGCAGCAAAGTGGTGGTGTAGTGCGGAGAGCGCAACGGCACACAAATAAACAAATCAATTCAAATAGCTCTTTAACTCTGCAAAAAATGTGGATAGATGAAAGAGATGAATTGAAAGCCGAAGACTATCCTAAAGGAAAATTCAACAAAGTTACTAATACTGGGTATGTTTTGATCACATTATTTCATAGTGATGATAGATACCGTAACATCCAATTACATTGGCATCCAGCCAAAGATGAAAAAGCAGAAATATGGACAGTTCGGTGGGCAAATGAAGCAAAGGGTAATATATCGGCTTTGCAATGGATGATAGACAAGGCTAGAGATTTAGTACCTTTTGCTGTTAAACAGCAATACATTGTTAATAAGTCAGAAGCAGAAAAAGAAATAGAATGGCCCAGTCTTGTGTAATTGTGTGATATCCTGAGCTTTCAATAACACAACTATGATATTGATGGTGGTGATCGCCCATCCAATCACCCTGCTACACTAAAATCACACCTCGTAATCTTCAGGAGCTATGAGCGCTACAACTAGCCAAACTTTCACCCTAGAAGCGTTTCTGAAGCTCCCAGAAACCAAACCAGCTAGTGAATATATTAATGGTGAAATTATTCAAAAACCAATGCCGAAAGGAAAGCATAGTCGATTGCAGTTAAAGTTGTGCAACAACATCAACAACGTTGCAGAAAATCAACAAATTGCTTATGCTTTCCCAGAGTTGCGTTGTAGTTTTGGTACACGTTCAATTGTGCCTGACGTAGCTGTGTTTAAATGGTCACGCATTCCCTTTGATGCGGATGGGGAAGCACCTAATGATTTTTTATTGTGTCCTGACTGGACAATCGAAATTCTTTCTCCAGAACAAAGTTCTAACAAAGTAATTGGTAATATTCTTTACTGCCTACAAAATGGTTGTCAGCTAGGTTGGTTAATTGATCCAAGTGATCGCTCTATTCTTGTTTTTTCGCCGAATCAACAACCAGAATTATTGCAAGGTAGCGATCGCTTATTAAGCTTACAAGAAATCGACCTCAATCTGTCAGTAGAGCAGGTTTTTAGTTGGCTGAAGATGCAATCTATGTAAACAAGAGTATCAATATGAGCGATCGCTAATTATCTTCAGTAAGATAGTGCCAAATTTTGACAGCAATTTTACCGCAAACCGACGGTGGTTGTTCTGCTGCACAGAAATATCTGGAGAATAATAATGTATCACAGACAACCCAAAGCAGCTAAAACTTCTACAAATCACTCCGATGCAATAGTTACAGCATATTTTGGGTACATGAGGTACAAGCGTAAAACCTAAAACTATGTAGAGACGTTACATGTAACGTCTCTACCGTATTTCA
>JAGKSW010000225.1 GCA_018993265.1 Nostoc sp. TH1S01
CCAGTTGCGTAAGTCCTGTTACATATCCAATCAGCTTGTGAACCAATTTCACCAAAACGAAGCACTAAATAATCTCCCCTATCTGCATTATTAAGAAACCATCGAGTAGCGGCATCTTCTCCGGGTGTATTTCCTTCCCCGCCACCAATCAAAAGAATGCACGCAGTAGGATGTGAGGAGTTACTATTAACTCTGTCACAATTAGTTAGATGATAGTCATAATTTTCACTCTCATCATCTATCCGTTCAGGGTGTATGAATAGTCTTATCATAAATATTAACCACAGTTTTATTCAAGTATGATTAGTAGAGTCAAATAACCTGGAATTTAAGCATTGAAAAGAAAAAATCAGCTAATATTTGCTATTAGACCAAGATATTGTCTATTTGACTGAGAAATCTTTGGTTTACTTACTTTTAAGATGCGTTGACTATGTTGTTAATCTAAAATTATGACAAAATTTAAGTTTTCATAAGTACTGTGTTTCCTCACAAGTTCCTCAAATTCTTTTTCTAACTTCAAACTAGAGATATTCAACTAATTGATTACTGGCAACTCTACTATCTGAAAACTATTGGAATTGCTGAACATATAACGGTAGGTCAAACCTAAGAGATAGGCATCTGCTAAAAGTAGTAGAAAAATTTTGAACTTGGAATTACTTAGGAGCTAAAAACCATGAGTACCATTGTTCAACGTCAAAGGGAATTGAATTTTTTGGATTTATGGGATAGTTTTTGTGCGTGGATTACCAGCACAGACAATCGGATTTATATCGGCTGGTTTGGTGTATTGTCGATTCCTACCTTACTGGCTGCTACCACCTGTTTTGTTTTGGCTTTTATTGCTGCGCCTAGCGTAGATATGGATGGCATACGCGAGCCAATTATGGGTTCACTAATGGACGGTAATAATTTAATTACAGCCGCAGTGGTGCCGACTTCTGCTGCGATTGGTTTGCACTTTTATCCTATCTGGGAAGCGGCATCAATGGATGAATGGCTCTACAATGGCGGGCCATATCAGTTGATTGTGCTGCATTTTCTGATTGGTATTTGGTGCTTACTAGGGCGATTTTGGGAACTTAGCTATCGTTTAGGAATGCGTCCTTGGATAGCAGTTGCCTATTCTGCACCCGTGATTGCTGCTACTTCTGTTTTGTTAGTTTATCCTATTGGTCAAGGTAGTTTTTCTGATGGTTTACCTTTGGGAATCGCTGGAACTTTCCACTTTATGTTGGCTTTCCAAGGCGATCACAATATCCTGATGCACCCGTTCCACATGTTGGGTGTAGCAGGTGTGTTTGGTGGCGCACTGTTGAGTTCTTTGCATGGTTCTTTAGTGGCTTCAACACTAATTCGCAATACCGATGAAAATGAATCCATCAATGCTGGATATAAGTTGGGTCAGCAGCAAGTAACATACAAATACTTGGCAGGACACCATAGCTTCTTGGGACGCTTGTTGATTCCTACCTTTGCTAGCAGAAATCATCGTGCTTTTCATTTCTTATTAGCAGCATTACCAACAATAGGTATTTGGTTTGCGGCGATGGGTGTATGTTCAATGGCATTTAATCTCAATGGCTTGAACTTTAATCATTCCATCTTAGATAGTCGGGGTAATGTAATTAGAAGCGACGCTGATATCTTAAACCGTGCCAATATTGGTCTCAGTGTCATGCACGCGCCTAATGTCCATAATTTCCCATTGGTGCTGTCTAGCGGTCAACCTATTCCAGTTAGTTAAAGGCTAACTTGGCTTTTAATATCTGCATCAGTTTGGGTAGAGACTGGTGATTTGGTAGAGTTAAAGCCACAACACCTGTGAGCTTTTCTACCAGTTCTACACCCGTAGTGGTGCTAGTAGCTATCCCACTGATTAAATCTGGAGTCACGCCAAAACTTTGGCTGACTCCCACCACGGCGTAAGGGTCAGATGCACACAAGACGATACAGCGAATTTGTTGTTTAATTTCTTCGAGAACCACAGAACCGTTGTATGAATCTATCCCACTAATAAAAAATTAAATTATACGGATAATCTCAAACATCCCTGCATGTTGAGCAGTAGCAAAGAAATTAGCAAAATCCTGCCAATTTTTAAAAGTGGGACAAATACCATAGGTTCTCAAGGATGATAAGAACCTTTGGCGAAAGGAAGCAAAGCTAGTATCGTGACTCCACCAAAAGGGTGAACTAGCAGACAGAGCCAACAAAATGGGGAGATAGGGTTTAAGTCTGCCCATAATATCTATAGCTATATCAGCCGATGGCATTCCTACATGAAGCTTTGACTAATTTAAACATCTAATACTAATGTAGCTTCCAATCCTTTTTCTGTTTCTTGAATCGAGAGATTGTGATATGTGACTGCTTCGGAAGTTAGATTTTCCGTAGACTTTTCCACATGACGTGAAAAGTCAGATAAATAACTGAGTTAAATTCTGCCCCCAAACGCGATAAGCGCAGTCAGCTGTATGTTCAACTTCTTGAAACCCTGCCAAATTGCTTAAATCTGCGCTTTTCATGAATATTACTTAAGTGCCTTTTGCTGTTTTCTACTGGGAATTATCTACATATTCTGCGATCGCTTCTCGAACCACCCGATCAAAGAAAGCTGCGCCAACTTTCAATGCTTCTTCGTCAAAGTCAAAGGAAGGACTATGCAACGGGATGTTCTCACAACCTTGTTGACATGCGACTGGCTTGCGTCTTTCTCATCCCACTATCAATCGCATCAATCACCTTGTTTCTTAAATCGTAACTGTTAACAGGTAAGGAAATTATGAAATGATTTGTGTTTTAGCTTAATCTCCTATTCCTGGTAGCTTGGTATATCCAGCTCATACTGAAGTAGTGAAGCGAAAGCTGCAAGGATAGCAATCAAGTTGAAATATCAAATTTTAAATTACAAATGATTGGAGGCAACGATTATGGCGATTACTCGTTGGGAACCTTTCCAAGAAATTGAACGTTGGGAACCATTTCATTGGGAGCCTATGCGGGAAATTGAACATCTGCAAAGACGGATGAACCGCCTATTTGAACGGGTGTTCCCCAGTGGTGATGGCGGAGTCTCTGCACTTACCTTTATCCCCTCCGCCGAAATGGAGGAAACTGCGGACGCAATTCGCCTCAGACTGGAAATTCCGGGATTGGAATCTAAAGATTTGAATGTGGAGGTGACAGAAGAATCTGTTTCAATCAGTGGCGATCGCAAATCAGAAACCACGACAGAAGAAAAAGGCATAGTTCGTTCTGAATTCCGTTATGGCAAATTTGAGCGAGTCATTCCACTACCTGCACACGTTCAAAACGACAAAGCGCAAGCCGAATACAAAAACGGTATTCTTACCCTCACCATCCCGAAAGTTGAAGGGGAAAAGAAAAAATCCGTCAAGATTAACGTTGCTTAGTCTGTTGTAAAAGCAAAGGGACAGATAGGGGAGAAGTAAAAAATCCTTAACTCAAAACTCACTCATAAATTCGTAGTAAATCGTTCAAAGAAGTACTCTGCGCCACTCTGCGCTGACTTTGCGTACCTCTGCGTTTAAATACGACTTGATGTAAAAGTTAAGAACTTACTTCATCCCCTTCCTGATAAAAAAACACATTCGCCAGAGCCTATGGCAAAGTCCGTCACTTTAGCATTTATCGGTGATGTTATGCTGGGTCGGGGTGTCAACGAAGAGATTTCCCAGAGGTCAGCAGAGTCTTTTTGGGGAGATGTTTTGCCGATTTTGCGCGGTGCAGATGCTGTCATCGCTAATTTGGAATGTGCCATTACTCAAAATACTCAAGAGTGCAGGAGAACGCCAAAAGTTTTTCACTTTCGCGCTGATCCCGCCGCAGTAGAAGTACTTTGTGCTGCCAATATTCAGTGTGTCAATCTCGCCAACAACCACATCCTCGACTTTGATGACCAAGGTTTACTAGATACACTTAAATATCTAGATGCTGCGGAAATTTACCATGCTGGGGCGGGGCGGGATATCAGTCAGGCTACAACTCCTATCATTGTGGATATTGCAAGTTTGCGTGTTGGTATCATTGCCCTCACAGATAACGAGCCTGATTGTGCCGCGACTAAAGATTCTCCAGGGACTAATTATCTAGAAATTAGTCCAAATTTGTTAACTTTATCACTGATTGAATCTGCGATCGCTCAGTTACGTCAAGTTGGGGCAGAGTTAGTTATTTTCTCGGCTCACTGGGGGCCGAATATGGTCATCTCACCGCCGCTTCACTTTCGCCAGTTTGCTCGCGCACTCGTGGATAGGGGTGTTGATATCTTTCACGGTCATTCTGCTCACCTTTTCCAAGGTATAGAAAACTACAAATAAGGGCTAATCCTTTATGACACAGGGGATTTTCTGGATGACTATGCAATTGATCCTGTGTTGCGGAATGATTGGTCTTTTGTGTTCCTGGTGGAAGTGGGCGATATTTGTGGTGAGTGTAGCGATCGCAGTTTGTATAAGTTGCGTTTGATACCTGTTATAATGAACTACTCACCCCTACTT
>JAGKSW010000226.1 GCA_018993265.1 Nostoc sp. TH1S01
CGTCGCCAACGTACCCACAAAATCTGACTCTGAACGTTACCTGGATGTGCGATTAGGTGAAACCCATGATTTAGATAAATGCCTGACTTTAGATAAAATTTTCGCTCTCAAATTAGAAAAATGTCGCCTTGTTACCCTTTCCGCGTGTGAAACTGGATTGATTGATTTTTCCAATACCAGTGACGAATATATTGGATTACCTAGCGGTTTTCTATTAGCTGGGAGTCCCAGTGTTGTTAGTTCCCTCTGGAAAGTAAATGATCTTTCTACTAGCTTTTTAATGATTAAATTCTACGAAAACTTGGCAGAACTTGATAATTTGGAAGCGGGAGATGTTGCCATAGCCCTGAAGGAAGCGCAAAACTGGCTGCGAAATCTGACCATTGAAGGATTAGACAGATTTTTGGACGAATACAAACCCCAAATTGAAAAAGTCCTTGCTCAACTCAGAGTAGGACAACGTGAGATATTTCAAGAATCTTTGAATCTAATCAAGCAACGTCAACCCCTACCCTTCGCAAATCCCTACTACTGGGCTGGATTTACGGCTTCTGGACTTTAAGCACCAGATTCCGGTACTTTACAAAACTTTTTTGCACCCAGTTTAAATACGCAAATACTGAGTGCAGTTGCTACATGCGCTTTTACCTCCTGGATGACCAAATTGTGAATCATACCCTGACCAAAATTGTCACTTAAAGGATAATGTGGTGGGAGATTATTTGTAGTGCCTACTTAATGGTTAGTCTTCACTCTGAACAAATGCAGCCTTCTCCTCCAACATCTCCATCAAAATTAGCACAACACCCCTGGTGGGATGATAACAAAGGCTGGAAAAATATTCTAAATAATCTCCGTTTAATTATCCAACCTTTTATCCTGTCTGTGCAACATAACCAGCAGTTTTGCAAACTCTAATGTAAGCAGTATGTAAATACTTGACTACAGTTTTGACAACTTCAACAGCTTTTTGGTTATCCAAATCTATACGCACCAAATAATTAATTAAGTTAGCAGCATTTTTCACAAGCTTGTGAACTAAGGTTGCTTCATTCTGAATAAGAAAGTATTGTTTGTCTTTCTCTAGAGAGACTATCTCTTGAAGTGCAGACTTTAAATTTTGAGCAAGGCTTTAAATTGCTGAGAAATTAACTTGACGGAATCGAGTAAAAGCTGTCATAACTCATGCCTCTTTTGATGGTTTTAATTAAGCATTTCTAGGGATTAAGTTCATCATTTGCAGATATTCATAATTACTAAAATAAATTTTTAGCTAATACTAATTCATGCAGAATATCTGCCGTGAGTTTTCTGTCTGCTGTGACTTGCCATAAATATGCCATAGGCTAAGATGCTTTTCTCATATAGCTTGCCGTGATTTGAGCCTGTGCCGTAAACAGACGATCAATCACTTGAAGATAGGCTCTAAAACTTACGGCACTACGGCAGATGCTTTACCAATCAGGTAAGAAATAAGTATTATCTTCACCACTAATGACCTTTTCAGCTTGAATTAATTCCTTTAAACCCGAAATTAATTCTTCTTCTGAGTAGCTGGTAAGTCTGTCAGCTTTCTTTAAATCGCGTAATGTCTTGGGTACTTTATTTTTAACATTATGGAAGTATTCTAAAACTTTGTTAGCTACTTGACTTAATTGCTGTTGATGTTTTGATTCTTGACTGCTATCATCCAATTTAAATTCCAAATAGAAAACTCGATCCAAATAAGTCTTTTCATCAGCAATAGGATTAGATTGCTTTGATAATTTAGGCATCAAAGCCACAACACAACCACCCAAAGAAGCAATCAATATAGGACGTAAGTTTTTATAGGATATGGGTTTTATCTGGAGATATCTAGATTTAATTTCCTCCCTTTCTTGCTTACCAGGGATAATGTCACCCCTATTTAAAATCAACTCCAGTACACCGTAAGATTCTTGTTCTCTACCATTTTTGATGTATCTGTTACCTAACAACAGTAAATTGAGGCAGAGGCGAGTTTGAGAATCCATCTTTTCAATACCCAATGCAGCCAAATTAAAAGACTGGAGGGAAGCAAAAAACTTAGTGTTAAATTCTCTGCCAATCAGCAAGACATCTAATAATTTACCTCCATAGTTCCAGTCCGAGAAAGCTTTACTGAGTTGATCAGCGATAACCAGCCAATCATCCAAAATTAGAATTAGTGGTGGTAATGCTTCCCGCTTATGCTCAGGTAACTGCTTACGTTGTTTGTAGCAGTTGTAAAAGTGATCAATTGTGCGTTTAGTTGCTTCTGGTTGCTCCTGATCAAAGGCAATTACTCTACCCTTGTCCCGTAAACCGCAAAAGCTATCATTTTTGGCACTGATTACCCAAATATCAGCACTATCGTTATCATCCAGAATCTTCTGAATCAGGTAATCAAGGGCAACGGATTTTCCTGAGCCTGGAGCAGCAACTAAAGCAGTAGAACCATCAGAACGGGCTATACTTTGCAGAATAGTTAATGCTTCGCTCTCTGATGGGTGAAGATAATCGCCTGTTGGTACTTCTTGAGGTGCAAGCGTTGACTGTTGTACTTGCTCTTGTACTGTTCCGGGTGTGCCATGTGGTAATTGTGCGGCTGGCTGTTGCTGTGGCTCAAATTTATCAAAGCTTTGACCCCCATCTAACAAGTGACCGAACTGGTAATAATCATCAGCCGACATCGCCATGAGTAGGGCTGTCTGTTGTTGTGGGGTAATACTGGCGATAAATTGCTGTCTGGCTTCGGCGATTTTGATACCACGCAAGTATTTCAGCAGTTCATTACCAGACAGGTCTAACAGTTTCTCAGCTAGTTTTACACTGTAAGACGCTTTTACACCTTCAAATTGTTTAGTAGCACGATAATGTGGTCTGATATAGTCAAAATCATTTTGGCTTCTTGCTGGGCTTTTCCGTATGTGCAGCCCTGGCACTGTTTTTATTATTACGGAAAAAGTGATGATGAAAGATGTTAAACCAGTAGAACTTAATCAACGCTCTTACAGCCTGCCACTGCGTTTAAGTTTGGTTGTCAAACTGTCTGTGGCAGGTGCTTTAGTTTGTGCCATAGCTGCTCATATCGGCGACGGCATAGCCAAGAAAGATATCTGTTTCTACCCAAAGTCAGCCAGAATTCACGATGCGCCCATTCAAGCTGGTGAGGGCAACCCAGAAAAACTATTGCTGGGTAAAAAGTATTGTAGGTATGAACAGCGATCGCAAATTCCAGAACCATATTTGAAGGCTAACCAGTACCGCACCAGCAACCCAAACTATAACCCTTGGGCATTCCTCCAGCATGAAGGTTTGTATGTGTTCCGTGAACTACCAGCCGACAACCCATTTAAGATTCATTTGGGTATTGCAGGAATGGTGCTAGGGGGAATAGGCTTGTGGGCCACCAGTAAGGCACAAGGTTATCTGGCGGATATCAGACCCAGCAATTCTCATTTTGAAA
>JAGKSW010000227.1 GCA_018993265.1 Nostoc sp. TH1S01
CACATACTGTAGAATTCGCTCACAAATTCTTCTAAATGGTGACACTCCGGTAAGGAATTGATTGTGTCACTGATGTGAGACAGAATTGATTGGAGGTTGTTCATGGGTAGTTTGGTTGCATGGCATCAAGAGTTATGTTAGCGTACTTCTTCCGCTAACTGCTCTCCCACACCTTTTTTCGTTCACCCCTAACACGGTTGGGAGCTAAGTATTCTATAAGACTTGTATAATAGGTTTTGGCAAAGTTTACAAGGTACGACACCAAGGTTGGAATATCGACTTAGCCGTCAAAATTCCTAAACTGGAAATTGTGGAAGCGGCGGGAGGTCTGGAAAACTTTGAGCGTGAAGCAGAGACTTGGGTAAATTTGGGATTACATCCGCACACAGTCAGTTGTTACTATGTGCGGCGTATTGACAACAGTCCTGTGGTATTCGCTGAATATGTGGCGGGAGGAAGTTTATCTAATTGGATTTACTCACGCAGGCTGTATAGAGGAGGAACCCAAACTTCCCTAAAACGGATTCTTGACATTGCGATTCAGTTTGCTTGCGGACTGCATTATGCCCACGAAAAAGGGTTGGTTCACCAAGATGTCAAGCCAGCGAACGTGATGATGACTGCTGAAGGAGTAGTTAAAGTTACGGACTTTGGTTTAGCCAATACACGAAATGTAGTAGCTGTCCTAAATCTTCCAGTTGGTAACAAAAGTCAGCATGGAGTACCAAGCCGAAAGAAAACCTTAATAGTGAATGGTGGCAGTGCAATGACCCCAGCCTATTGTTCACCTGAACAGGCAAACAGGAAAAGCTTAACGCGACGCACAGATTTATGGAGTTGGGCTGTGTCCGTCTTGGAAATGTTCCAAGGGGAGCGAAGTTGGGCATCTGGCACGGTAGCTGCTGAAGCTTTGGAGTATTATCTGGAGATGGAAATAGATGACCCTCAGTTGCCTCAGATGCCAGTCCAGGTAGCTCATTTACTGCGACACTGTTTTCGGGAAAATCCTGATCAGCGTCCGCATAATATGTTGGACGCGGCGAATGAATTGCAAGACATCTACGAGCAAGTAATAGGAGAAGTGTACCCGCGACAACAACACAATGCTGGCAAAGACATAGCAGATAGCCTCAATAATCGAGCAGTGTCGTTGCTAGACTTGGGTAAGGAATCAGAAGCATTGCAGTTGTGGGATCAGGCACTAAAAGTGCAGCCACATCATCCAGAGTCTACTTATAATCGGGGTTTAACTCTTTGGCGGGCAGCCCGAATAAACGACGATATCCTTGTTAACGATATGGAGCAGGTACAGCAGACCCATGCTTTGAGTTGGGTAGCTCACTATCTTCTGGGTTTGGTGCATTTGGAACGTGATGATTGCTCTGCTGCAATTAAAATTCTAGAGGACATTCAGGGAGAGGAAGCGCAACAGCAGGAAGTAAAAGCAGCACTAGCTTTTGCTCAAGAACGTTTACCTAATTCATGGGGTGTATCAAAAATCAATTACTTACAATTAGGTTTTCCCCACTTAAATGATGGTTTAGTAGCCTCTCCAGAAGAATTTTCAATATACTACCAAGACCGCATTATCAAAATTTGGGAAGTAGCTACTCGTTGTTGCTTATGTACTTTAGAAGGGCATACACATACAGTTAATTCAGCCTATGTAAGTTTAGATGAGCAATTTGTTGTGTCTAGAGATCATGATCTAAAAATTAAACTATGGGAAGTAGCTACAAGTCGTTGCCTGCACACATTACAAGATAAATATGCAAACAGAGCAAAAAATAAACTAGTATTCAGTATTCCTCCAAGAGAAGAAGCTCATGCTGAGACCTCTGGCGAAGGTAACAACTATTTTAAAACTCCTTATATTGCACCAATGATGTTGTCCCAAGTTCTGACAACAGAAACCTTTCTTTCTACTAGTCAAATTTATGAACAAGAAATCAAGCAAGCACAAGCAGCTTTACAAACAGGAGATTATATTTTAGCCGTTCAACATCTTCGCAAAGCGCGTTTACAACCAGGATATAACCGTGAAGCCAAAGCTATAAAAGCCTGGACAAGTTTGTACACCCGCTTACCCCGCAAGGTATTTTTAGGTGCTTGGGAAGGTATGACATTGGCAAGCACAGCAAAAATAAACAGAATATGTTTAAGTGCAGATAGCCGATTTATCTTATCCAGAAATAGCGACGGTTCCTTAGTTTTATGGGAAGTTGAAACAGGTCGCCAATTGCATAGGTTTGGCGGAAATACCAACCGTAATGGTGCAGTATGTTTAAGTCCAGATAATAGATTTGCCCTTTCCTATGGAGATGATGTTTTAAAACTTTGGGATGTAGCTACAGGTGAATGTCTACGCGCTTTTTCAGGGCATACAGAATTAGTAGATGCAATGTGTTTCAGTGCAGACAACCAGTTTATTTTATCAGGAAGTTACGACCAGACAGTTAAATTATGGGATGTAACTACAGGTGTATGTTTGCATACCTTTGCTGGTCATGCTGCTCCGGTCACTTCTGTATACCTGAGCGCAAATAGCGAATTTGGTTTGTCTGGAAGCCGCGATAACACACTCAAACTGTGGGAAATAGCCACAGGTAATTGTTTACACACTTTTACGCACCCAGATATAAAACATACAGAAGACCCGAACAAATTAATAGGAGTTTGGGATGATTCCGGTATTTATCAAGCGTTTGATCCTGGCGTAAAAGGTCTGAGTTCAGTTTGTTTAAGTTTGGATGGTCGATTTGCTCTCTCTGGAAGTGGCGACACCATAAAATTATGGGAGATGGCTACAGCTAAATGCCTGCACACCTTTCTAGGGCATACAGATAGTGTAGTATCTGTTTGTTTTAGTTCAGATAGTCAATTTATTTTATCGGGTAGTGCTGATAAAACATTAAAACTGTGGGATATCGCAACAGGTAACTGCCTGCGTACCCTTGAAGGACATACAGATATAGTCAATTCAGTCTTTTTGAGTCCAGATGGTCGTTTTGCTCTATCTGGAAGCCTTGATAAAACTGTAAAATTTTGGATGTTAGATTGGGATCTGGATGAAAAAGAACCTACTGACTGGGATGAAGGAGCAAGTGTACATTTAGAAAATTTTCTAATCTTACATACTCCTTATGCTGCCGCTCTACCAGAAAACCATCAACCTATTCAGGAAGAAATTACCTTAAGACTTACTCATAGGGGAACTCCTATTTGTAACGAGAAAAATTTTCAAAAATTACTTAATACCCTTGGTTATTTTGGTTATGGTTGGCTAAAACCTGAAGGTGTCCGTCACCAGTTAGAAAAGATGACAGGGGCATCTATTTTTACTAATAATTCACAATCATTAACATCTTCTGATTTTCAAGAAAATTTTCCACAGATAAATTCACAACAAATAGAGTTAACTGCACAGTCTCAGCTTGATGAAGCCATTGCTTATTATCAACAAAGCGATTTTCGCTGTCAACAACTAGGTGATTTACAAGGCGCGATAGAAGATTTAACTAAAGCTATTCAAATTAATCCCAATTATCTAGAAGCATACAACAATAGAGGATTTATTCAGGCTCAATTGGGTAATTTACAAGGGGCGCTAGCAGACTATAATCAAGCATTAGTCATACACTCTATGTGTTACTCAGCTTACGAGCAAAGTACCATTTGTTTAATCTTACGCAATCGAAGTAGCGTTCTTTTAAACTTAGGTGACTTACAAGGAGCTATAGACGACTTAACTCGCGTTATCCAACTCAATTCTGATGATTATATAGCTTACAGCGAACGAGGTTATATTTTTTATAAACTCGGCAACTTACAATTGGCACTACAAGATATAAATACTGCCATCCAACTAAATCCTAACAATGCAGTCAACTACTGTCATCGTGGTAATATTTATGCTGCTTTAGAAGATCATTCCCACGAAATAAAAGATTTTAGTTCGGCGATTCAACTTGATTCAAAATATGTTCTAGCTTATTGTAACAGAGGTATTGCCTATTACAAATCTGGCAATTTACAAAAAGCTATCGACGACCTAAACATAGCTATAAAACTAGATCCTAACTGTACTCCTGCTTACTTTAATAGAAGTATGATTTACTATGAATGCGGAAACTTACAAAAAGCAAAAGCTGACTTGCTGAAAGCATCAGAAATTTTCCTCGCACAAGGTGATACAGCAAATTACCAACAAGTGATGAATATATTAAAAAATTTGTAGTTGAAATCATATCATCCCCTGTCTGTATATTACTTTTTGAGGCTGATGTAGACAAGGGAGAAACTTTTTAGTCTGATAGACGAAAGTATAAAAAGATAGGAATAATAAAAATGCCAACTAAAGTTATCCTCACAACCACCGAAGGTAGTCTCAAAGGTAAAGAATTTATCTTCGACTCACGCACCACCTGCATCATAGGTCGATCCCCTGAATGTAACCCTAAATTACCTGATGATGAAGCGCATCGCACCATCTCCCGCTATCACTGCTTACTAGATATTAACCCCCCTGATATCCGTGTACGTGACTTCGGTAGTAGAAACGGTACTTTCGTCAACGGTAAAAAAATTGGACAACGTGAACCAGGACAAACCCCAGAAGAAGGAGCAAAGTTAACATTTCCTGAATATGACTTAAAAACTAATGATGAAATTCAATTGGGTGATACGGTGTTTCGAGTCAGTATTGAAGGAATGACGGAAGTTGAAGCAAATCAACCTGGATTAAATGTTGCTTCTGGTGGGAAAACAGACCCTTCTGAGAATGTGCAACAACTGCTGCAACAGGCTGATGCTGGTAATTTAAATTTGCTATCAATTCAAGGATACACCTTATTAAAAGAGCTTGGTAGAGGTAATTTTGGTGCAGTTTTCCTAGCACGTTATAACGAAACAAGAAAGGAAGTGGCATTAAAGGTAATGCTACCTTATGTTGCTACTAATCCTCAAATGAGAGAGAGGTTTTTACGGGAGATTGATAACACCCAGGCTCTAAACCATCCCAACATTATTAAGTTGCTCAATTCTGCTTCCTACAACGGTAATTTCTTCTTCACTTTAGAATATTGTGATGGTGGTAGTGTTGTTGATTTAATGCAAAGAAGAGGTGGGAAATTATCAATTAATGAAGCCATATCAATCATTATGCAAGTCTTAGATGGACTGGAGTATGCCCACCAAGCAGAAATCCCCTATGTAAAACTAGCTGATGGTAGTTTTGGTTGGGGACGAGGTTTGATACACCGCGATTTAAAACCTAGTAATATTTTTATTACAAATAATAATGGTGAGCGCACCGTTAAAATTGCTGACTATGGTTTAGCAAAAGCTTTTGATCAAGCAGGTTTAAGCGGTCAAACTAGGAGCGGAACTAAAGCTGGGACACCTGCTTTTATGCCTCGGCAGCAAGTGATTAATTTTAAGTATGCCAAACCGGAAGTAGATATTTGGGCTACAGCCGCTTGCTTATATTTTATGCTGACTGGTGCTTTTCCCCGTAATTTTGTTGGCGACCCCTTTTTAGCAGTCCTGCAAACTAACGCTGTGCCTATTCGTGAACGTGATGCTTCAATCCCAAAACAATTGGCAGAATTAATTGACCAAGCTCTAGTAGATAAACCTGAAATTTACTTTAAAGATGCTGTCAGCTTTAAGCAGGCTTTATCTAGTATTTTGTGATGAGTGCGATTCGTTAAAAAGCTTGCTTAGTTACAATGATTAAAATTATCGCAACTCCCCAAATTCCCTAATATATTCCACCAACTCTCTCGTATGCCCCCCTTCAGAAATTCGCCCCAAATTTCCCACCAGGATAAACAATTCTCGCGCTCTACTAACAGCCACATTCAATAAATTAGGCCGTCGATTAATAAACCAGAGACTATCGGTTGATTGACATTGGCGAGTTGAGAAAATTATCACTGATTTCTGTCCACCTTGAAACGTATGAACTGTGCCAATGCTCTGCTGCGAGAAATTTTTCCAGCGCGATTGTAAACGTTGAGTCAAGGTATTTACCTGACGGCGGTAAGGTGAAATTACACCAATTTCGTTAAGAGAGTCAGTTAGATTTAAGCAATAACCCGCCGCTAATAACTCCTCAATCAACGCTTCTACTGCATCAATCTCTGCCCAATTAACGTTGTTCTCTAGCTTACCTTCTACATTGCAAGCAATCAGGTTACTACCTAACCGAGACGCTTTCGGTTCAGTTTTGATGACCATGCCGTAATTGCACAAGCGATCGCAAAAATCAGCAATCACCGGAACACAACGGTAATGATATTTAAGGATAATCCCCTGACCAATATCTTGCGGTTGTCCTGATGCCCCAGCCGCACGGTGATAAGCTGTGGAAGCAGTGGGGCTGTAGCGGTCATAATCGGCATCTGTAAGCCCCTGTTCCAGAAAAGATTTACTACGATATTCCTCTTTCTTCTGGTTGCTTAAATTAACAACTGGCTCCAATTGCAATGGATCGCCTACAATCAAAGCCCGATTACACCTCACTAAAACGGGAAAAACCTGATGTGGTGGAATCTGACCCGCTTCATCTACAATTACTTGGTCAATACAGCCACTATCGGGATAGGGTAACAAACTGCGGATAGAATGCAAAGTGCAAAGAAACACCGGGAATAACAGGCTGATATCCCGATAAATGTTTCTCCAATTTGCGCTTAACTGACGGTAGGCTTCCCATTCGCCATTTAAGACAGCAATGTAAGTTCTAATAGAAGCTATTACCTCATCTTTCCGTCGCCGAGCTTCCTGCTGTTGAAATTGCCAAGCCCACTCAAATAACTCTACCTGCTGTGAGTGCAATTCACTGTAGAAACGGCTGTAAAAATCTTTGGTGGGATAAGTAGCAAGTCGGTTTTCAACTTCTGTTTGGTGAATAATAAGGTCAGTAAGTTGTTGCTGTAATAACTCTCGCTGCTGTGATGTGCTGTCAAAACTATTTTGTTGTTGCTGCCAGTTCAAAGCCTCTTTACGAGTCGTG
>JAGKSW010000062.1 GCA_018993265.1 Nostoc sp. TH1S01
TATAAGCGTGCCAAATGACCCATTAGTTATTCAGCCCCAGTCAGGCATAAGTTTTTATTGACCATGAATATTTCCAATATAATCTGTAATTATATTAGACGAGAAAAAAGGTGTGGTTTTCAAAAATCGACATAAAAAAGCGTAAAAAAGCCGTGACAAATGAGTAGAAAGATTCATCACTAAAAAAGTAATAGCCCTCAGTAGACTAGGAAACGCTATAGTCAATAATTTCATATTTTCTGCCCTTATACTGGTCAAATATTGAGCGATGAGATGAGTAACTAAATTCATCATCGCGTTCTTCATATTTTTGAATCCAGTTTTGGAGAAACTCAAATGTTTCTGTTTGTGCCTTAATTGATATAAATTTGTGTGGTTCCCAAGGACGATTGCGATTATTTTCAAGGCACTGGCTAATGCCGGGATTGAGGAAATAAATTTCGGTTGAAAATTTGAGAGCAACCTTAATTAGTGTACTGTAACAGCCTTCAATTACCCAGGAAATATTGTTGTCTATAAAGTCTTGTAAATCCTTTAATGTATCTTCTTGAGGACGGCGGATAGCAATTTGATTAGGTTGCCAAACAATAGTATCGAGATCCAGTATTGGAATACTGAGGTCTTTGGCAAGTTTATTGGCGAGAGTGGTTTTTCCAGAGCCGGAATTCCCAAATATTAAAATTCGATACATGACTGTGGTGATTAAACTTCAAGCGGAACTTAGAATTAGTTTGACTTACTTGCTGTCATTAAAGACCATTGCTCCCTCCCACAAAATTACACTACTATAGGACTTACGCAAAAAACTCTCAAACTCTCATTTCTCCGTGAACTCCCGAAGTTTGCTCAACGCGGGGAACCCGCGCACGCAACTTCTCTCTGCGTCTGGAGTGGTACCCTTCGGGAAGCCGCTTGCGCGTCTACGATTTTCCGTAGGCTGTGCGTAAGTCCTATTTTAAATAATTGTCGTCTAGCGATGGGTGGCTATTAAAAAGATGAATAATTAAAGTCCCCTGCACAGATAATCAATCCGTTTCCAAGCAACGGCAGCTTGCTCCCAAAGATATTCTGTGGGGCTATCAGAAAGTTCAGCAGGGCAGTGATTGAAATGGTTGGGGCATCAGCCATTGGGTTAGGTGATGTAAGTCGGGTTATACCTGCAATTGCTGTTTGAGCCTATAATCCCCACCCTTCAAGGGTGGGGATTATGTCAATCTTGTTCTTTTCCTGATTTCATATTTCGGACGAGTCTAATTCTTGGCTACAAACCATTGCGACTTTAATTACCTGGCGGGCTTTCATGTCATGAAAAACTTGTTCTAAATCTTTCAAAGGTCGCCTTTCACTGATGAGTAATTCTAAAGGTAGTTTTCGACTAGCTATCATTGAAAGTGCCGATCGCACATATTTCGGTGTATTGTGAAATACGCCTTTTAATGTGAGTTCGCTGTAGTGCAATTGTTCTGTATTGACGGTAATTGTCGTATCTCTTGGACAACCGCCGAATAAGTTGACTGTTGCACCAGGACGGGCGCAGGCGATCGCAGTTTCCCATACACTAGGTACACCAGTGGCTTCAATCACCACATCTGCGCCCCAGCCTTGGGTAAGTTCTTTCACCACACCAGGAATATCAGGAATTTGATGATAGTTAAATGTCTGGGCTGCACCAAGTTTTTGACCAATTTCTAGCCTTTGGTCACTTCCTCCCCAGAGTAATACTTTAACTGTCTCAGCTAATGCTGCTACAAACATTAAGCCAATCGCCCCATCTCCCAAAATCACTACTTTATCTTTGGGTTTAATATTGGAACGAGCGACACCATGCAAGACACAAGCTAGAGGTTCGGTCATCGCCGCCAATTCCCAGGGCAATTCATCAGGGAGGCGCAATAAATTATGCTGGACGATGGGTGCAGGAATTCTTAAGTATTCGGCAAATGTGCCATTATTCCAGGTCAAATTCGGGCATAAGGAATACTCTTTATGTTGACAAAAAAAGCATTCCATGCATGGTGCAGAGTTATTGGCAACGACGCGATCGCCTACTTGCCAATTAGCCACACCTGCACCCACAGCGACAATTGTCCCTGCGGCTTCATGACCAAACAGCGTGGGTGGTTTCAACATTTTGGCATGACCACCACGCCGCCAAACTTTCAAATCTGTACCGCAAGTTGTTGCTGCTCCCACTTGAATGACGACTTCACCAGCCGCTGGTGTGGGGTCAGCTACTTGCTCTAACCGCAAATCTTCCTGGCCATAAAGTAATGCTGCTAACAAGGCTTGTGACCCAATTCAAAAGCTCCACCTGATTTTATCAGGTAGAGACTTGCATAGTGAACTACCTACGGTGACGCAGAGCGTACACCGTAGGCTTCCTGCCCAACAGAAAGCGTGACAGTGGATTTCTTTCGTCCTCCCTTGACACGACTTACATCTGGGCGACAGGCTTTGTCCCCCGTTCCAGAGGTCAAAATTCGTAGTCCCTCATCTCTGAGGTTAATGCTTGCGTTTACATCTCTATCATGCCTAGTTTGGCAATTTTCACAAGTCCAAAATCTTACATCAAGCGGTAAACTGCCAACCTGATTAAGACACGCATGACAGGTTTTTGAACTGGGAAAAAACCTATCAACTTCAAGATAAATTTTCCCTGACATTTCTGCCTTGTATTTTAACATGGTGCAGAACATTCCCCAACCAACTTGATGTATAGATTTGGCTAGTTTATGGTTTTGCATCATGCCTTTAACGTTGAGATTTTCAAGCACTATAACTTGATTTTCGTTAACTATCCTACGAGATAGCTTGTGCAGGAAATCTTCACGGCAGTTAGTTATTTTTCTGTGAACTCTAGCAACTTTTTTTCTAGCTTTATTTCGGTTATTAGAACCCTTCTGTTTTCTAGATAGCTGCTGTTGTTTAAGTTTTAAATTCTTTTCGTGCTTGTTCAGTGTTCTAAGATTGTCAAATTTTGAACCATCACTTGTAACAGCGAAGTGGTTTAATCCCAAGTCAATACCTATCGCTTTACCTTCTGTATTTGAGCTAGGTTTATCTTTGCCATCGTCAAAAAGAATTGCTGCAAAGTATTGATTAGAATAGTTTTTGGATATGGTTACGGTTTTGATTCTTCCTTCAATCTGTCTATGGATAATTGCTGTTACATCTCCTATTTTTGGGAAGGTTACACAATTATCAGCAACTTTGACATTTTGAGGATATTGTATTGACTGCTTACCATGCTTTGATTTGAATGTGGGGTATTTAGCTCTTTTTTCAAAGAAGTTATTGAATGCTACCCCAAGATTTAAACAAACTTGCTGTAAACATTGTGAGTAAGTTAGTGTTAACCACTCATGCTCTTTCTTTAACTGGGGAATTATCTTTTTAACTTCGTATCCAGATAAACCCTTACCTGTCTCTTTATATGTTTGGTTCATCAAGTTCAAACAATAATTCCATAACCAGCGACAACTGCCAAAAGCTTGCGCTAGTAACTGCTGCTGTTGGACATCTGGATATAACCTGACTTTGACGACTCTTAACATATTAGAGTGAACAACGTTTGTTATAAAAGAGCATAACATAAGAATTGCTAGTTTCCTCCATATCTTCCTCCCTTGCTGTCGCATCGGTCGGAAGATTGTCGTCAACTAGCCTGTCATTCATCTCGTCACTCGTCCTATCGGACTGAGTGAGAGGCTTCTGCCAGTTCAAGCTAAAATAGCCCAGCTTGTGTTACTTCTGAATTTAGAAGTAACAACAAGACTTAAGTATTGATTTTTGGCGGAGTCAGCACTCCTGTAGTGCGGGTTTCTCCATTATTTAAGCGATTAATTGTTAACAGCGGTACTTCTTGTCGGCACGACAGGCAAAACCAATATAGTTCACCATGACGGACATGACGCAGTAGGGAACCACCGCAACACGGGCAAGTGTTGGCTCGCATACTCATTCCAATGTCCTCCCTAAAAATAAGATTGATGTTAAAAGCAGGTAAAAAGGTTGTAAATTATTGCCGAATTTCAGCGGCATGGATGTAACCATTCAGGTTGATGCGATTTTTTATAATTTTTTTGTAGGCTGTTTCGTAGCCGTCAACCATTTGAGTAACGCTAAATTTTTTGGCGACGTGTTCTCTACAAATGTGGCGATTCAGTTTCAAAGCTGCGGGAATCATCGCTGCCATTTCTTCATAGTTTTGGCAGATAAAACCTGTTTGACCTTGAACAATAACCTCCGGTACAGAACCTCGATTCATGGCAATTACTGGTGTACCAGTGGCCATTGATTCAATCATCACCAAACCAAAGGGTTCTTGCCAAGAGATGGGGAAAAGAGTAATTGCAGCATTGCCTAGAAGTTCAGTTTTCTCAGTGTGCGTGATTTCACCAAGATATTCTATTTGCTGACCATCTATTTGGGGGGCAATTTCTTGTTCAAAAAACTTTAAGTCTGCGACATCAACTTTTCCTGCCATTTTTAAGCGCCAACCAGTTTGCTTCGCAATGGCGATCGCTTGTTGTGGCCCCTTTTCAGGAGAAAAACGTCCTAAGAATGCCAAATATGGCGGTTCTTTTGGTTTGTCTATCAACGGATAATCGGCAAGCTGAATTCCGTTATAGATGGTGGCAATATAATTTAAATTAATTTGCCGTTGGGCGTTACTAATGCTGACGTATGCTTGCTTTTGGTGATGACTGTATGCATTAATGTTGTCTTTTGTAAAATTGCCGTGCAGAGTATGCACACTGGGAGTTGTAACCAAACTCGCCAAGGGTAATGCCGCAATTCCTACATGAGAATGAATGATGTCGAATTCCTCAGCTTGTTGATAAGCTTGACTCAATTCAAACATTTCATACACTGCATACTCTTTGACATTATTGTCTAAACGTAATGCCTGTGGATGAATTGCTACTAAACGAGCCAGAGTTTGTGAATCACCAGAAGCAAACAAAGTTACTTCATGGCCGCGACGCACTAATTCATCGGTCAAGCGACTCACTACCAGTTCAATTCCTCCATAATTTGGAGGCGGAACTCGTTCCCATAAAGGGGCTACCTGAGCGATTTTCATAAGTTGTTTTGGTTCGGACTGTCAGAAAGTCTTACTGTAAAGATTATTAAAATCTTTTCTCGAAGACCATGCATTTTTACTGACTCTTTTAAGATTTCAATTAACTTAACTGACCTTAAAGAGCGCAACATTAGTTAACAGTAATGTCCAAGTCAACTGCTAAATTTTAGACCTTTTCCAGGTGGTAGGCACTAGGTGTCTACCCTTTTAGAATATAGCTCACCTCCCTTGAATTTCATCTACCTTGGGGATCAGAATTATTCAGAATATTTTGTAGCGGAACTTACAAAAAACTAGATTTTGTAGCTATAAATACTAAAAATCCCATCCGGGATCAATTTTAGGGACAGAACAATCTATGTAAAAATCAGCAGTTGCGAGGATCATTAACATAATAATTAAATAATACTAAAATTTTGTTAAATGAGAATATTAGGCATTAGTTCGATAAATAACTAAATGAAAATTGTTACTTGGAATGTTAATTCAATTCGCACTCGCCTAGAACAGGTGATTGATTGGTTAAGTCAGAATCCTGTAGATGTGCTTTGTTTGCAAGAGACAAAAGTCATAGATACGGACTTTCCGCGATCGCCTTTTGCAGAATTAGGCTATCACCTCTACATATCGGGACAAAAAGCTTATAACGGTGTTGCGCTCATCTCCCGTCAACCACTCACAGATGTTTCGGCGGGATTCACAGCCATCTTGCCTGACTTAGAACCAGAATGGGATGAGCAAAAACGTGTAATTACAGGTGTGATTGACGGCATTCGGATTGTCAATTTATATGTGCCTAACGGTTCAGCGGTTGGTAGTGAAAAATATGAATTTAAATTACGTTGGTTAACTGTGCTGCGGGAGTATTTACAATTCTTGCTCAAATCACAACCAGCCATTTGCATCTGCGGTGACTTTAATATTGCGCTGGAATCGATAGATATCCACGACAAAGTAAATCCAGATAACCACATTATGTCATCGCCAGCAGAACGCCAAGCCTTACGAGATGTCCTGGAATTAGGCTTTGCTGATGCTTTTCGCAAATTTACTGCTGAAGGTGGACATTACAGCTGGTGGGATTATCGTACAGCCGCCTTTCGCCGCAACTTAGGTTGGCGAATCGACCATCACTATCTCACACCAGTTTTGTATGAGCGTGCTAAAAGTTGCATCATTGATGTTAACCCCAGAAAATTACCCCAACCTAGCGACCATACACCAGTAATTGTGGAACTGTAACCAAGTGCTGAGTCCATTAATTTTGAATTTGCAATTGACGCTTGATGTGAATTATGGGCTAAAGACCTGTATTCTTTGTGTAGATACACTGAACCCGCGTAGGCGGGTTTTGACCGTGTAGCCGCGACTTCAGTCGCTTGGTGCAAGATATGTGGATAGATAATTTAATGGCAACGTGACTGTAAATGTGCTACCAACACCAGCTTGACTGTTAATGCTGATTTGACCTTGATGAGTTTCTACGCACTTTTTAACGATTACCAATCCTAACCCTGTACCGGGAATTGATTGGACATTGGAAGCGCGATAAAATGATTCAAATATTCGGTCTTGATCGGCTTCTGGGATACCAATTCCTTGGTCTTGAATGCGAAATATAGCTGATTTTTCCGTTAGGTCGCAAGTTAAATCAAATGATATATTGCCGCCTGCTGGAGAGTATTTTACAGCATTATTTAGTAAATTCGTAAATATGTAACGTAATAGTTGTTCATCCATGCAGGCATCGGTGCGATCGCTATGACAGGTAAAAATAATTTCTGTTCCTCTGGGATGAGTTGTGCTAAATTCTGCCAGTAATTCTTGACAAAATTCTTTCAAATCCAAGGAAGTCGGATGACACTCTAATTTACCTGCATCTGATTTACCCATGAACAGCATATCTTCCATGAGTTGCTTCATGGATTGCAGCGCACTATTAATTCGCTTTATGTAAGTGTTTCTTTTCTCGGCGGTTAAGTTTTCTCCTTGCAATTCAATCAATTCTACTGAGGATTGAATCACACTTAAAGGATTGCGAAATTCATGAGAGACAGTAGAAATAAACAGCGATTTAAGTTTGTTAACTTCTCGTTCTTTATGCAATGCTTGTTCGAGTAATTGTGCTTGTTGCCGTTCACTGAGATCCCAAAACACAACGACTACACCATTAATTTGTCCAGGCTGGCGCATAATTGGAGAAGCACTATCACCAATAGGTACTCTGGAGCCATTTTTCCTAATCAGTGATGTAAAGTCATCTAAATATACAACTTGTCGCTCTCTTAAGACTCTGGCTACAGGATTTTCTAATGAAGTCTCTGTGACTTCATCAACTAACTGAAAAATTTTCGAGATATCTTTCCCCAAAGCATCTGCTTGTTTCCAACCAGTGATTAACTCCGCCGCCGGGTTGACAAATGTGACAATTCCTTTTTCATTGGTGGCAATGACAGCATCACTCATTGAGTTGAGAAGCGTGGCTAATCGGTCTCGATTTTCTCGTAAGTCGCGTTCTAATTCGTGTTTTAATAAACCAATTTCAATCGCGATCCGCAAATCTTTTGGCGTGAATGGTTTAATGACGTAGCCAAATGGTTGAGTAGCTTTTGCTCTGTGTACTGTATTATTATCAGCGTAAGCTGTCAAAAAAATTACGGGTATATCTAACTGCTCACGAATTAGAGATGCTGCTGTAATTCCATCCATGTCACCTTTTAAGATGACATCCATTAAAACTAATTCTGGTTTGCTTTCTAAGGCTTTAGCAATGGCAACTTGTCCAGAAGAAGCTGTACCGATTACTGTATATCCTAGTTGACTTAGTTGGTTAGCAATGGTTCTGGCAACTATGACTTCATCTTCAACAACTAAAATTCTCACTTGCTCCATTGGAAATATTACTGCAAAATTAACTGGGGAAATTGAATTGTAAAGGCTGTACCATGATTACGTTCTAAAATAATGCTGCCTTCAAGCTGTGCTGTAACTAAGTCATAAACTAGGGATAAACCTAAAGAACTACTATTATTCCAATCTAAATCATTTGGTATCCCAACACCATTGTCTTGAATAGACATTTCGATATAATTCTTAATATTTTGTAAAGTAATAATTATAGTTCCCTTTTGCTCATTGGGAAAAGCGTGTTTCAGGGAGTTAGAGATTAATTCGTTAATAATCAAGCCGCAAGCGATCGCTTGATCAACATTCAGACTAACTGCGGCAATATTAGTTTCTAAGTCAATTCTTTCCAGTCCGATTTGGTAAGACATTAAAATACTAGTTGCTAAACTTTGGATATAGTCAACTACATCTAATTGCCCAATATTAGGTGAAGTGTATAAGTTTCTATGAATTAATGAGATCGAATCAATGCGATTTTGGCTATCTTGAAACACTCTAATAACTTCTGGATCTTTGAGAGTGAGAGATTGGAGTTGTAATAAACTTGAGACAATTTGTAAATTATTTTTAACGCGATGATGTACTTCTTTTAAGAGAATTTCTTTTTCTACCAAAGCACTTCGCAATTGTTTTTCGGCTTTTTGCCTTTCTACTAATTCAGTTTGGGCTTGCTGAAACATGCTAGATTTTTGAATAGCGATCGCAATCGTCACAGAAAGTTGATCCAGCAAGTCTAATTGATTTTCTTCCCATTCCCGTGGACTAGAACATTGATGAGCCACCAGTAAACCCCAAAGGCAAGCGCCAGTGTTGTCTCCACCTACTTCTAATAAAATAGGTACGACTAAATTAGCCTTGACTTCAAATTGTTCTAATAACTGAATATGACAATCTGTAAGTCCGGCTGTGTAAATATTAGCGATCGCTCGTTTCCGCCCATGATAATACTCTACTCCTGCCCCTGTCTGAAAACAAGTATCTTCAATTTGCACACCTAAAGATGGTGTCCATCCCGCTTCGACTGATTCTGCTACAACTTTACCACTCATATCAGGGGCAAATTGATAAACAATTACTCGCTCGACTTGCAGCAGATGTCGTACTTCTTGAACTGTAGCATTGAGAATATCTTGCAAATTCAAAGATTGGTGAATTCGCTGCACCACAGTTCGCACTAATTGTTCTCGTTCTAACTGTGTCTTTAAAGCTTGCTCTGCTTGCTGGCGATTTGTAATATCTTGCCCAATATTAATGATTTCGCCATTAGGCAGTCTAATATTCGTCCCAGATGTATCTACAATTATGCCATCGCGTACTTGAGCTTTAAAATCATCCTTGGTTTGGGTTGCTGATTTATTTTGCTCCTTCAGTTGTGTTTCTGTATTTTTGCGTTCGGTGATGTCAGATAATACAGCTAACATAGCTGGCTCACCATTAAAAGTTAAAGGATGGAGTGAAGCAATAGCCCAAAACTTAGTTCCATCTGCTCTTTTGAGGAGGATTTCATAGTTATGCAATGAGCCTTGTTTTTTTAGTTCTGTTGCTAGATTGTGAGACTCGGCTATATCGTGATAGATATCTGCAACTGGACAATTGATAACCTCTCCTGACGCACAACAAAAGGCTTGGAAAAATTTTTGATTAGCATTCACAATTAAACCATCAGATAACCGAGAAATCATTAACGGCACGGGAATAATTTCGGTAAATGTGTGAAATATTGCTTCATTTTCTAAAATATTTGGCTCTATTTCTATTTTTTTGCACTTGCTAATGTCTTGAACATACACTAAATGAACATTTTTACCTTGATACTCGATGGTATGTGTGACTGTTTCAACATCAATACAACTGCCATCTTGGCAATAATGTTGACATTGGTCATGAAATTTTAAACTATTATGGTTCTTGCTTAAATTTTCTAAAAAAACAAACTGATAGTTTACATGGTAAATATCAGTAATCTGCATTTGCAAAAATTGAGATTTGGAATAACCATACTTACTAATTGCAGATTCATTAACATTTAAAAATTTTAGACTCTCTTTATCGTATATCCAAATCGGAGTAGGATTATTATTGAATAGGAACTCATCATTCATACAGTTATTAACATCTTTTGAGATAAAATTAATAAATTGCAATTGCTATTAAAACTATTTTGGATTTTTGTTAATAGTTAGAATTGAAAATGATTAGGTCAGATAGATTGCTGAGAATGTTATAATATACCTATTAGATATTTAACAGCTTACGAGAGATGAGAACACAGAGATTGTAAGTAATCTCTGTGTTTTGATAGTTTGTTTTATCTTGGTCTTCCTAATGTCGTAATGTAGATTACAGCTTCATCAGTAGGAATGCATAAAACTTCATTTACTTGATCATCAAAGAACCCACCGATACCGCTAACACCCAAATTCAGATTAATTGCGGCTAAATTTAAGCGTTGACCCAAATGACCAGCATCCATGTGTAAATAACGATAAACGCGATCGCCGTACTGAGTAATGGCAGCTTTGAGGTCTGCGGTATGAAATACAACCGCAGCAGCATCTCTGCCTAAATCTTGACCCAAACACAGAAAGTGTAACTCACGCCGGAAGTTTTTAAATCGAATCTGACGTAATTCTTGAGCTTTGGGTGCGTAATAATAACAACCAGATTCTAAGCCTTTGACTCCACTCACCGCAATAAATGTTTCAATTAAGTTGAGGTCAAAGTAGTCAGGATTCCTGTCAAGATGTTGGTCAATGTAATTTTGGGGTTGGTAAGTGAAATCCAGTAAAGCTTTTAGTTCATCAAAGGTTAAATCATCACCACTGTAAGCACGGGTAGAACGGCGCTTGTGAATGGTGGCTTCCAAACCGGAAAGATTTTCATCCCAGTTAATTGGTGTAGTAGCTGTGGGAATTTTCAGACAAAAAGGAAAATTATATTTGTCTTCCAAAGACTTTTCTTGTTTGATGGCGGGTAAATTCAGCTTGCCGGTGATACCTGATTGAATTTGGGTGTGACGATGGAAATACTTCAGCAACTCACCGTCAGGAATGTGGGGATAGTTAGTTTCCGTCGCCGAAGGTAAAGCAGTACATCCTGTAGGCAAATTTTGTTTGATATCTAATAAGTCTGCCATCGCCAGAACAGCGATCGCACCTTCTTGCTGCGGATCAATATATAACAAATCATTGACCGCATCATCAACAAAACCGCCAATTAAGTGTGGACGGTAATCAGTAATTGCACTTGCTAACTCAATATTCCCTAACAAATGCCCTGTATCGAGAAAAATTCGCCGATAAGCCCGATCTTCATATCGCCAAGCCGAACGATAAAATACCGCAGTCACCACAATTGCCAATTGGGTACCTTCTAAAGCAGGGTGCCAAAAACAAGCATCTTGCAAAGCTCGCCACACATCATTTTCCCAATACAGCATCAGTGAATGAGTGCGACACTGATAGTTATAAAGTCCTGCTGGGAGGAAAGGTGTACCGCGAGAAACCACATACACCTCTGCGGGATACAACCCGCCAGCACTGGGTGCAGAACGCAAATACACCGCACTACCCATAGAAGGCATTCTGGCAGTTAATCCGTAGCTACGAAACAGTAATCGAGACAGCCTTTGCCACCATTGAGCCTCTGGTTGAGCAGCAAGGGGTTCTAATGATTCTTGCAGGTAAGGTTTGAGATCAAAAGCCGAGCCAATTTTATATTCTTTAAAAGGTACTGGCTGTTTAGCCCAGTCTAGCCTTTGATTTTTCATGGCTAGAGTTTCAGGGTCATATTTAGTACGTTCGTGGTAGTGCTGAGCAATAGATTGGTGTATTTCTGGCATAGTACTTGCAATACCCTCAGGGCTTTCCTTTTTGATCTTGGCATTCATCTGGCTCATTATTTCACTCTAGTCAGCATGACTAGATTTTATGAATCCCTACTGTAGTCTAGGGGATTAGCGATTAGCCAAAAGTCAATTTTGAGCGATCGCATCCACTAATTTATTAAAAAATAGATTAGCGACTTTAGCCATCAGCTAATATCCAGTCCGGTTAATTAGTTAGGACTTACGCACACAGTTTGTCTGTGCAGATTGGGTGTATGCTTCGACTGCGCCCTTACCTCGACTTCGCTCGGTACAAGTCGGCTACGCTCATGACAAGCTCAGTAACCAGGGTGTGAGGGTAAGCTATTGAGCACCTAATTTGCAGTTTAGACCACAGGGGAGCTTCAGGTGCTTAAGGTGCAGAGGAGAGAAATTCACGTTTTTCCCTAAATTCATCATGTGCAAGTTAAATGCCTAATAGCTGACTTTACTATTGCCTCGCCACTACTTAATCTTGATTTCGTCTTTAGCTTTAAGACTTTACCATTAATATAACTTTTGATAGATGCTAATTGACTTAATTATATATTAAACAGAAAAATTATAACTATCAATGTTTGTATCTTTTGGTATATAGCTAATTATTACAACTAAATATAAACTTAATATATCGGCTAGAATCCTACTTAAGTTAATACTAATCACGGGTAAGCACAGATCAAATATCGGTGTTTATCTGGTTACTTCAAAATAATTTTCTCCTAAAAAATATAAATAATTTTTATTAGATGCCAAAAATAAGTTTTTGCTGAAATAAGCAGTAGTCTGAAAGATAAAATGTCAGAATGCTAGGGTAAAGGCAAACTTATTTTCTCAAGTTTGAGGAAAGTGCTATGACTACTACATTGATAGAGGCTAATTCTATCGAGTCAGTGTTGGGTAAAGAAGCAGAAGACCTGCTAAATTACAAAGCCAAAGTTTCTCAAGATTTATTGCATTTACCAGGGCCAGACTTTGTAGATCGAGTCTGGCTTAATAGCGATCGCAATCCTCAAGTTTTGCGTAATCTTCAACAACTTTATTCTACAGGTCGTCTGGCAAATACTGGCTATCTTTCGATTCTACCTGTTGACCAAGGCATTGAACACTCCGCTGGGGCATCTTTTGCACCAAATCCTATATACTTTGACCCGGAAAATATTATCAAATTAGCAATAGCAGGTGGTTGTAATGCTGTTGCAACTACTTTGGGAGTATTAGGCATTGTCTCACGCAAATATGCCCACAAAATTCCCTTTATTGCTAAAATCAACCATAACGAACTCTTAACCTATCCTAATCAATTTGATCAAGTATTATTTGCCAGTGTTGAGCAAGCTTGGAATTTAGGTGCAGTAGCAATAGGTGCAACAATTTACTTTGGTTCCGAACAATCAACTAGACAAATTCAAGAAATTAGTCATGCTTTTGAACGCGCCCATGAATTGGGTATGGTGACTATTCTTTGGTGTTATTTGCGTAATAATGCTTTCAAACAAGATAAAGATTATCATCTGGCGGCTGACTTAACTGGACAGGCAAATCATTTAGGTGTAACCATTGAAGCCGACATTATTAAACAGAAATTACCTGAATGTAACAATGGTTATGGTGCAGTGGCTAAAGCTACAGGTAAAAGTTATGGCAAAACAAATGATCGAGTTTATACAGAATTAACCACTGATCACCCCATAGATTTAGCTCGTTATCAAGTGTTAAATTGCTATGCAGGCAGAGCAGGATTAATTAATTCTGGTGGAGCATCTGGTAAAAATGATTTTGCTGAAGCAGTACGCACCTCTGTAATTAATAAACGCGCTGGTGGTACAGGATTGATTTCTGGACGTAAAGCTTTCCAGCGTCCGTTTGAAGAAGGAGTGAGACTATTTCACGCCATTCAAGATGTTTATTTATCACCCGATGTAACCATAGCTTAAAGTGAGCAATTAAATAACAAATTCAGGAAGGTGATTAATATTCACCTTCCTTTTTATATATGCACAATTAGCCCAGAGGAAGACGTTAATTTCAATTCAGGTTTTTTAGCATTTAGGCATTTGTTTCAGACATAGGAGAATTTTTTCCATGCTAAACATTCAAACTGTTCTTTATCAATTAAGTCGAAAAATTGCTGTCTTCATCCTCGCTGGTTGTGTGATTTTGATTAGCTTACCTAGTAATTCTGTGTTGGCTGATGGCTATTATTCTGAGAAAAATCATAGGGTAGAAACAGTACCGCCTTATTACACTGCTAAAGACCGCAAAATAGCAAGAACTGAACCTAGTAAACCTTATTACGCCACTAAAAAACGTCAAAATTCACAAGCTACCAGAAATTCTGAAGATTCTCTCAAAACTGGTAAGCGTGAAAATGAAATGCGGCTGAGAGATTTAGAAACAAAAAATCGTTAAATCAAATCAAGATAATAGAGATGTGAATGTTTACGTCTCTATTATAAAAAATGTTTATTTTTAAATAAACAAACTTTTCTCTATTCAAGGGTATAAAAAATAACTAAAATTGTTAATTTACCATATCTATAGATGAATATTGCCAATATTTTGAGACAATATCATAAATGTAAGCTTATAAGTTCTTCATATCCTCTAACTGACCAAAATATCGATGTATAAATGTATATTTTTCATGATTTACAACATAATTAGTAACAAAGTATATGGGGATAAATTGGTAATTATGAATGCTAAAAATTGAATAAATATCTCACTTTTTGCTTTGATAGTGTTAATATAGTTCCAATCATCAAGTCAATAAATTGTTGTGATTTGTAAATAGGCAGAAAAAGACTTTTAACTCTGTCGCTGATTAACTACCCCTTGCTATAAAGCCGAGAAACGCAAAGTATTTTGAGAGCTAATGCTGCTCGCCGCATCTACCCAGCCGTGGCTCTAAGAATTCCCTGAATAGACAAGAAATACTTTTTGGTAGCGAGATTTCTTCTATGAATAAATATTGTCGTGACCAAGCTAGAGATGAACTTTGGTTAATAATGGGAGCTGGAGCAGCAGCAGGAATTGCTGGTGGAACTTTTATGATTAGTGCAGTAACCTTTCAAGCTGGTTTAGCTGGTGTACAGGCGGCTGTAGTAACTCGAATTGCTCAAGTTTATGGTGTGAATTTAATTCCTGCTAGCGGCGCTGGAGCAACAGCCGCTGCAATTATCACAATGGGCGCAGGACAATATCTTTTCGAGATGGGCGGTATCATAGCAGGATTAATTCCCGGTATTGGACAAGTTGTTCAACCTGCTATTGGAGCTACTGCTGTGAAGGTCTTGGGTGAAATTGCAATTACCTATTTTGAGAATATGTATCCTAACAAAATCTACAGCCAAAAAACTTTGTAAGACCTCTGCTTGATTGTGATTTTGAATGGCTAGTACAAAAAGGCTGAAGTATGAAGTCTGTAGACGCTTTTAGCGGCTTGCCGCAGGCTAGTATGAAATGAAGAAACCCTGAGAGTGAGCTTTTCAGCAATTTATCATGGGTGCTTTATTTCCGCCTTGCTGTACTAGTAAGCTGAATAAGCGATCGCATTTAACTTCTTTAAACAAATGACGTTAATTCTAGCCTTAGATTTTGGTGGTACTAAGTTAGCCGCAGCAGTAACTCAACTTGGTTCGCGTGAATGGTTGCGTTATGAGCGTCGTCTCTCACCCATAAACGGTAATGCTACCACTGATTTAGAAATTATGCGATCGCTCATTCATAGTTTGCTGCAAGATAACACTCCAGATGCAATTGGTGTCAGCTTTGGCGGGCCTGTAGATGCTACAACCGGAAGAGTACGACTCTCGCATCACGTTCCTGGCTGGGAAAATCTTCCTCTCAAACATTTGCTAGAAGAAGAATTTGCTGTACCTGCTAGTGTAGATAACGATGCCAATGTTGCAGCTTTAGGTGAACATCGCTTCGGTGCTGGTCAAGGATACGATAGCTTGTTTTATATCACCATCAGCACGGGTGTAGGCGGTGGCTGGATACTTAATGGTAAACCTTGGCGTGGTACCGCAGGTATGGCTGGTGAAATCGGACATATAGTAGTTAATCCTGCGGGGCCAGTGTGTTTATGTGGTAAGCGGGGATGTGTAGAAAGACTAGCATCAGGCCCTTATATGGCTGAAGATGCGAAAGAATATTTATTAAAACAAGCAAATCACGTTCAAGGTAAACAATTACGCAGCTTAGTTAATGACAATTTAGATTTAATCACTGGCAAAATTATCAGTGACGCTGCGGCGCAAGGAGATGAGTTAGCAATCAAGATTTTGCAAGGTGGTGCTTGGGCTTTGGGCGTGGGTATTGGGAATGTAGCGAATTTGATTAATCCACAACGCTTTATTTTAGGTGGTAGTGTGACGAAAGCCGGAGAACATTGGTGGAATACTGTACAAAAAACAGCCCGTGAAACAGCATTACCAGAAATAGACTTTGAAATTGTTGCTGCTGCTTTGGGTGATGATGCACCACTGTGGGGCGCGGTGGCTTTAGCAGAATCAGGTTGAATATCAAGAATTCCGAAGTCAGAATTCAGAATTGAATTTTTTGTTTCGCGTATAGACGCAAAGAAAGGCTCATACATTAAGACTATGGCAATATGTCTATTGATTCTTGATTTTGCATTTTTCTTCTTTAATGTCTAAGTATTTTTTTCAATATCCGCCAAGGATAAGCCCATACAGAAAAAACATCACAGAAACGGGGAAAAAATACTGGCTTAATTTCTACATCTGACATAATTCTTTCGAGTTCACCCTCACTCAGTGGTTCTTCCCATAATCCATGTTCTACAAGATTATTGGCATGAAAAATTATGCGATCGCGCAAAAAGTTTAACTGCTCATCCCGTGGTGCTGCGGGTAAATGAATAGTTAAGGGAAAGTTGCCAAAGAAAACCACTACTTTCCCTAAACGATATTTCTGCATATTCGTGATATTTTTTCAACTAGTTTAGGACGTATTGTGAATAGCCACTATTTTTCTTATAACTTTGTTGCATTTTTTCAACCCCATTCTCATCTGCTGATTTTAAAAACATCAAGCAGAAATGATGTTAGATGAAGAATATATTTCACTAGAAATCTACAAGACAGATGATTTATTTTCTGTTTCTTGAATAAATGATTCAAACTGACCATTAGGTGTCCATTGAATAGCACCATCACGTCCTGTTAAAAACACTTGTGTTGTGTTGTTGCTGATTTCGGTAATAATTTTTGGCTCAAGGTTAGTAGAAGTAGCAATAGCTACTTTTGGTTGAAACAATTTAATTAAATCTTTCAAAGCTTCGGGAGTACACCATAATACTTGGGGACTAGGTAAACTACCTGCTTTTGCTAATCTTTCTATTTCTTGCGGCTCTACATCACCTACTAATAACCAAGTTTGATTTTGAATTTGTAAATATAAAACAGGTAATTGCTCTTTGATTAATTGTGCAACCGTTAAACCTGTAACTACTTGTTGTCCTGGAACAACAGTTTGATAAATACCTTGCTGCTTTTGAATTTCTTGTTGAATTTCTTGATTTGTCAGGTCTGTTTCTGCTTTAAGAGAATATTTGTAGAAATTTTTGATGGTTAGGCTTTGTACTACTTCCAACCAAGCATTATTATCGTTATTGTCAAAATCACTGGCGATCGCCCATTCAATTTTATTCACACCTTGCTGTTGTAAAAAGGGTACAATTGTGTATCGTCCTGTACCTTCATCGCCACTATTAATTAAGGTGATATTTCCTTTGTCTTGAATCACGACAACTGGTTCTGCGCCAGCTTCTAAAACTGTAATCCGAAATAATGTATTTGCCGAATGCCAAGCCGGAACAAGTACTAGACCAAATATCATTAAACCAGCAAACCACCAGCGTTGCTGCCACCATTTAACTAAGCAAACTAAAAGAATCAAAGCATAAACGGCTAACATTTGCCAAGTTGAAATACTCCCCACGACTAATGAGTTTCCAGGCAAATTACTAAAAAATTCAACTAACTGAATTAGCCAATCACTAGGATATTGCAGTACTCCAGCTATTGCACTACCAAGATTAGATGATGCTAAGGCTGCGATCGCACTAATAATACCACCAATACTAATTACTGAAATAAATGGCGTAGTAATCATATTCAGCAACAAACTGTAAGCAGGTACTACTCCAAACACCGAAAGTTGCACAGGTAAAGTCCAAATGGTCGCAGCTAAAGGTACAGCAATCAAAGCAGCGATCGCCGGAGGTAGCCAATTCAGTTTGTTAGTTATCGCTGGGACAGTAACAATGAGTCCTAATGTGGCTAAAAAACTCAGTTGAAAACCTAAATCCCAAATCCACAAAGGATTAAATAATAATAATAATGTTGCAGCTAATAAGAGCGAACCAAATTGTTTAACTTTTCTATCTAATAACAACCCAATTAATGCCGCACTACCCATAATTACGGCTCGCAGTACCGCAGGCTGAAAACCTGATAAGCTGAGAAAAATAATTAAACCTAAAAAACCGAGTGTAAATTGTATTGCCTTATTTGTACGTTTTGTGAGCTGTAATATTACACCCAAAATTAACGAAGTTTGAAAGCCAGATGCAGCCAAAGCATGAGCCATTCCAGCTTTAACAAACAAATCACGAATATCGTAGGGTAAATCTACAGCTTTGCTACCCAAAACCATTGCACTGACTAGTGGCCCTTCAGGAATTCCCAAACTCCGAACTTGCGATTTTAAAATTCGCTCCCGAATTTGCCACCATCCCCATTTATCTTCATCATTGACAATATTTATTTGCCTTCCTATCAAACCAGCAAATGAACCTTCTTGTTTGAGATACTTTTGAAAATCAAAAGCGCCAGGGTTAGAAGCGGCTTTTGGTTTATATAAAATCCCGGTGACAGCAATTTCTTGCCCAGGATGCAAACCAGTAGCTTGCAGTAGCGGTAGAGTTACATACAACTTACCCGTAACCCCTTTTGTTACACTGGCTGGGCCATTGCCATTTTTAACTTCATCTAACTGAGTTGCTGCTAACCAAAATTGTCCGCGTTGACTGCGAGTTAACCGAGGACTACTTTCTACTTCACCGCGAACAATGAATAGTTGCTCTTGATTCGCCACATTGTCTGCGGGAACAAATTGACTAATATCTTTGACACTGGGTTGTGGCGATCGCCATTGAAAATAAAAAGTTGCTAACAATCCTATCAAACCAGCAACTAACCAAACTCGCGGATGCGGAAAAGATTGCCAAATATTGGGTGTAGCTTTACTCTTGCTGACAATGCTTTCTTTGAGTTGGGGCTGTGTGGTGCGCTTTCTCAAAAAAACTGCTCCCAGTATCGCCAAAATTAAAACCCATACCCCACCCCAAGGAACGGCTGTAAACAACAACCCGAAAATATAACCAAGGCAAATAATCACACCACTCGTCTGAAGCATAAGACAATTCAAACTCTCAACTGGGCAGCACTCAAAATTGATGCTTTTGGTGAAGTATAGTTTATTAGATTCATACAAACAAAGCCCGCAAATGCGGGCTTTGTTTATCTAAACCAATAGAATTAATGCAGTAATGTGAAAAATCAAGGTTTTGTGAAAGGGTGTACTTCGACTGCGCTCAGTAACCGGGGTGTAGGTGTTCACAACCCTTCATTGGTGTCAGCTTAACGTATAACTCATATCCTGCAAGGAACTCAAGTTCCTTGCTCATAGCAAAAGTCATCTGAAGATGACTCAATATATCCAAAATTGGCGTTGCATAATTGCGGGATGATTTATCTCACGCAGAGAGAATCAGGAGTTAAAAATTTTCAATACGTCAACATTCATCTCCTGATTCAGCAATGCCCCAAAATTTTGTAGTCTACTTGAGTAGACTTGAGCTATTAGCCTTGAACTTGAGTTCAAGGCAGGTGAAGAAGCCAACTATTCCTAGCTTAAGTTGACACCAATTAAAACCCCTAAACCTATTCTCAACCGATTAAATCAACCCCAACACACCATGAACAACCAACAGCCCCAAAATTGCGCTACCTAAATAAGCATGAGTAGTACGTAAAGCAGGTTTATCACCACCAAAGCCACCTAACGAAAGTAAACTATTAATCAATAAAAGTATTAGTACAAGAGAACCTGTCCAAAAATGGGGACTTTCAAAAATTGGGTGACGCTGCATCACTAAAGATAAAACCCCACCAGGATAACCCGCAGCCAAAAAGAAAAACATCCAAGGTGCTAGTAGACGATGCCCCATACGGTTGTTAAAAGACACATCTTTATCCTGCGCCAACCTCCCTCGCCAACCAGTCCATCCAACATAGCTACCCATCACTACCACAACAATTCCCATCATTACAGGATGTCCCCATTCCACAATCGGCTGGGGTATTCCCAAAGAAAGGAACCAAGCTGCAAGAGGTTCTAGAGCTTCGCTGACGTTAATCATAAAATATTCAAAATTTTTTAAGGATTACAGTAACTTTTTTATCACACTTTTAAGTAATGTAAAAAATAATTAATATTTTTGAAGTGTAAGAGCGATCGCTCCTTCATCTCAATATTTTTTAAGAAAGTTGCTGTCATATTTGCTCTGTGTAGCGATCGCACCTATTCAATCATGAATGCTACCATCAGGCATGATTGCCCCTTGAAAATCGGCATTGGTGAGAATAGCCCCGGTTAAGTCTGCGCCTTGGAGGTTGGCTTTTCGCAGAACAGCACTTTCTAAATTGGCATAACTCAAGTCTGCATTTTGTAAACTCGCCCCAGTTAAATCTGCGGCTAAGTTACCCCACTGTATTGTCTTACTCAGATTAGCTCTACACAACTTGGCTTGATCTAAGTTAGCGTGATGCAAAGAAGCGGCTCTCAGGTCAGCGTAACTCAAATCTGCTCCACTCAAGACTGCATATCCCAAATCTGTGCGCTGGTTAGAACTAGGACGTAAATCAACTTGAAACAGCAGGGAGCGAGATAAGTTTGCCTTATGCAAATTAGCCCCACACAAACTTGACTTAATTAAATTAGTTTCTTCTAACCTGGTATTGACTAATTTTGCACCTGTTAAATCTGCTTCTCGCAAAACAGCACGATATAAATCTGCTTCACTTAAATCTATACCCCAAAGAATAGATTCACTTAAATCTGCTTCTCGCAAACAAGCTTGGCTAAGATTAGTTTTACCCAGTCTAGTTTGACGCAAATCAGCATAGCTAAAATCTGCACCTGTAAGGTTGGCATTAGTTAATTCTGCTTCTTGCAAATTCAGTTTTTGGAAGTTTCTTTTACCAGCAACATACGAATTGAGGATTTCATTGATATTCATAAATCAATATTAAAAATTACAAGTTTCAGAAATTACTTTAGAATTTCATTGTAATTAAGCATGGTCAGGACTTACACATCAAGATTGTTAGATTTTCTGTTAAGACTGATTGTCGGGGCGAAAGAGTTGTAAAATCTAACACCTACACCCCTAACTTTAATTTTTCCTTTTTATGCGTAGCGACAATGCAGATTTGTCTACAAATTACCATACTGTTGGTGTTAGGCGGTTAAATCTGCCATCAATTCTGCAACAGATATGAGTCGCCCAGGATGACTAACATTAGCACCAGAAAAAATTAAACCATGTTCCACATCACCACGGGCAGCTTGCGCTAGGGCATTGAGTAAGCAATAGGTTTTGCCTTTGTCTCGAAACAGGCAAGTTTCTAAACAATTGGCAATACAAAATCTTTCCTGTGATGAATCTGTCATAATTTGCTCGGCAAAGGAATTGCGTAAAGCACGACTAGGTTTGCCGACGGGACTGGGTACAGTGACGATATCTGCTAAATTTGCTTGCAAATGACGTTCTTTATAACGCTGATTGGCATCACATTCAATTGTCGTGATAAAACGAGTACCTATTTGCACGCCATCAGCGCCAATTGCTAACATTTCGTCAATATCGTGGCGATCGCTAATCCCACCTGTCACAATCAAAGGTATCTTCGCACCCGTTGTCTGGGTTAAGTAATCTCGAATTTGCGAAATCACCCAGCCAACCGAAAACCCTGGAACATTGATCTGTTCACATTGGGTAAAATGTCCGCCAACCTTCTGGCAGTTTTCCACAATTAAAGCATCGGGTAGGCGATTATATCGATTTTTCCAAGTTTGACAAAGAAACTGGGCTGCATCAAAATTAGCGATCGTCGGTACAAGGGCAACATCAGGAAAATCAGCCGTGTACTCAGGTAAAGTTAAAGGCATTCCTGCCCCTGTCACAATTAAATTTGCGCCCTCAGATGCGGCGGTTGTTGCTAATTTGGCGTAATCTTTGGTACCTACAAGAATATTCACCCCAATTACACCATCGGGGCTGATATGTCTGGCTTTAGACAATTCATCAATGAGTGCGAGTCGATTGGCGGTAAAAAAACTACTGCGTTTACTCTGATTAAAGTAGGGAGAATCTAAACCTAGCCCCAGAGAAGCTATCATCCCCACGCCTCCAGCATTAGCAACTGCACCAGCTAATTGTGCGCCAGATACCCGTACTGCCATTGCCGCTTGCATGATGGGATAACGGGCAATATGTTTACCAATCTGCAAGGGATGAAGCATTGAGGACATTTGATCGTTACTCATTATTAACTAAATAGCTAATGAGTAATTTTATCATCTCCGTGTGACTTTTCTTGGATAGTCATCCTTTGCTGGGATTTCTGTGGATGAAAAATTAGAGACGCGAAATTTCGCGTCTCTACAAAACCTAGAGCCTAACTAAAACTGGTTGGCTTTCTTCTACACTAACAGCATCCGATTCTGTATCTGTGCAGTAGATTTCGCAGGAGTTATTGGGACTTTCGATCAGTTTGACTTTGTAAAGTTTTGCTCCTAGTTCTTGGATAGGCGATCGCAGTAAATTACTAATATACAGGGCGATATTTTCCGCCGTTGGTACAACTTCGGCAAAATAAGGCACATCTTTGTTCAAAAAGGTGTGATCAAATGGTTCTACCACATAATCTTCTACCACTTGCTGCAACGCACCTAAATCAACAATCATCCCGGTGCGCTGATCAATTTCGCCTTTCACAGTCACTTCTAAATGATAGTTATGTCCGTGGCCGTTAGTCCGAGCGCATTTGCCATAAATCTCAGTATTATCTTCTAAGCTGAGATCAGGATGTGCCAAACGGTGCGCGGCGCTGAAGTGAGTACTGATACTGAGGTAAGCTTCCATTGAGTTTCCCATATAATCTGCCCAAAGTTCAGGATGTTCAAATAACTGTACGCGGACTACAGGCAAGTGGGGTGCTAACCGCCGCCAGATAACCCGTGCAATATTTTCAGTTGTGGGTAGAGTTTCTTGAAATTCTGCCCAGACATCATTGAGATAAGAAAAATCCAGTTGGCTGGTAACTTCGCGTTTAATGACTTGTTTAACATCAGACAAATTCAGCACCATGCCATACTTATCTAGTTCCCCAGCCAGGGAAATAAATAAGACATAGTTGTGTCCATGTCCGGGAAATTTTGAGCCAGCACCAAATTTCTCAAAATTCTCAGCTTCACTCAGTTCAGGTAGCCAATAGCGATGACTAGCCGAAAATTGAGCGCGGCGATTTACGATACATTGCATGAGTACACTGGGAGAAAAATTTAAATTTTCTTAATCTTTCACTCTTCTCAGGATAAACTACTTTCTTCCACTGTGGCGATGGGAATAATATTCATGTCCATCAAATAGTTGACTATGGCTTCTGTCTTAAACAGGACTTACGCAAAAATTCTCAAAAAGCTTAATTTATCGAACTGCCAAGTCGCCAAGAACGCCAAGAAATCGTAGAGTCTGCGTAAGTCCTATTAAAATGATAGCAGGAGCCTAATCAATTCAAATTTATACATTACTCTTATGCCTTACCCCAAACTCAGTGGTGAAGAAATTACCCAACGTGGTAGAGAACTCTATGAAAACAGTATTCGTTCGCAAGTAGAGACAGCACAGAACATTGGCAAGATAATTTCTATTAATGTGGAAACAGGTGAATATGAAATAGGTGATGACTTAATTATTACGAGTCGCAAATTACAAGCAAAACAAGCTGATGCGCCAATTTGGGCAGGACGAATTGGTTTTAACGCGGTCTATGCTGTTGGTGGTACATTGATTAGGACGGCATCGTGATACATGGAACGGTCTTTGGTCTACAAGCTCGAATTAATTTAATTTTTTGTCTGTCTCAAAGTTCAAATATAGAGATTGAATGTGTTGTTGATACAGGCTTTGAAGGTTATTTGACTCTACCATCCGCAGTGATTACTGAGCTTGGTTTGCCCTACCTAGCTCGAATCGATGCCAATCTTGCTGATAATTCAAATGTTCCTGTTAACGTTCATCTAGCAACTATTCTTTGGCAAGGTATAGAGCGTAATGTTGCTGTGCTGGCAATGGGTAGTCGTCCTCTCATTGGCACTGCGCTGCTTGAAGATAGCCATCTCAGTATAGATTTTTATGATGGCGGTACGGTTATAGTTGATGAGATTTTGTAATTTTGAGCAAGTTTTTAATTGTAAGGTTGGTTAAATGGCGATATTCAGCCCAAAAAGATGGGAGAACGGCTGACCTCATAACTGGTCATAATCCATTAAAGTCGCTTTTCCCTCAGCAATTTCTTTAGGAATTACGCACAGCCTACGGAAAATCGAACCACAGAGACACAGAATTCACGGACAAATGAGAGTTTGAGAGTTTTTTTGCGTAAGTCCTATTCTTGTTTAGCTTGTTTAGCCGCAGCAATCAATTTTGATTTAGTTCCTTTAAAAGCACTATTCCATCTCATCTCATCTTGCAATTCATCAATGTACTCTCGCAGATGTTCTGCAATGCGGTCTTGTACCTCAATCGGTAAATATTCCATCATTTTGACTACAGTAGTAATTGCTGTTGATGACATAATGTATGGTTTTTATGCAATGCTTTGATTTTAAACTAACACGAAATGCTTACTTCTACTCCTCTTTGCACCTATGCGTCTCTGCGTGAGATAAATCTTACCGCGATTCAATATTTTTACTCAATTACTGTGGATGATTTTGCTAATTGTTCTCTTACCCATTGCCGTACATAACGAATTAAACTTGTTTCCCCCATTGTTAAACTTAATTCTAAAAACTTCATCAGCACAGCAGCATTAAAGATTGGCAATGCTAATGAAATTTCACAAGGTTGATACTCTTCATTAACTAAACTGCAAATTGTCAAAGTCTCACAATCGAAACGCCATACTTCTGGTACTTTCAGTGCCGCATAAATCCCCATTCGATTTATAGAACTGCTGGTATTATCAACCTCAATTGCTAAATCTGGGGGCGGATCAATTGTTAAATCTATGACATCTTTACCGCGCACAGCTAATTCATTTTGAATGTAATAACACTCATCTGGTTCTAAACCCTTGCGTAAATCTTCCCGCGTCCAAGTTGTAGAACCTAAACTGCGAATTTCTATTCCTAATTCTTCTGTCGTTACTTCAACAAAGCGACCAAGTAATTTCTTAAAAGTTTCATGGGGTGGTAGAGGCATGAGTATTTCTAAAGTTCCGTTATCATAAGTCAGTTTGGTTCCTGGTTGTGATTCTAAATCTCGCACCAAATTTTGATAGGTGTCCCATTGAATGCCGTGCAGTATGGTTATATTTTGGGGTGGGAATGTTTCAGCTAAAGTTGTATTAGCAGCGATCGCATTATTCATACTTTTCTCCTTTAGCTATCAATATCAAATTACAGAATCTTGGGCTTCGTAGTATAACCTGGTCGCTATCCGAAACATTTCTTGCCCGGTGTGCAGATAGCGATCGTCATAGTTCATGGGAAAGTATGCCAATTCTTCTATGCCATCGGCTACTTGATTGAGGCTGTAGTAAAGATGCGCCGCAGTTCTGGCTAAACTAGGGGGATTAGGCAGAGATCGAAAGATAACTTGAGCTTGTTTAATTTCTTCTCGACAAGTATCTAAATATTCCTGAAATTCTTCTAATAATTGATCATCAAAAGGATCGGCGGCTAATTGCTCAATTTGCTCTTCTAAAGAATCAAGCACTTCACCAAGAATGCTGTTAACTGGTTGATAAATTAAACGTAGCCATTCTTCGACTTGTTCATCAGCGTTTTTACCTGATTGCCGTGTGGCTTGGTAATGTTTTTGCGCCGATGCTACCCGTTGTTGGCGATTTTGAGATTCATCCTGCAATTTTTGGTCATAGTCAAGACGACTTTGGGTATCACCTAAGACTTCATAGGCAGCATTGATGCGGATAATTTCATCTTTATCGGCTGTTTGTTGATTGCTATCAGGATGAAATAATTTTACCAAGCGGCGATAAGCTTGTTTAATCTCCGCTTGGCTGGCATCACGATGAATTTTGAGAGTTTCGTAGTGGTTCTCGGTGTGTTTGGAGTTAACCATTAGTCTAAGTGATTGTTAGCTGACGCTGGTAGTTATTTTTGCTTCCAGGTCTTGGAACAACGGTGTACTTAAATACCTTTCGCCAAAACTGGGCTGAATCATGACAATTAAGCGTCCTGCGTTTTCTGGGCGTTGGGCAACCTTAATTGCAGCGCATAAAGCCGCACCGCTAGAAATTCCCGATAATAGACCTTCTTCTCTAGCTAACCGTCGTCCATAGTCGATCGCTTCTTCATCAGTAACAGTAATTACTTCATCAATAAACTTCATCTTTAAGACTTGCGGAATAAACCCTGCACCAATCCCTTGAATTTTGTGCGCCCCTGGTTGTCCGCCTGATAAGACTGGGCTATTGGCTGGTTCAACTGCGATCACCCGAAAACTTGGTTTCCGTGCTTTTAGAACTTCTGCTACACCAGTAATCGTACCACCTGTACCCACTCCAGCCACAATCATATCTACCTGACCATCCGTATCTTCCCAAATTTCTTCGGCGGTTGTTTCTCGATGGATTTTGGCATTTGCTGGATTGCGAAATTGCTGCAACATGTATGCGTGTGGTGTGGTACTAACTATTTCCTGGGCGCGGCGAATCGCACCACCCATACCCTCAAGTCCCGCAGTCAATTCTAACTCTGCCCCATAAGCTCGTAACATCGCCCGCCGTTCGTTACTCATGGTATCGGGCATTGTCAAAATTAATCGATAACCCTTAGCGGCTGCTACCATTGCTAGAGCAATTCCGGTATTCCCGGAAGTCGGTTCTACTAACACAGTCTTTCCAGGAGAAATCAATCCTTCTGCTTCGGCTGCATTAATCATGCTAATCCCAATGCGGTCTTTTACTGATGCCGATGGGTTCATGCTTTCCAGCTTGACTAGTATTTGTGCTACACATCCCTCTGCTTGCGGAATGCGATTTAATTGCACTAAGGGTGTACGACCGATAATTTCTGTGATGTTACGAGCAATTCGCATAATATTTTTTGTTATTAATCAAAATTCAATAGTCAACAGTCAATAGTCCCCAGTCAATAGTACAAACTATTGACTGGGGACTAATAACTAAATGTAGTACATGATGTCTAGCTGTTTGCGGGCATCTCTTTTTTCACAAAGATCCTGAAGCGTATAGTTTTGTAAAACAGCATTTGCGGCTAGGCAGGCTTCTTGCCAGACTTCATCTACAACGGCACTATCTACGCTTTTAATATTGGAAGTTTCTTCGCTCACACGCACATCTAAGCCTTCTAAGCATTCTAAAACTTCATATATCGTAATTTTCCAAGGTTCTTTCGACAACAGATAGCCACCTTTAGAGCCGCGTTGACTCTTGATGATACCCCCGCGTCTCAAAGTTGCCAGAAGTTGTTCTAAATAGCGATCGGGTATGTTTTGTTGAGCCGCGATTTGCCGAATTTGCATCGGTTCGCCGTTTTCATAATGAGTTGCCATCTCGATGAGGGCTAGAATAGCGTACTCTGATTTACACGATAGTTCCACAGGCGGTAATTAAATTTGAAGTTTGAAGTATGAAGTATGAAGTATGAAGTATGAAAGATAATACTTCACGCTTCTTTTAGTATACTCCGGTTAATTGCTGGGGTTTTTGGATTACTACGATTAACCTGGAATCAGGGATGATAAAAGTTGAGGTGCGATCGCCACATCACACAAATCAAATACTGACGCAACATCAATAACACTGCATCAGTCTCAATAATTAGCTACAAGTCTTTGGGAATGTGAGGAATGTCAAATCTTGTCAAACGCCAATCTCGTCAACTCAAAAAACGCCGCCCTTTTGGTTTAGTGTTGGTAATTTTGGCTTGGAGTCTGGTTATGGGTTGGCTATTTGCTTCAGCAACTAGTGTTTACAGTGCTACACCCACTTCCGAAATCGGCACAGTTGATGTTATCCCGGCTCAGTACGATTTAGGACAAGAACTATACATAGAAAATTGTTCTAAATGCCATATTGCCCTTCCACCACAAGTTTTACCCATCCAAACTTGGAAAAATCTGCTGGAAGACTCCCAACACTACGGCGTGCAACTCCAGCCATTAGTTGATCCTCCCCGGATTCTTGTCTGGAGATATCTTTCTACGTTTTCCCGCACCCAACTCAAAGACGAAGAAACACCCTATCGCGTCAACAAATCTCGTTTCTTTAAAGCTTTGCATCCTAAAGTTGATTTACCACGTCCAGTGCAAATCAGTGGCTGTGTTAGCTGTCATCCTGGTGCAGAACAATATAATTTTCGTCGTCTTGCTTCCGAATGGGAAAATTCTAATTAATGGGGAACAGAGAACAGCGAATAGGGAACAGGAACTGGGGATTTAAGCCCCCATCAAGACTTACCACCTATAGGTGAGGGCTCATGTCTCCCCATACTCTCCGCGCCTTTGCGCCTTTGCGCGAAACAAAACCACATCCCACAACACTCAACGCAGAAAATTTCCTGACACTTCCACCTCAAAACCTGAAGTTTCACCCTTGGAACCTCAACGTTCGAGTAAAAAGGCTGAAACTTTACCCTCAGAACTTGAATGTTCACCCTTGGAACTTCAACGTTCGAGCAAAAAGGCTGAAACTTCACCCTCAGAACTCGAACATTTGACTACATACGAAAATCTTTGGATTTTGGGTGGCGCTGTCACTTTATCCAACCTACTATTTTTTGCAGAAATTGATCAGGTGTAATATTTATCTTCACCTACACCCTTATACCCTTACACCCAGAAGGCTGATTACCAGACACGATATCATGGGGGCGATCGCTACTCGACTATGGTCGGAGTTCACTGCTTCAGATTCGAGCGAAATGATAGTATTAATAGAGTTTCAATATCAAACGTAAAATCAAACTAAATCTTTTAGTAGATTTATTTCATCTACGTTTTTTGTGATTTTGAGTGAATTTTCATTTCCTACCCATCTGCAATTAAGAAAGCTGGGTTAGGTTAAATTCTTATAATCAATACCAAAGCTATATTTCCCATCCCCTTGATTTAGTTCCATAACCGCCATGTTAAAACTCTTGTTGGGCGATCCCAACGCTCGTAAGCTGAAAAAATACCAACCTTACATCACGGAAATTAATCTCTTAGAGGAAGAAATTAAAGCTCTCTCTGATGAGGAATTAAAAGGTAAAACCGGAGAATTCCAACAGCGTCTCGCTAAAGGCGAAACTTTGGATGACATCTTACCAGAAGCCTTTGCCGTGGTGAGAGAAGCAGGACGGCGAGTCTTAGGGTTGCGGCACTTTGATGTCCAGATGTTAGGCGGTATCATCCTGCACACTGGGCAAATTGCGGAAATGAAAACTGGGGAAGGTAAAACCCTGGTAGCAACCTTGCCCAGTTATTTAAATGCTCTCACGGGTAAAGGTGTACATGTCGTGACGGTGAACGATTACCTCGCTCGTCGGGACGCAGAGTGGATGGGACAGGTGCATCGCTTCTTAGGGTTGAGTGTGGGACTAATTCAGGCAACGATGACTCCCAGTGAACGCCAGAAGAATTACGAATGCGATATTACTTACGTTACCAATAGTGAAGTCGGCTTTGACTACCTGCGCGACAACATGGCCACTTCAATGGCTGATGTGGTGCAACGTCCGTTTAACTATTGTGTCATCGACGAAGTAGACTCGATTCTCATTGATGAAGCACGGACACCACTGATTATTTCTGGTCAGGTAGAAAGACCAACAGAAAAATACTTACAAGCTGCGGAAATTGCTCTAACTCTGCAAAAAGATGACCATTACGAGGTAGATGAAAAAGCTCGTAACGTGTTGTTGACCGATGAAGGCTTTGCGGAAGCAGAACAGTTATTAGGTGTCACAGATTTATTTGACCCGGAAGATCCTTGGGCGCATTTTGTGTTTAATGCCATTAAAGCCAAAGAACTGTTCTTAAAGGATGTCAATTACATCGTCCGTAATGGCGAAGTGGTAATTGTCGATGAATTTACCGGACGGGTGTTACCGGGAAGACGCTGGAGTGATGGTTTGCACCAAGCCATTGAAGCCAAAGAACACGTAGAAATTCAGCCAGAAACCCAGACTTTAGCGACAATTACTTACCAAAACTTGTTCTTGCTGTATCCCAAATTAGGCGGAATGACGGGAACAGCGAAGACCGAAGAAGCTGAGTTTGAAAAGATTTACAAACTAGAAGTGAGTGTCATTCCGACAAACAGAGTCAGAAGACGACAAGATTTGTCGGATATGGTCTTTAAGACAGAGGCGGGTAAATGGCAAGCGATCGCTAGAGAATGTGCCGAAATGCACGAACTTGGTCGCCCTGTACTCGTAGGAACCACTAGTGTAGAAAAGTCAGAATATCTTAGTCAACTGCTGAAACAAGGCGGCATTCCCCACGAATTGCTCAACGCTAGACCAGAGAACGTGGAACGGGAAGCGGAAATTGTCGCACAGGCAGGACGCAGAGGTGCTGTTACCATTGCGACAAACATGGCGGGTCGAGGTACAGACATCATCCTCGGCGGTAACTCTGAATACATGGCGCGGTTGAAATTGCGGGAATATTTCATGCCGCGCATCGTCCAGCCCGAAGACGAAGATGTGTTTGGCATCCAAAGGGCCAGCGGTAGTATGCCTAGTGGACATGGCGGTGGTCAAGGTTTTACACCTGGGAAAAAAGTCAAAACTTGGAAAGCTTCACCAGAAATCTTCCCCACCCAACTGTCAAAAGAAACAGAAAAATTGCTGAAAGAAGCAGTTGATTTTGCAGTGCGGGAATATGGCGATCGCAGTTTACCAGAACTAGAAGCTGAAGATAAAGTTGCGGTAGCTGCCGAAAAAGCACCCACCGCCGACCCAGTAATTCAAAGATTGCGGGAAGCTTACAACCGGATCAAACATGAGTATGAACAGTTCACAGACAGCGAACACAATAACGTTGTCGAACTGGGTGGCCTGCACGTAATTGGCACAGAACGCCACGAGTCACGCCGCATTGACAACCAGTTGCGGGGACGTGCTGGTAGACAAGGCGACCCTGGTTCCACCAGATTCTTCCTCAGTTTAGAGGATAACTTGTTGCGGATATTTGGTGGCGATCGCGTCGCTGGTTTAATGAACGCCTTCCAAGTCGAAGAAGATATGCCTATCGAGTCGGGAATGCTTACTCGCAGCTTAGAAGGCGCACAGAAAAAAGTCGAAACTTACTACTACGACATCCGTAAACAAGTATTTGAGTACGACGAGGTAATGAACAACCAACGTCGCGCCATCTACGCCGAACGTCGTCGGGTATTAGAAGGGCAAGACTTAAAAGAACAAGTCATCAAATACGCCGAAAAAACGATGGACGACATCGTTGACTACTACATCAACCCAGATTTGCCCTCAGAAGAATGGGAATTAGAAAAACTGGTTGAGAAAGTCAAAGAATTCGTCTACTTGCTCTCAGATATGCAAGCAAGTCAGCTAGAAGATATGTCTGTCACTGAGATTAAAGCATTCCTCCACGAACAAGTGCGAATTGCCTACGACATGAAAGAAGCGCAAATTGACCAAGTTCAACCCGGACTGATGCGCCAAGCCGAACGCTTCTTTATCTTGCAGCGCATTGATACCTTGTGGCGTGAACACCTGCAACAAATGGATGCTTTACGCGAGTCTGTAGGCTTGCGTGGTTATGGTCAAAAAGACCCGTTGATTGAATATAAGAGCGAAGGTTACGAACTATTCCTCGATATGATGGTCAACATCCGTCGAGATGTAGTTTACTCCTTGTTCATGTTCCAACCCCAGCCTCAGCCAATGGTGCAAACATCATCTGAAATGGTGTAGCAGAGTCATTAAATATCTCACGCAAAGACGCAAAGGCAAGGCAGCGCGTTGCGGGGGTTCCCCTCGTTGTAGCGACTGCCGCGCAGAGAGTTTTCTGAGCGTCTTTGCGTTTAAATTTTAGTAGGGTGTGTTGTCGCGTAGCGCAACGCACCAAACAAATCCAAAATATAAAATCTCAAATGGAATGAGTTACGATCGCTATTTTAATCATCTGGTATGAAAAGAATAGAAGTCGAACAAAGAACCATTTTGATTGGTTTAGCTGGTAGTCACGGTTATGGGTTAAATCGTCCTGACTCAGATTTTGATTTCCGGGGTGTGTTTATTGCACCGAAAAAATATTATTTGGGCTTTGATAATATCGAACAAAAGGATACTGGTTGGGATGAACCAGGCATATTTCCGTTTATTGATGGGAATAAAGATACGGTTATCTACGAATTAAGAAAAATCCTGCAATTATTAGCAGGGGCAAATCCTAATGTTTTGGAATTGCTATGGTTACATAAATATCCTGTATTAACTGAAGTTGGTCAATATTTAATTAAAAATAGACATTTATTTTTGACCAAGAAAGTTAAGCATACTTATTCAGGTTATGCTTTTGCTCAAATCAAAAAGATGGAAACCCATCGTAAGTGGTTATTAAATCCACCACAAAAGCAACCATTACCTGCTGATTTTGGTATAGAAGGTGAAGAACCACTTAGTAAAGATGAGTTAAATGCTTTTTTGGAGTATTTGTATCTCTTAATTAGAGGGCGAATTGAATTTTTAGCAGAAGCAGAACAATTATATCAATTACTAACGGCAGATATTGATTTTAAAGGTGTGTTGAAACAACATACTTTACCTAATGAAACTTTAGAATATACAGAAAAATTAACTCATGGTCGCAAAGACTTTATTAGACTATTACAAAAAAGTCAAAGCTACCAAATTGCGTTGCGAGAATGGAAAGCATATTTATCTTGGCAAGAAAATCGCAATCCAGTTAGAGCCGAAATGGAAAGAAAGTCTGGATTTGACCTCAAACATGGAATGCACTGCATTAGATTACTTCGTAGTGGCTTAGAAATATTGCAGCGAGGAGAATTAATTGTTGATAGAAGAATGGCAGGCGATGTTGATGATTTAAAAGCCATTCTCAAAGGCGAATACTGTTATGAACAAGTGATGCAAATGGCAGAAGATTTAGTAGCACAAATGGATGTTGTCTATGAAAAATCAACTTTGCCTGCTAAACCTGACTTAGAAAAAATTAATGAACTATGTATAGAATTGGTGGAAATGCAAGGATGGAGTTATACCAATTCTTAATTACAGCAGTGTAACGGTATTCGGCTTTGTGAATTTGCATCTGTTACTGAAATAGATAAAAACCGGTTAAAGCCTGAACTTCTGGCTGTGACTGGATTTTATAGTTTGTGAGACGTTCTATAAAACTGCGATTTTAATTGCATATCATAAAATCAACCTCAAAACTAAAAATATTTCTACGTATTCTTCATGTAAACTTCAGAGAACTACTTAAGTAAATGCACTATGCTAATTTTGTGTGCATCAGTAGTTCTACTACAGCCTCCTGTTCCAGACAAAATTATCAAGATTATTTCTCTTCTGTCACTCTCAGACAATAATAATTAATGCCAAATTCTAAAGCTTTACCTTAATCACGGTTTGAGGCTTGATTTCTAATATTTATAAAAATTTATTGGTAAATAGTGGAATCAAAGCTTCATCAACTTTGGATATTTTGCATTTTGTAACGGTAGCGAAGAGAAATATGTCAGTTTTCAGTGTTTATTATCAGCAATAAATCAATTTTTCCCAGCTATTACAGCATATTTCAAGTAGGTTAAATACACCATTTAAGTTTTAAATCCAGGTAGATAGCCGATTCTAATTCTGCGCTAAGTCAGGCAATCCCAATAACATAGAAAAATTATGCAGCACGTAACCGCAAAGCTAGTACAAAAACAATCTCAAAATATTTCTCTTGAATCTGAACTATTGAGTATTTCTATGCCGGAAAACCAAAAGTTCTATTGTCAGCAATTCCTAGAAGAAACCAAAATTGACTACACAATGGCGAATCATCCATCTCGTGCTTATTGGGTGATTAATTCTATCCAAGTTAATGAAAGCGAACAGGATACACACTTTTTATTTATTTCCGAAGGGGAAGTTACTCTCAACAGTAGTCATGGAGAGTTTTTATTACGAAAAAACAGCTTTGCCGCAGTTCCTGGTAACTTTTCTTTAGATGGTTCAGGAAAAGTATTAGTTGCAACAAGAATCAACTACACTGGACTTTTCACAATTGGAGGGCCGATTGAACCATTAGGACGATTAAATTATATTGATGGTTGCTCTTCAACAGTACTGATTAATCCTTTAAAACGTGGCGAACCCTGCTTGAATTTTCTCTATGTTCCTCCTGGTGTATCGCAAACTCCCCATACTCATCCTTCATTACGAATTGGACTTGTGGCAGAGGGTAATGGAACTTGTCAGGTAGATGAAGGAACTTTCAAAATGCAGCCAGGAACAGTTTTCTGTTTACCAGAAAACAAGTTACATAGTTTTAGTGCGATTGATGATTCCTTAAGAATTATTATTTATCATCCAGATTCTGATGTTGGCCCAACAGATGACTCCCATACGATGCTCAATAATACTTTTGTTGGAGAAACTTCCGCTAAAGTTATTGAGGCGATTAGAACAAAATAACAACTGAATTAGGACTGTCTTTTAATTCGATTAATATCAAGAAAGGCAGTCTGATGATATCAGGACTTACGCACAAAGATTGTCGGTTGAGACGGGTGTAAGGGTGTAAGGTTGATGAAACTCAGAATAACTCGTGATTTTTAGGGTCATTACTAATCACATTAAAAATCAAACTTTTATGATGAAGTCAAGTTGACTCAATCAGCATATCTGAATTGGTGCAACTTTAAATTACTATTATTTCTGTTCTAGGAGTGCTGATGATTTCATTGACAAGTGATACTGAAACAAAGCCGACACAGGCGATGCGACAGGCGATCGCTACTGCTGAGGTGGGAGACGAGCAAAGAGGGGAAGATCCCACCGTTAACCTCTTGCTAGAACGAGTTGCAGATTTACTCGGCAAAGAAGCTGCTCTTTTCTTTGCCTGTGGAACCATTTGTAACTTTGTAGCAATTAAAACCCACACTCGCCCTGCTGATGTGGTGCTAGTAGAACAAATGGCACACATTATTCGCGCCGAGTCAGGGGGTGCAGCCATGACTTCTGGTGTCTTAATGGAAGCAGTTGCCAGCGAGAAGGGAATTTTTACAGTTGATGCTGTGGCGCAAGCATTGGCAAGAGTAGCAACTGCACCCTATCTTTACTCAGCAAATCCCCGCTTATTATGTGTTGAGCAAACCCACAATTTTGGCGGCGGTTCAGTTTGGCAACTGGATGAACTACGTGCAGTTTGCGACTTCTCCCGACAAAAAGGTTTAGCTACCCACATGGATGGAGCAAGATTATTAAATGCTGTGATTGCCTCTCAAACTCCAGCCAAAGATTTTGCCGCCTGTGTTGATTCTGTCTGGATTGATTTTACTAAAGGACTGGGCGCACCCATCGGTGCTGTGCTGGCGGGTACAAAGGAATTTATCTCAGAAGCACGCCGATATAAACATATTTTTGGTGGTGCAATGCGTCAAGCGGGAATTGTAGCAGCAGGTTGTCTGTATGCACTAGACCATCATGTTGAACGTTTACAAGAAGACCACGACAATGCAACTTATTTAGCTCAAAAACTAAATGAAATTACTGGAATTACCCTCCTAAATGCCAAACCAGAGACAAATATTGTTTTCTTTGATGTATCGGGATTAGGACTCGAAAAAGCTAAATTTTTGACTTTGTTACAAGAGCGTGGTGTGAAAATGGGAGCCGTTGGTAATTCTATTCGAGCCGTCACACATTTAGATGTTTCGCGGGCTAATATTGATGTTGCGATTAATGCTATTTATCAAATTGCGAAATCTTCTCAACCAGCAAAAATTTAGAGGAAATCAAAGAAACCGTAGAGGCTGATTAACAGTAATAATAAGGCAGTAAGGCGAGAAACTTGGGCTTGGGGCGAGGGTGCGATCGCTTCCCGAACTAACATAGAAATAGCTGCTCCAATGGCATAACTTAGGCATAAGAGCATATAAGGTAATTCTTGGGTAAATCCCCAAATACCGAGCAGCAATAACGTCAGCATTAGCATGACAAACTCGATAAATCGGGCTGGTTCGTATTGACTAGACAGAAATAGACTGTTGAACCAAAAGCGCCAAAATCTCATACTTAATCAAGCAAATAAATTTCAGGGCGCGGTGCTACACGCCCCTACTTTTTATTTTCGGTGAAAACTAGCGCACACCCGTTTTAATTTGTCCAGTACCGTTTTTCTTTGCAGAATCTTCTTCTGGCAACTCTACACCAAAAACGCGAGCAAAAGCTTTTTCCACTTTGTAGCCAGAATCAATCGATTCTAGGGGGTCTTTCCGCAACCTGTGACGCAAGCACAAAGTAATCACGCGGCGGATATCATCAAGGGTAACTTCGGTACGTCCTTCAAAGGCGGCTATGGCTTTGGCTGCACGGTTGGTAACAATATCACCCCGTAAACCATCCACATCTAACTCTGAACAAACTTCCGAAATTTTCACCCGCAAATCATAGTCAATTTTGACTTCTCTCAACAGATTTTGGGCATTGACAATTTTCTGCTGGAGTGCTTCTTGGTCAGCTTTGTGCTGTGCCAAAAATGCTGGCGGGTTTTGGTCAAATTCCGAGCGTTGTTCGACAATTTGCACCCGCAACGCTGGTTCTTTCACAGTGTGAATTTCGGCGTGCATTCCAAAACGGTCGAGTAACTGGGGACGCAATTCCCCTTCTTCCGGGTTCCCAGAACCGACAAGCACAAACCGCGCTGGGTGACGAATAGAAATACCTTCCCGTTCCACGGTGTTCCAGCCACTAGCCGCCGAGTCGAGTAACACATCTACGAGGTGGTCATCAAGCAAGTTGACCTCATCCACGTAGAGAATACCTCGATTAGCTTTCGCCAGCAGTCCTGGTTCAAAAGCTTTCACACCCTCAGACAAAGCTTTCTCGATGTCGATAGTACCGCATACGCGGTCTTCTGTAGCGCCCAAAGGCAGGTCAATCATTTGCACCTTTCTGTGGTCTACAGGCACCTCCCCACCCTGTTCTACTGTTTGGCGGACTTCATCGCTCATCAAGTCGGGGTCGCTGGGGTGACTATTGAAGGGGTCATTAGCAACTACAGGGATTTCTGGCAACAAATCCGCTAATGCCCGGATAGTAGTTGTCTTGCCGGTACCGCGATCGCCCATAATCATGACACCACCGATTTTGGGATCAATCACGTTCAACAGCAGCGCCAGTTTCATTTCTTCCTGGCCCACAATTGCCGTAAATGGAAATACCACGCGACGCGCACTTGCCGTGGATTGAGCACTTGGAGTCACTAAATTACCTTAATAACTTTTTTTATTACAGTTCTTTATTGTGCCACAGTTGGGGGCGGGGAGAACAGGGAATTGGAACTCATGAATAGGTTACTCTACGTATCTCCGCGTTACCCTTCGCGTACCTCTGCGTTTAAAACTATAGAATAGAAAAACAGTATATCTAACACCAAGCTAATTAAGCACAATTCCCATGACCACTTCTAAACGCCGCTATCACATTACTACCTTCGGTTGCCAAATGAATAAAGCCGACTCAGAGCGCATGGCTGGCATTTTAGAAGACATGGGCTTTGAGTTTTCCGAAGATCCGAATAATGCAGATGTAATTCTCTACAATACCTGCACAATTCGAGACAACGCCGAACAAAAGGTATACTCTTACCTCGGCAGACAAGCCAAGCGCAAACACGAACAACCAGACTTAACATTAGTCGTTGCTGGTTGCGTCGCTCAACAAGAAGGCGAAGCATTACTACGTCGCGTCCCAGAATTAGATTTAGTTATGGGGCCACAACACGCCAACCGCCTGAAAGATTTGCTGGAATCAGTGTTTGGCGGTAATCAAGTTGTCGCCACTGAACCAGTGCATATTATGGAAGACATCACCCAGCCGCGCCGGGATAGTAAAGTTACCGCCTGGGTGAATGTGATTTACGGTTGTAACGAACGCTGTACTTATTGCGTAGTGCCGAACGTGCGTGGTGTAGAACAGTCCCGCACCCCCGAAGCTATCCGCGCCGAAATGGAAGAGTTAGGCAGACAAGGTTACAAGGAAGTAACTTTGCTTGGTCAAAATATTGACGCTTACGGTCGAGATTTACCGGGAGTCACACCAGAAGGACGACATCTGCACACCTTTACAGATTTACTTTATTACGTCCATGATGTGCCGGGAGTAGAACGCTTAAGATTTGCTACCAGCCACCCCCGTTATTTCACGGAAAGATTAATCAAAGCTTGTGCGGAATTACCCAAGGTGTGCGAACACTTCCACATTCCGTTTCAGTCTGGGGATAACGATGTCTTAAAAGCGATGTCACGGGGTTATACCCACGAAAAATATCGCCGCATCATTGATACAATTCGCAAGTATATGCCGGATGCGTCAATTAGTGCGGATGCGATTGTTGGTTTCCCTGGTGAGACAGAAGCACAATTTGTAAATACTTTGAAATTGGTAGAAGATATTGGTTTTGACCAATTAAACACAGCCGCCTATTCTCCACGCCCCGGAACACCCGCCGCATTATGGGACAATCAACTGAGTGAAGAGGTGAAAAGCGATCGCCTACAAAGATTAAATCATTTAGTGGCAATTAAAGCAGCCGAGCGATCGCAGCGTTATTTTGGTCGCATCGAAGAAGTATTAGTCGAAGACCAAAACCCCAAAGATAAAACTCAAGTCATGGGACGCACAGGCGGAAATCGTCTCACATTTTTTACAGGCGATATTAATGAACTCAAAGGACAATTAGTGAAAGTTAAAATCACCGAAGTTCGCGCTTTTAGCTTAACTGGTGAACCGATAGAAGTGCGTCAAGCTTTGACAGTTTAGGCAAACGTACACCACACTGAAAATAATTGCTTGTGGAGTCTTAATTAAATGCCAGATTTATTACAAAGAATCACAGTCAACCCCAAACAGTGTGGTGGCCGTCCGTGCATTCGTGGTATGAGAATTCGAGTATCAGATGTCCTTGATTTGTTTGCTGCGGGACTCAGTACCGAGCAAATCTTGGCAGAAATGCCAGATTTAGAGATGGATGATTTGAAAGCATCTCTAGCATATGCTGCAAAGAAATTAAATCATCCCATCTTGACCCCATGACAACAATTTGGGTTGATGCACATCTGTCACCTGCCATTGCTACCTGGATTACTAACACATTTGATATTACAGCATTGGCTTTGCGTGACATTGGATTAAGGGATGCTGAAGACTCTGATATTTTCGAGGCAGCAAAAGCTCAAGGAGTCATCTTCATGACTAAAGATAGTGACTTTGTTGATTTAGTAGAACGGTTAGGCGAACCACCGAAAATTATTTGGCTAACTTGTGGCAATACATCAAATGCTCGTTTGCAAGAAATTCTGAGTGCAACATTATTGGACGCATTGAGGCTTTTACAAGCAGGAGAAAAATTAGTAGAGATTAGAGGAGATTAGTATGAGTGTTTCACAGAATTCTGATGATGAGCTTTTAGCTGAGTACAACTTTGATTACCAGAAAGCAAAACCAAACCGTTTTGCTAACCGTAGTGGAACACAAAGACTAACAGTTGTAGTGTTGGATGAAGATGTAGCGAAAGTTTTCCAAACTCATGAATTTGTTAATAAAGTTCTCCGAGTATTAATTGAGTCGATGCCTCAAACACCCAAGAGCGAAACAACTTAACATTTGGTAGCAGAAAATAACTGGTTAAGCTTTAGGCTGCTACAGATACATTTTTGGCTGTGAGGGTTAATTTCCCTTTCACTAAATAAATTAGAATAAACTAACCATTATTAGAGGCTTAGTCAGGAGTTTTTAAATAACTTGGCAAAGAATTTATATCTGTTCTCAATGCTAAAGGTTTAATAGATTATGAATGGGAAAGTCAGCATTCAACAACAACAATCTTTAATTCAACAGCAATTGCTTTCAGGTCAAATTCTCGTTGAATCAATGCAAGAGAATAAAGAGCAAAAAGAAGATAAAGAATCTATTGTCGGTGATGTATTATCTATCAAAAAATTTAATTGGGAGTTTATTGAGCTTGATCTCCCAACTTTACTAAGGCATTTGAAAACCACTTTTAAACGAAAAAAGACAGATTAGCTGAATCTATATAAAGTTAGAAATGTGTAAGGTATAAGGGATATTTAGCTAAATATCCCTCTGCTAATAACTAGATGCGAACGCTTCATTTAGCATCTTTATTCCAGTATTTCACAAGCGATCGCTCGACACTCATCAAATTACCCAGGCGCACTAACACATTAACTAACAGGGTTTGCACTACTCGCGGAATACCGACGAGAACTATATCGGCTTTTTTCAGCAATAAGGCAAAGTAGAGTAAATTAGTCGGCATTCCTTCTTGGTTAACTTTGCCATCAATTGCTAAACCATACATTGACCGGATAAACTGCTCAAATCCAGCAGCAGGTTGATTTTCACTAGTAAACGCCACCCAATCATCAGAAGGATTATGGAAACTGTGATGCACACCTGCGCTAACGTGCAGACTTTCTCCTGCATACAGCGTCCGGCGATTTCCTTTGTGTCCAAACTCCATTTCTAGACAACCCTGGAGAACAGTAAAGGTTTCGCTCATTTCGTTGTGGTAGTGCAGTGGACTACCTTTAGCTTTTGGCGGTAAATCAAAGCGAATTTTGCTATATGCCTCACCTGTTTCTAAGATAGTCATGCGATCGCCAGTCACAGGATTTACAATTACTTCTGGCTGTTGTTGTGTAGTTAACATTGATGTATTCATTGGCAAAAATCCTTGTGTGGTGCGGTTTGACTTTGACTACACTTCAACAATAAATTTTCTCCTCAATTCTGAATTGACAAGTCCCGCCAAGAAATTGACCAATTACGCCATTTTTGTTATTCACTTACTCAGCACTTTCAACTCAGCACTCTTTACCTATGAAGGAAGCAACTTTTTCTGTTTACCTCACGCGAGGTATTGTGCAATTTGCTGCTGCGAAATATGGAGTTGATGCAGATAGCTTGTGTAAAGATGTAGGAATTGACCCGATTTTGCTGAAAATGCCAGACCAGCAAATTGCGGGGAGCTTGCACAGTGCTTTATGGCAAGAGGTTATCAAGCGCACTGGTGATGAAAACTTTGCTTTACATCTAGGTGAAGCCTTTAATTTGGCAACTTTTGGGATTGTGGGTTATGTACTCGTCAACTGTCAAACCTTTGGGGAAGTTCTCGAAAAGTTTTCTCGCTACACACGTCTATTCAGCCAGGGAGCATATATTCATTTTACGGTTGCTGATGGTTTAGTACTTTGTGACTGCGACATTGTACAAGATTTAAAAAATTACTTGTTGGAACAGCCGCAATATGCCATTGAAAGTACTTTTACATCGCTGTTAACCGCTACAAAATTCTTGACAGGAAAGCAACTTTACCTGCATACAGTTTGGTTTCAATATCCGTGTCCTGCTGATACTGCGGAATATGAGCGCATATTTCAAACAGGCTTACACTTTTCTATGCCAACAAATCGCATTATCTTTGATGCTAATTGCTTGAATTGGGCAGTATTATCAGCTAATTCAAACTTACTTTCAATGTTTGAACAACATGCCCAAACAATGCTCGATGCGATGAATCAAGAAGATAATTACACGAGAAAAGTTGTACAGGAGATTTTACAACAACTCAAAGCCAATCTCCCGACTCTAGAAACTGTGGCGCGGAGTTTAGCCATCAGTGTTCGTCAGTTGCAGCGAGAATTACAAACTGAAGGCACATCTTATCAAGAACTTTTAGATAATACTCGTAAAGAATTAGCCCTACGAAATTTAAAAAATCCCGCTACCCCAATTCATGATGTAGCATTTTTACTAGGTTTTTCTGAACCGAGTGCCTTTAACCGTGCTTTTAAAAAATGGACGGGGCAAACTCCGAGAAATTATCGCTTATCCTATTGTTGACATCAAGTGCGATCGCATTCTGCCTATACAAGCATGTGTGAAGGATAAACGTTAATCAAGATTGTTGACTAAGCAAGACAAGCTGATCTAATTGATATTGCATCTTACTCACAACCAATTCGTAGCATTCATCAACGTAACTGCGATCGCTTGCAGCTTCCCTGCCATAGCGTTCAAATAGAATTGGTGGACAAACTTGTGTATGAATAGATACGGGGAAGGGAATATTGGGAAGTGGGCCAATTGCTAATCCCCAAGGCCAACCCAAGTAAATTGGAAATACCACCGGATCAATATCTAACAGCCAAGGCATTCCCCATTCATGGAGTTGGTGGACAATTTTGTAAATCTCCGCCAACACAATCAAGGTGTCATGCGCTCCCGCAGAAATCACTGGTACAATCGGCACATTTTCCCGCAGTGCCAGTTTAATGAATCCTTGTCTGCCAGCAAAATAAATTTTATTTCTTAAATGATGGGGTCGAAAAACATCTTCTGCGCCACCTGGATAAACCAGCACACTTGCACCAAAACGCAAAGCTGCATAAGCCATTTTAGGATGAGCCATAATTGCTCCCATTTTGGCAGCTAGTTGTGCTAAAGGTGGCGCAACTTCCCACACTCTTGGGTGCATTAAACCATATACTGGTTGTTCTACACCAAAACGCTGGAACCAGTCGTACATCATCATCAGCATATCGGGGGCTGAAAGTCCGCCATTATGAGAACCGACAAACAGAACTTTTTGCTGTGGTGAGATGTGATGCCAACCGCTAGTTTGCACCCGAAAATAGTAACGATATAACAAGCCCAATAAAGGCATCATTGATTTGATGAACTGTGGATCTCGCTCATCTAAAGACCAACCGAGTTTTTTTTCCAAAGTATGTCGCTTTTGTAACATCCAAAAATCTTAACAGTATTTATAAAAGTCTGACCACGGCCTTTTACTAGGGCGTTTGTGGTTGTAAAACAAACATACCTAAATATGGAGTGATTTTGGCTCATCCATAGTGGCAGAAAATTTATTAGTCAAAGGAAAATATAGCAACTTTGACAGGGTGTGATACGCTATCTGCGATAAGAGTGTAGAGGTACAGAAAATGACTAAGCTCAGGGTGGGATTGTTATTTGGCGGACGTTCTGGAGAACATGAAGTATCGATTAGTTCAGCAAGAGCGATCGCTAAAGCCTTAAGTGCAGAGCAAAATGCTAGTAAGTACGAAATCCTGCCTTTCTACATTCAAAAAGATGGACGTTGGTTAGCTGGGGAAGCGCCACAACAAGTATTAGGTTCTGGTAAGCCTTTACTAGAATCTGAAAATTCCCCGAACTCAGAGTCAAGCCAACTCACCAATTCTCAAACCCAAACTCTGGGACGTTGGCAATCTCCTTCTCAAGTTGCAGAAGTGGATGTTTGGTTTCCCATTCTCCACGGCCCCAACGGGGAAGACGGCACAATTCAAGGTTTGCTGACATTGATGCAAGTCCCCTTTGTGGGTTCTGGGGTGCTAGGTTCGGCAATGGGGATGGATAAGATTGCGATGAAAATGGCATTTGAGCAAGCCGGATTACCGCAAGTTAAATATAAAGCCTTAACAAGAGCGCAAATTTGGTCAAATCCTTGTGTTTTCCCCAAACTATGCGATGAGATAGAAGCGACATTGGGCTATCCTTGTTTTGTCAAACCTGCTAACTTGGGTTCATCGGTAGGTATTGCCAAAGTGCGATCGCGCTCAGAATTAGAATCTGCACTTGACCAAGCCGCTAGTTATGACCGCCGCATCATTGTGGAAGCGGGAGTAGTCGCTAGAGAAGTAGAATGTGCTGTATTAGGTAACGACCAACCCCAAGCCTCTGTTGTTGGCGAAATTACCTTTGATAGCGATTTTTACGATTACGAAACTAAATATACAGAAGGTAGAGCCGATTTACTCATTCCCGCATCGCTTCCGGATAATATCAGCCGTCAAATTCAAGATATGGCTTTACAAGCTTTCGCAGCGGTTGATGCGGCAGGGTTAGCCAGGGTAGATTTTTTCTATGTAGAAGCGACCGGAGAAATATTGATCAACGAAATCAATACCTTACCTGGCTTTACTGCTACCAGCATGTATCCTCAACTTTGGTCTCATAGCGGCGTAGGTTTTGCGGAATTAGTCGATAGATTAATACAACTAGCTTTAGAAAGACATTCTGCTTAAGGTATTGAGTTAGACAAGCAAATGGGGAATAAGCTCGGTTGCATTCACGTTGCACATTCTTTGCTTGAGACTGTCATTTGTCATTTGTCCTTAGTCATTTGTCAATACAAATGACTAAGTACAGCTTTGCATTA
>JAGKSW010000228.1 GCA_018993265.1 Nostoc sp. TH1S01
CCCGCCTTGAGTGAAGCGGCAGAAGATGGACACTGTTACCTGCCCCAACCAGAACTAATCGAGAAAGTCACCAAACTGCTAACAACAGATGACCATCAGCCAACCCCTGATGCGATCGCCTCCATTATGAAACAGATGGGCGCGAAAGAAGAATTAATCAGAGAAATCGTGCGGGGTAATGATGGTGAGAAGCTGCTACTGTGCTTTAAACCAACGTTTTTCCACACGGAGACGAACTTGGCACAGATGATATCTCAACGCTTGAGCCAACCAATAGTACAGGATATGCCGCGTGTTCGTGCTTGGTTAGAGCGATTTATGTCCAGTCGCAAAATTCAACTATCGCCACAACAGCAGCTTGCTGTAGAGAAAGCAGCATATTCTCCAGTAATGGTGTTGACTGGTGGGCCGGGAGTGGGAAAAACATTCACTACCCACACCATAGTTAGCTTGTGGAAAGCAATGGGCAAAACAATCGCTCTGGCTGCACCAACGGGAAGGGCAGCACAACGGTTATCAGAAATGACTGGTTTAGAAGCGAAGACAATACATCGCTTGCTGGAATTCGACCCGAAAACAATGGGCTTCAAGCGCGACAACTCTAATCCATTACCCTACACAGCAATTATCGCGGATGAAGCATCCATGCTCGACCTGTTTCTGGCACACTCACTGTTTAAAGCCGTAGCCGAAGGAGCGCAACTATTACTGGTAGGAGACATCGACCAATTGCCATCAGTTGGCCCTGGGAAAGTGCTGGCTGATCTGATTACCTGCCTTCGAGTGCCAGTGGTGAAGCTAACGCAAGTATTTCGCCAAGCCCAGCAGAGTGCAATTGTCACCGCCGCGCATCAAATCAACCAGGGGGATTATCCTTCTTTAGAACCAATCTCAGATAATCCTGTATCAGATTGCCTGTGGCATGGTGGAGGTCATCAGCCAGAGCATGGAGTACAAGCAATTTGCGAGTTGATTACGGAATTTATTCCCATGTTAGGTTTTAATAGAGCCTCTGATGTTCAGGTACTTTGCCCGATGTCGCGGGGTTTGGTTGGGACTCGCAACCTGAATATGGTATTGCAGCAGTTGATCAATCCGCCCAGCCCCCATAAAGCAGAGATAGAGAGAAGTGGAATGACTCTGCGGGTAGGAGATCGCGTGATTCAACAAATGAATGACTATGATCGCGAAGTGTTTAACGGTGATTTGGGGACTATCCTGAGTATCGATACCGAAGAACAGGAAGTAACTGTTGAGTATGGTGGACGGGCTGTGGTGTATGATTATGCTGATTTGAATGAGATTACGTTGGCATTTGCCGTGTCAATCCATAAAAGTCAAGGCTCAGAGTATCCAGTAGTGATACTGCCATTATATATGCAACACTACATGATGCTTTCACGCAACTTGTTCTACACAGGACTGACTCGTGCAAGGAAATTGGCGATTGTTATTGGTTCCAAAAAAGCGATATCTCTAGCTGTGCGGACTACAAATGACCAGCAGCGATACACCAGATTGTGGCAGAGGTTGTTGCAGCCGATTTAGTAAAAACAATTCAAGTATTGCTGAGGAGTAAATTTAGTAAAGGTTTGTTAAAGTTCAATTAATAGAGTTACTATGATTGCTGGCTGCTTTTAAAAATTCTTGTAGCGTTCGCAAAGTGCGCTCTGTGGAATCAATAAATACTACTTGAATACGGGCTTCAACAGCAACTAAGGAATTCCCTTCTTTGCTCACCTCAATTGACTGCCAAAAGTTATAGCGTTTCTTAATCTAGTGAGGTACGTTTTTAAGGCTACTTGTTTTGATATAAAAGGTTCGCGTGTACTTCAGTAGCCTGGAAAACGCTATAGCTTGGTAGAGCGATGATTGATTTGATTGATCTAACTTAGTGTTGACAATCACATCCTCCAGAATAATTTCCTTACGATAATTAACTTCAATCCGAGCTACAACTGGAACAATTTTCTGTTTGATATTTATGTTATGGTGCTTCAATCAATCCCAACGCCCTGTTTATAAATACTCCAAAACGGTAGCATTGTTAACATGACCTAAACTATCGAGATCATTTGGACGTACCTGTAGTTTTAAAGAAACAAGTTCAAAACTCATTCGTTAAAAATATTTGAATTTAAATTTATTTAGCTAGTTAAAATACTATAAAACTATATATTTAAATTAATTTTTGATAAAAAAAATACAAATAAGAAAAAAACGAGCAAGCTTATTTACGGCTGAAAAATTTGCTTGATTAGTTTAAAAATCCGTTTAAGCAGTTTCTTCATTGACAAATGACCTTTTTTGAATTCAAAATGCAAAATTCAAAATTCACGTAGGAAGAATAAGAATAAGAATAATTTTGAATTAATTAATCCTTCTCAAGCACGGAGACGCTGCGCGAACGAGTCAAAGCCCCCACCACAATCTCTGATTTGGTGGTCTTTAATTAGTGGTGAGTCCAAGCTCCCACTAATTGTCTTTAATGCGTGAATTTTGAATTGGAGCGAAGCGACTTGACTTTGCTATTTCTCTCATAGCATCACCTAAATTGACTATTGAGTTTGTTTTAATAGATTCAGGATCACATAAAGTTCAAAAAACTTTATGTTGAGAGTTTTCTTATAACTATTATTTTTCATATCTGAGTCGATTAGCGGGACTAATACCAATTCGCAATTGGCGGCGGATGTGACGCTCGTTCCGACGCTCGCAGACTCGCTAACGCTTCGCTGTGTCAGTAAGTAATTTATGGTTAGTCTTTTGAGAGAATTTACTGAATCTTTTTGAGATTTTAATAATGAGATATTTGAAGTAGAAATTAATACATTAAAATTGGATATTATATGAAACAAATAAAAAATAAGTCATGAATAAAAAATGGGCAGTCAAGCGGCTAACAATCAATCTTGCGACTAGTGAAATGGAGAAACTGGAAGAATATTGCCAAAAAACAGGAAGGCCAGCAACAGATGTGATCCGAGAGTTGATTCGTTCTTTAGAAACAAACTCTTCTATTGTTCCGAGCCAAAAAGTAGGTCAAGCAGAAAACATCGCCCAATCGCTACCTGAATTTGCTAACTCACCTTAAGTACACTCTTGTGAAGCCAGAAATTGCTGCACTAGTTGTTGAATAACTTCATTATATGTACGACCAGTCTGCTGACAGTAATTGTCAATGATTTGGAGTTCATCAAGGTTTAAATCTACCTCAATAGTGTTTTGAAACGATAAAAGATACTGGGGTAAATTATCCTGGGTAGGTATGATCATATTGCTTCGTTGCTAAACTTTAAGATGCTAAGAAAAAACTATAGAACAAAGAGAACAGAACCAATCAAACGAAAAACGGTCGTGATTATTAAGTATAAACGGTAGGTATTACGTACTGGGGAATAATTCTCTAACTTTGTTTTGAAACAATTTTTACCTATAAAAGTTTTTCTAGAAATAATTGAGGTTTTTCTAATAGACAGAGTAAGTAATATCAAAGTAATACTCAAGCGAAGATCCAGATTTTAACTATGAAGTTAAGCAAGTATCAAAATAGCTTAATTTCACGATTAAGTGTAGATCCTAATTTTAAGCATCAAGCCAGCTTCATAGAAGAACAGAAGTAATAATAGAGGTATTTATCTATGATAATTGCTAGCACACTGTCTGTGAGAAGAATTGAAAGATAGGGAATAAACCAATTCGCAATTCGCAATTCGCAATTCGCAATTACGTTTTGTCACAGGGTTTTAACTCCGTGACAAAACTTTTCGCCTTAAAAGGCGAGGTTTTAGACCCGATTGTTTCGATAAAGAAGCGTTAGCTGCGCCAACGCATAAGAGTGATCGCACAGCAAATGTGCGAATTCATGAAGATAGCTTATGAGCAAATCCCGCACAAACACGGATTGATTCAATGATGCGTTTCAGTAAAACTGCATTGTACAAGTTTTGAAGGTTCATTTATGATTGACAATGCAATGTTAAATATCCGTGTAAACGAGCAAATAAACTTTGAACTGTTAGAAACGGCAGTAGCAGCGACAGAAGAAGAGTCAAGTCGCTTCGCTCCAATTCAAAATTCAAAATTCGCGCATTAAAGACGGGTTATGGGGGCTTGAAACCCACGCATTAATTAATTAAAAATTATTTCTATTCTTCATTTTGAATTTTGAATTTTGCATTTTGAATTCAAAAAAGGTCAGTAATATTAGCCGAAAAACTCACACAAGTAGCAATCCCTAAAGATGTATTGATGCAAGCACTGAATATAGCAAAATACGATAAGGCAGCAGCTTTTCGTTATGCTGATAACTATTTAAGTGGAATAGTTAATCAAACTAGAAAGCCAAAATGGATTGTAATAAAAGCTGGCTCCTTTTCTGAAATGAAATGGAGTTGTACAAGAACAGCGAGAATTGCTTACTGTAATTTGAGAAATTAAATACAATCAATAATAATGTGCTTGCTACTAATTTAGAAAACAATTCTTTATTAAAACAATTAATTGTTATTTCCAGGCAATACAAATACTTATTGAGATAGTAGTTATCGTTTAAGGTTGTGGCTATTTTTGAGTAATAGTCGCTTATGGAGGAAGATGAAGTGATGGAAAATTGGGACAAAAACCAAAAGAACGAGTTCTTGTATCCTCGTAGTCGCTACCACGGACAAGTTAAGCCAGAAAACTTAGTATTTAATGCTAACTTACAAGAATTTGCTCAAAAAATAGAATACATAACTGCGCTACAAACCAATGGAAAGCTCAAACCTGAAGATGCTTACCAAAAGATGAAATCCCTCTGGAAACAGTTAAAATCCAGCAAAAAACAATTGGGTATTGGTAACAAGCCATCAGCTTGATTGCAAACCAGAATTCACAATAATTAGAATTAACCTTCTTTACTCCCAGCCACCCGTAAAAGCTTCTATTGATACTCCTGAATTTTCTCTAGAATCCTTTCGCGTTGTGGATGCCCTTCACTCTTATTCGCTAATGGAAGCAAATTCGTCTACTACAATTACAGGGGTTGTTCGCTAGTATTATTTGCGGTTGGGTCTATTTGGTTCATAGTTTCTATTTAATAGTTTTATCTGGTTTCGTCCAGACTCGAAAGCTACTAACCCTATCTATCCTGGCAAAATTAAAACTCAATATTCTGTCATCTTAATAGATTTATAGATTATTTTGTATACAGACTAATAGTAGGAATTAAGGCGTATTTATTCACAATGACAAATTCTGTTTTGGGAGGAAGGTATTTGCTCCATTTTTTTACATGGCGTTTGGCTGCTCGTAGAGTATGAATGTTGCCTACGAAACTGCGGAGAGTATTACCTGTCAAGTCCTCCGGTTTACCCCATCGCTTTACTGTATCATCCCAGTACAGCCCTTCAAAATTTGTAACAAAATCAACGTGCTTGTTAATAGCCATATTTCTCCTAATTTATGGTCGCTGAATTTGTTGTGCCGAGGTAGTAGAAACAAGTCTTTTTACTTCTGGCAGCACCCCTAGAAATAAAGAACCAATCAAAATTAGAATCAAAGGATTAGCCTTAGCTATATTGAACCACCAACGCCAATCTTTGAAATTGGGCAATGGTGGAAGTCGAAAGTTCCACAATCCAAACCCAACTTGTACTTGGCCACCAGGAAGCCATTCTTCTTGAAGATTGACAAACACAACTTGAATCCGGCGATCCTGCTCAACCATTGAAGCAGTCTTGAGAGCCGATGGCTGCTCACGGGCATCAGGTGTCAGGAAACCCATAACGATCAGCTTGTGTGTATTGTTCAGCCCGTAAAGGTTGAGTTGACCAACAGCTTGGTAAATATGGTCACGGTCAAGGTATTTTTTACATTCGATAATCGCACCACCCTGCCAATTGGTGACAATATCGGCTCTACCGCCATTTGCTGGGGCTTCTTGTTGAGTGATAAATCC
>JAGKSW010000063.1 GCA_018993265.1 Nostoc sp. TH1S01
GTCTGAAGCTCCCAACCCTGCATCTAGGATGTCGTCTCCGGCTCCACCATTAAGTTGATCGTTGCCTCCAAGTCCTCTAATAGTATCGTTGTCTGGAGTTCCTGGAAGTATATTATTACCATTATCACCTGTAATAATCGCCATAAATCTACGCAGCCTCAGAAGTAAATTTAAAAAAGTTTTACAAAACCATTTTTTTTTCTGTCAAGCAATCAGCTAATTAATTTAATCATTCGTATATTTAAATAAATTAATTAGCTTTGTAAACATAAGAAAATGAGCATAATTTAGCTCTTTTTTATGCAAAAATTAAGCATTTATTTGCTTGACATAAAACGTTTTAACGCTTGAGTATCTTATCCTTAATGTTGGAGATTTTCAAGTTATTTTGATAGTTTTATTAATATAAGAAGAGAAAAATCAATATATTTAAAATTTAGGTTGTGTCATTTTCTGAAATGACTTTAGCAATTTCCAAGCACATAAAATACACCCCACCCGCCTTGCCAAGGGGAAGGTTGGGGAGGGGTAATTTTGTATCACACCAGAGTTGGAAACGCTATAGGTTTCTTAAAATTAAGCACTGTACTAGGCGCAATTTTAAGATAATTTAGTTTTTGGTGTGACTTTAACTGCCAGTAGAAGAGGATGGACGCAGATAAACTCTGATAATTAGTACTTCAGCAAATTATGAAACGCCATATCTATTGTTGCGACAAGCGTTTTACTTGTTCACCGCCCAACATTGCATGGGCTTTTGCCAAAATTTGAGGAATTTTATCGGCTTGCGGACTATTGACAAGACATGGACGTAAATCTACTTTGTTGAGTTTATCTGCTTTGTTGCCAGGAAACCAATGACTCGCATTACCCATGAGGTTATAACGCGTTTTGGCATAGTCTACCAAATCGTAAGCCGTGGCTAAATTCCACAACCACAAAATTGTGGGAATATTTATGCCGTCGGGAGTGTTTTCCCAGGTTGGTAAGTTGATATGCCAAGTTTTTACCCAATCTTCCCCTAAGATAGCGATCGCTTCTGCTTCTAATCTCGCTAAAATTGGTGGCAAAATTTCGGAAGATTCATCTAATAATGCTAATGTCTTCAAGTGTTCATCAAAATCTTGGGGTTTGGCTGCACCGATACTCAAGGTATGCACCTGCGAATGACTCAGACAAAACAAATCATTAAACACCATTGGACTCAACGGCGCACAAAGATTCACTAATTTTTGTGGTGGGTTATATAGTTTGCCGCCTTTATCAGAAGGGCTAATAATAAATACGCCCATATCCAAACGAGTAGCCGCTGCAATGGCTGGCCAATTGAGTTGATTAATGTAGTACCAATGCAGATTTACATAATCGAATTGGTTAGTATTAATTGCCTGCACAATTAAATCTGTAGCACCGTGGGTAGAGAAGCCAATAAATCTGACTTTGCCTTCGGCTTGTAATTTTTTTGCTACATCCAAACAACCGCCAGGACGGACACTATATTCTAGTAATTCAGCATTATTAATTCCATGTAACCCCAACAAGTCTACATAATCTAACTGAAGATAATTGAGCGATTGTTCAAATGTTTGCCGGAATTCTTTAGCATTAGCAACAGGTGAAACTTTAGTTTGAACAATTAATTTTTCTCTAGGAAACTTTGGCAGAATTTTACCCAATTGCATTTCCGAACTACCATAACCACGAGCAGTTTCAATGTGATTAATGCCGAGTTCGACTGCTCTGTGAATAGTTGCTTCGAGATTTTTCTGTTTATCTGCGGGAATCTCTGGCCAAGAAACATCTTGCCATTTGAACTGATATCTCATGCCGCCGCAAGAAAACACCGGCATCTGTAATTCTGTGCGTCCAAATCGTCTGTATAGCATTAGTGGATTGTGGATTTTTGGTATCAAGTCTCAGTTGAGCGATCGCTACATCTATATTTTTTCAAGTCCTGACACTGGTAACATCCATCGAGCCATAAAATTAGTCAGGTGTTTGGTTATCAGATAGCGAAGTTTTTCAGTCCCACAAGACTAATTACCACATCCTATCCACTACTAGCAAGTAATTTCAGTAACTAGACTAAAGAATTTAGACTAACATATCCCAAGGATTTGTTAGTCTAAATCTTCAATAACCAACTATTTCAGCAATAAAAAATATGGGGATAAGCTACAGCCTACCCCCACACTTAACACTTTTAACTCAGCACTTATGAAGTAGCATTTTGTAACTCAGCAGTGCGTACTGATAGCTGTTGTGTCTGGCTACCTCGTTGGATTTTTACTTGTAAAACTTGACCCAAGTTGGTGTTTTCCACAAAGTTCTGCAACTGTTCAGCATTAGTAATTGCTTGACCATCTATTTGAATGATCACATCACCACGGCGAATACCAGCTTTAGCGGCTGGGGAATTTGGGACAACTCGCATCACTAAAACCCCGTTAACTTCGGGAATTTCAAATGTAGAGTTGGGGTCAGTGTTATTTTGTTTAGCTAACTGGGGTGTTAAAGTAACCATTTGCACACCTAGATAGGGGTGAGCAACTTTACCATCTCTTTCCAGTTGTGTTGCGATCGCTTTCGCTTTATCTATAGGAATTGCAAAACCAATACCCATCGCATCAGCACGAATCGCCGTGTTAATTCCAATCACTTCACCACGGTCATTTAACAGTGGCCCGCCAGAGTTACCAGGGTTAATTGCCGCGTCAGTTTGAATAAAGTCTAAGCGTTTGTCAGAAATTCCCACTTGGGCGCTAGAACGCTTAAGAGTGCTGACAATACCTAAAGTCACTGTATTATCAAAACCTAAAGGATTACCAACTGCGATCGCCCAGTCTCCCACTTGTACAGCATTAGAAGTACCTAATGGTGCAACAGGTAAATCTTTACCAGCGTTAATTTTGACCACTGCTAAATCTGTCACTTCGTCAATACCTTGAACTTTGCCGTCAAAGGTACGACCATCCTTGAGGCGAACTGTAACTCTATCGGCTTTATCAACAACGTGGGCATTAGTTAAAATCAAACCACTTTTATCAATAATGAATCCAGAGCCTAAACCGCGCAGTTGCTCTGGTGGTAATTGTTGAGAATAAGCATCACCAAAAAACTGCCGGAAAAATGGGTCTTCAAAAAATGGGTCAACACGACGGCGCGTAATTGTGCGTTCCGTGTCAATTCTCACCACTGCTTGACCGACTCGATTCACCGCCGCCGTCACAAAACTACTATTACCGATAGCAGCAGTAGCTGGTGATTGTCTTTGGGCAATCAGTTCTGGTGCATCACCAACTTTCGCTGAACTGGGTGCAGGTTCCGCTTGGGAAGGTAACACCCGTAAAGTGCTAACCGTTAGCACAACTCCCAAAAATATGGCGAAAATATGGGTACTAAGTCTACGTATAGAACGGGTTATTTTGGAAAATCGCATAATCACAACCTTAATTAAGAAGCCGAATTTTTGCTTAGTCGTGACAAATCTATCTAAAGTTATTTTTACAGCTAGGATGAAATTCCTGTGTACTAACTTTATTGTGACTGCTTTAGATACTCCATACTGTTACTAAAGCATGGTATACGCTACCTGTAATTTAAATTAATTGAAAATTTCCCTTGATAGCTATTACGGACATTTACCCTGTAGAGGTTCGGGTATCACCAGTGCATTGGTATGTTTGTAAACTATTTTACATTACTTCTTAACAAAACTGGCATAGGCTTTAGGATTGTAGAATTAAGAAGTCGAGAGGATAGAGGCAAGTACTGATGACATATCTAGAAATTCGCCAAAAAATCGAACAGCAATTAGCTCAACTGCCGCCAGATCAACTTTCCCTGGTTAGCGACTTTCTGGCTTCCCTTCAAACCAGAAACAATATTAGTCAGCGCCAACTCCGTCGCTTACCTCCGATTAAACGAGGAAGTAAAGCTGTTGATTTGTTGCAGTGTGCGGGAACCTGGGAAGGTGATGATTTAGAAGAGTGCTTGCACTTTGTTCATGAAACCCGCTCCAAAGCTCAGTTTTAATTCTTAACTCCATGTATCTTTTAGATACCAATCATTGCAGCTACATCATTAATAACACTCCTAGCGTCATTGCTGCATTAGTTTCTCGTTCTGCCAGCGAAATCGGTATTAGTATCATTACTTATGGCGAACTGCTATACATGGCAGAAAAATCAGAGCGAAAAGCTCAAAACCTTGCAGCAGTTCAAGTTTTTCTACAAAGTGTTGATTTATACTTTATAGACGAAGAGACAGGCATTCTCTACAGTCAACTCAAAGCAGCAGTTTTTAATCAATTTGCGCCCAAGGATAAAAGTAAACGTCGAAGTACAAGCATTGGAGATTTGGGATTCGATGACCATGACCTCTGGATTGCCGCAACAGCACTCCAGCACAGCCTTATCATTGTATCTGCCGACAGTGATTTCATGCGAATTCAGCAAGCTCAACCTTTTCCGTTAGAATCTTGGCTGTAGTAAATTTTTAAAGCTTCATAAGCCGATTCAGTACCAACAATGATTGTCAATCGTCCACTTATTTTAGAAGAGATACCGTACTACAAGCACCTACCGCGCTTACCTTTCGCCCCAAATTTTTCTGCTTTACCAGAAGTTCTTAACGTTGATATTTTGACATTGGATGGTCTTCAACCAATAACAGTGAATATTGCCAATCTTTATCCTTCTGGAATACCATTACAACCATCTCAAGAAGCTATTAACTATTATTTGAGGCAAGAAGTTAAATTTCAAATGGTATTTGTAGTAGCAAATTTCTATGATTTGAGATGTGTGGGTAATGTTGTTGAGGGAAGACCTTACAGTATCTCTCTTATTCCGGCATCAAAAAGAGGTAAGCCACAGGAAATGAGTGCTGCATTCTTCAAAAATTTTTCTATAGAAAAAGTGTTAGAGTGGGAGCCAGTATATTTAAATTTCAATTCATTTACAGGAGAATGGGATTTATTCGGAAGCTTTGGAACTTTTTTTAATTCACAAAGTGAGCTAGATATTTACACTGACTCGATAGGGTTTATTATCGGCGTATATTTCTTAGCCAACAAATATAGTAAACGGGATATACTCCTTCCAGATATAATTTCTGCTGATAATCGCACTCGGAGAAAATACCGCGATTATAGAATCAACCGTTATTACGAACCATTCGCTAAGTTAAAACTTCGCAAGCTATGGGGAGCAGATTCTCCTATTGAATTATTTCTAATTCATGCCCTAGCTAATAGAAATATTTTTCCGAAAATTCAAACATCTATTTTTAGAGATGGAGCTATTTATGCAAATTTCTATGATATGGTTTCAGATTTCAATATAAAGGAAGAACATTATCTTATTACCTCTGCCGATTTATATTTTGAGAAAGAGAAATTAGCAATTTTTTGTGATTCTAAGCAGTATCACAATACTGATGAAGCAAAGCGCAAAGATGAAAGAATTAGTGAAAAGCTTGCTGATATTGGCATCAATTATCTTAGAATTTCAGGTACTGATATAGTTCATGAATTACCAAAATGTGTAGCTCAGATTGAGGAGTATTTAATGCGCCTAGCAATATAACAAGTCAAATGCTACAAACAGTTACAGGCCGTTGGTGTTAAGTTCTAGATTATCTGCCACCGCTGATTTGAGTAGTTACAGAAAGTTTACTAAAATTACTCTACAGCTTAATTATCGCAGCAACGAGCGATCGCGCCTAACTTAGTTAAAATCTGAGATGCGATCGCCACAGATGCCAAAGCTTTCAGCCATCAGTCAGCGATCATAGTTAGTAATTCTTTGGTCGGAGTGCTTTTGTGATGACCGAATAACTGGAAAAAGCGATCGCCCAACTGAAGACTCTACCAGCTGACAAACAAAATGCGATCGCTGCTCTTGTCCTGATTTAGAATCGCTTATAAGGAAATAGTATATGCAATTTCGTTACCAAATTGCATTAGGGGCTTTGGTAGTAGTGCTGATCGGATTTATTGCACAAACAAGCTATGCTCAAATTCAGTCATCCTCCAACGTTCAAAGTCAGGAACGAACTAGCATCCTATTCGAGAACGTTCGTATTTTCAATGGCACTTCTGATCAGCTTTCTGAGCTATCGAATGTTTTAGTCGTCGGTAATAAGATTCAAACGATTTCTCAAACACCAATTACCACAGCACTGGGCAGAAAGTTGACCAGAATTGATGGAAATAATCGCACACTGATGCCGGGACTGATTGATAACCATGTCCATCTGTTTATGATTAACAGCACGAGTGAGGAGTTACTCTCGCCAAAAGTTAGTCCTGAAGTCTTGAATCAGAAAGCACACACCGCAGCAGAGCAAATGCTGCTACGCGGATTCACCAGTGTCCGTGATCTGGCAGGGCCAGTGTTTGACCTCAAGAAAAGAATTGACACGGGTGATGCGGTGGGGCCGCGCATTTATCCTAGTGGTGCGATGATTTCGCAGACTGGCGGACATGGCGATTACCGCACACCACAAGATATTGTCTCGGCAAACCATACAACTATCAGCCGCCTAGAAGTTTTGGGCAGTGTTGCGATCGCAGATGGTGTGGATGAAGTACTCCGCAGCACTCGTGAACAACTGATGCAAGGCGCTACCCAAATTAAGCTGGCGGCTGGTGGAGGTATAATCTCAGACTACGATCCGCTGGATGTCAGCCAGTACACGGAAGCTGAGTTACGTGCGGCAGTCGAGGCTGCCGAAGACTGGAACACTTATGTAACAGTCCATGCCTATACGCCTCGCGCAATTCAAAAGGCGATTCAGGCTGGTGTCAAGTGCATCGAGCATGGACAACTGATGGATGAGGTGACGGCGAAAATTATGGCTGAAAACGACATCTGGCTGAGTATGCAGCCGTTCCTTAATGACGAAGATGCAATTCCGTTCCCGAAAGAGTCGGCTAACTACGTCAAACAATTAGAAGTGGCTAGGGGGACAGACACTGCCTATACCCTGGCGAAGAAATACAATCTCAAAACAGCTTGGGGTACTGATTTATTATTCGATGCTAAACTAGCTACCCGACAAGGGGCGCAGCTAACAAAAATGGTTCGCTGGTATACTCCGGCTGAACTGTTAAAGATGGCAACCAGCACAAATGCCAAACTGCTAGCATTGTCCGGCCCACGCAATCCCTACCCAGGCAAACTAGGTGTGGTCGAAGAAGGCGCACTGGCTGATCTTCTGCTGGTAGATGGTAATCCCCTGAACAACATCCAGCTGATCGAGAACCCAAGCAAGAACTTCATTGTGATCATGAAGGACGGAAAGATATATAAGAATCTTCTCTGGTGACTGAGAACTCTAGTAAGACTCAATATCTGGGTAAAATTTAGATGCGATCATCTCTCACAGTAAATAAAAATAATACCATTCCCTATTCCCTCCTCTAGGCTAGGATCTTAGTACTGCCAGTGCTTTAATACCATGAATGGATCAAACCGATTAAAGTCAGAATCCTTGCCTATCTCTCAGTCAACCGAACACTTTCACTCCCACGATATAGATCATCATGAGCATGGAGAGTCTGGCCATTCTCATGTTCATAGTGAAGAGTCGTTACGCAAAATTGTTAATCGGCTGTCACGGATAGAAGGACATATTCGCGGTATTAAAACAATGGTGCAACAAAGTAGTCCCTGTCCTGATGTATTATTGCAAATTGCCGCAGTTCGGGGTGCATTAGATCGGGTTGCCCGCATTGTCTTAGATGAACACTTGACTGAGTGTATTGCTAGAGCAGCCAAGGATGGCAACATAGATGTGGAAATTGAGCAGTTAAAGGCAGCTTTAGATAGATTTATGCCTTAATCAAACTAGCTGGAAAATACAGGCTAGGGCGTGTTTTCAAACTATAACCACAACAAAATGGAGGCGATCGTAATCATGGTTGTATAATTGGCTACAAGTTTTTCATATCTGGTAGCGATGCGGCGAAACTGCTTGAGTCGATTGATAGCACGTTCAACAACGTTGCGTTGACGGTAGATTTCACGATTAAACGGGGCGCGACGCGGTTCATTTGAAAGTTTTGGAATAGTGAGGCGGATACCACGGCGGCGGAAGTAATTACGTATTCTCCTACCCGTGTAACCCTGATCTCCAACTAATCTCAAAGGGCGCAAACGTGGACGACCTCGCTCGTCATTTAATTGAAAACTTCTTTGCTAAACTCAAACAGTACCGAGCGATCGCAACTCGCTATGATCAAGGCGCAATCAACTTTCTATGTGCAATTTATCTAGCTGTTTCTGTCATCTGACTTAGGCAAGAAGAAGCAAAATCAATCTACTTGGTCGTTATACGGTTATCCAAGTGGTATCCTCATTACTCATCCAAAATCGCGTATGGCGGAAGAATTAAGTTTTCAAGGCGATGGTAGCGATCGCCTACCACCCCAAAATATCGAAGCAGAAGAAGCGATTTTGGGGGGAATTTTATTAGATCCAGAAGCTATTGGTCGAGTTAGCGATCGCTTAGTTCCTGAAGCATTTTACATTAGCGCCCATAAAGATATTTATCAAGCTGCCCTGCGCCTCCACGCCCAAAGTAAACCAACAGATTTACTATCTATTACAAGTTGGTTAGCAGACAATGATTTACTAGCGCGGATTGGTGGGAGAAATAAACTAGCCACTCTCGTAGACCGGACAGTTTCCGCAGTTAACATCGACGCTTTAGCAGGTTTAGTCATGGAAAAATACCTGCGGCGACAGTTAATTAAAGCTGGTAACGAAATTGTCCATTTAGGTTACGAGACAGAAACCGAGTTACCGATAGTTTTAGACAAAGCAGAACAGAAAGTTTTTGGTGTCACCCAAGAACGACCCCAATCAGGTTTAGTGCATATTTCTGATACTTTAGTCAATACTTTTCAAGATATTGAAACTCGCCATCAAGGTGTCGCTTTACCTGGGATTCCTTGTGGCTTTTATGATTTAGATGCTATGACCAGCGGTTTTCAGCGTTCTGATTTGATTATCGTCGCTGGCAGACCGTCAATGGGCAAAACAGCATTCTGCCTCAACCTAGCTCACAATATCGCTGCTTTATATAAATTACCAGTCGCCGTTTTTAGCTTAGAAATGTCCAAAGAACAGCTAGTACAGAGACTCTTAGCCAGTGAAGCGGGAATTGAATCTGGTTATCTGCGGAGTGGACGCATCAGCCAAACCCAGTGGGAACCATTAAGTCGGGCAATTGGTATGCTTTCTGAGATACCAATTTATATCGACGATACGCCGAATATAACAGTCAACGAGATGCGATCGCAAGCCAGACGACTGCAAGCCGAACAAGGTGCAGATTTAGGCTTGATTGTCATAGATTACTTGCAATTAATGGAAGGTGCAGGTGATAACCGCGTACAGGAATTATCTCGCATCACGCGCAGTCTCAAAGGTTTAGCCCGTGAATTATCTGTACCTATAATTGCATTATCACAGTTAAGTCGCGGTGTAGAAGCACGTACCAACAAGCGCCCAATGTTATCTGATTTGAGAGAATCAGGTTGTTTAACAAGTGATAGTTTAATCACATTGGCAGATAGTGGATTACAAGTACCAATCAAAGAATTAGTTGGTAAATCTGGTTTTGCTGTTTGGGCATTGAATGAATCCACAATGCAATTAGAAAGGGCAATTGTTAGCCATGCTTTTTCTACAGGAATCAAGCCTGTATTTACCATCAAAACTCGATTAGGACGAAAAATTCGTGCCACAGCTAATCACAAGTTTTTAACTATTAATGGCTGGAAAAGACTTGATGAATTAAATCTTAAACAACATCTATGTTTACCAAGACAGATTCCTAGTTCTAGTAAACAAACAATGACCTATGCCGAAGTTGCATTATTAGGACATTTAATTGGTGACGGCTGTACACTGCCACGTCATGCAATACAATACACGACCAGAGAGATAGATTTAGCAGAAAATGTTGCTTTCTTAGCAAGAGAAGTTTTTGGAGATTCAATCATTCCTAAAATCTCGCCTGAACGAGACTGGTATCAAGTTTATTTATCCACAGCACAACGTCTTACTCATAATGTGAGAAATCCCATTGCTAAATGGTTAGATTCCCTCGGAGTGTTTGGTTTAAGGTCTTACGAAAAATTTGTACCTCAAGAATTATTCTCACAACCACAAGAGTTAATAGCCTGCTTTTTAAGACACCTTTGGAGTACAGATGGTTGTATTAAATTAGTTGCAGGTAAAAGACCAAGACCTATTGCGTATTATGCCAGCAGTAGTGAGAGATTAGCGTTTGATGTACAAACACTTTTGTTAAGGCTTGGTATTAATGCCAAGCTCAAGATAATTCCTCAAATAGGCAAAGGTAGAAACCAATATCATGTAACAATTACTGGTAAGCCTGACCTTGAGTTATTTATCCAAAAATTTAGAGCAGTAGGAGAATATAAGCTAAGTTCATTACAACAAATTGCTCAACACTTGCAAAACTCAATTCACAACCCTAACAGAGATGTCATCCCCAAAGATGTTTGGAAAACACTAGTTGTACCCGCAATGCCAAGTGTTAGTTTAACCACAAGGCTATTACATTCTTCTCTAGGAACATCTTATTGTGGCTCTACGCTTTACAAAGCAAATTTAAGTCGAGAAAGAGCATTAAAAGTAGCAAAAATTGTTCAATCAAAAGAACTTTTATCCCTGGCTAATAGCGATGTTTATTGGGATGAAATAGTTTCAATTGAATTAAGTGGAGAGGAAGAAGTGTTTGACCTAACTGTTCCTGGTTTACACAACTTTGTAGCCAACAATATTATTGTTCACAATTCGATTGAACAAGATGCCGATTTGGTTATTATGTTATACCGCGATGAATATTATTCACCAGATACCCCCGATCGCGGCATTGCTGAAGTCATAGTAGCAAAACACCGCAACGGCCCAACAGGTACAGTGAAATTATTATTTGACCCGCAATATACCAAATTTAAAAACCTAGCAAGACCAAATTATTAAGTATGAAGTATGAAGTCTAAAAATTTTCAGACTTCAGACTTCATACTTCACACTTTATTTAACACCAAGCAATTCCACATCAAAAATTAGGGTAGCGTTGGGTGGAATCACGCCACCTGCACCACGAGAACCATAGCCTAACTCTGAAGGAATAATTAACTGACGCTGACCGCCAACTTTCATTGTGCTAAGTCCTTCGTCCCAACCTTTGATTACCTGTCCAACGCCGATTTTAAACTGGAAAGGTTGACCGCGATCGCGGGAACTATCAAACTTAGTACCATCTTCTAAAGTGCCAGTGTAGTGAACTACAACCGTTTGACCAGACTGAGGAGTTGCCCCAGTTCCTTCTTTGATTTCTGTGTATTTTAATCCAGAGGGAGTAGTTACGACATTGGCATCAGACATAGGTTTATTCGCTATCAGAGTATTGTTTTCTGTAATGGTGGTGGGTAATGGTTGTGATTGGGTCAAATTAGCAGCAACGGCAGTATCCGGTTTACCGCCTAATTGCGCTAATACTAAAACCACCACACAAACCAGCATGACACCCACGCTGAGTAAAATTGCTTTCAAAATTAGTCCTCCGTACTGAGGTCGTTTGGCAAAAGCAATACCAACAGGACACATTTAGTTTAAATCAGAAAGCACATTTTAACGCCATAGCTTATTTTCTAAATCACGTACTTGACGTTCTAAACGGTCAATTCTCCCCCGTAGTTCATCCACCTCAGACTGACGCGCCACCCCTAAATCTTGCATCATATTCCGCATTTGTCGTTGCATTTGAGCGTCCCAATTGCCTTGCTCCGACTTTAGCTGCTGTACAATATCATCCATTACCGCCTTAGCTTGCTCAGGATTTAGCTTGCCGTCTTTGACTAATTCATCACTGGCCTGACGCAGCTTTTCTGCTACCAGAGACGTTGTACCAATTCCTACCATCATTAGTTGTTGCAACCAGTTGTTGCTGTCCATACATCCTTCCTGTTATCTATTTCAAACCAGCCTCCTTGCTCTTGAGTGTATGCAATCAAGCTATGCTGGAAGCGGAGTTAATTCTAGCCTACATCTCTATTTTGGCAAATTAGCAAACATAAGGAATCAATGGGTGTGGTTATAGAACTGCTAAAATTTCAGGTTGACCCAAATATCCGAGAAACTTTTATCCAGAAGGATGCAGAAATTTGGACAACAGCATTAGCTAAGTATCCAGGTTTCCTAAGCAAAGAAGTCTGGATAAACCCAAACAACCCCTCAGAAGTAACTTTCATGATTCGTTGGGCAACAAAAGAACAATGGAAAGCTATTTCTGAAGCAGACTTAGCAGCGATTGATAGTAAATTCGCTCAAGCATTAGGAAATAATTTTCAGATGATTGAGATGGCAGAGTATCAAGTAAGAAAATTTCCTTTTTAAATTACTAATATTAATAATTTAGATAAACATAAAATTATGTATATATAAATCAAAAGACTCATCTTTTGTAAGAGTAATTTTATGCGGAAGCTCTTTCTATAGATTACTGATGATTTGAAACTAGAGACAGATAATAGGATGTAGTTTGGTAATTACTATAAGAAATGTAATTATATTATTTAGGAAATTTAACAATGGAACGTTATCCTAGCGATAAAACTGAAACTGCATACAATGGCAAAGATCGTAATGCGGCGGAATTGGGTTTGACACCCCAGTCTGAACTGTGGAATGGTCGTTTAGCTATGATTGGTTTTCTCGCTTATTTACTGTGGGATTTAAATGGTTTTAGTGTAGTCCGAGATGTACTGCACTTAGTTGCTTACAATTCCCGCTAATAGTCAGGCTTCTGCAAAATTATTTAACTCTGCACAAAAATAGATGATGAGGAAAGCAATTCCCATGATCTATTTTTGTATGTGCAGCGATCGCTAGAATAAAATTATCGATTTGCTAAGGCAAAGTCTTGAGCAAGATTTGTTCGTAACGATGGACGTAAACTCAGATAAGCCAAATCCCAACTAGAGAAAATAAAGATAGGATTATGGGATTAACCTCATCCCAATTCACAGTAATTATATTTTTTAGTAATGTTAGGGTTTCTTCAAGGTGTAGTGGTGGGGCAAAAAACACAATATAAGTAATGAACACAACCCATATTAGCCATAGTATAAGTTTTTTCATCATCAGATTTAATGAGCTTACGAACACCTAAATTATTTTCAACAATATCAAAGGATGCAAAGCTCTAAAGGAAGAGAAAAAATCTGAAGTATGAAGTCTAAAGTATGAAGTCTGAAATGAAATCTCCGATACCCGACTCCTCAAAGGAAGCCAGGTATCTTATTTTTAATTAACAGTTACTTGTTGCTTGGATATACCTGTTGTATCAGCTTCCGGTAAAGCTGGGCGTAAACACAAATAAATCAATGGGCCAAATAACGGAACCAAACTAATCAACCAAAATATTTGATTATTTTTCCAGCCCCGACGCGCCATATCATCTCCTAGCAACGCCGGAAATAATATACACAGCATACAAAAATCTAAACTCATCACATGGATAAAGCGGTTAGTTTGCCACTGTTGGATAAAATCTTGCCAGTTTCCACCTTGCACACCATAAGCAACTAATATGCCTGCAATTACGGTGAGGATAATACCAGTCACACGAGAATCTAGCAGCTTGATGAAAATATTTTTTTTGCTAACAAACTCTTGATTTGGTTCTCGGAGAAATAAATAAGGTAACAAGGCAAATGCGCCCACACCAAAAGATGCAATAGCAAATGGCCAAGCTAGAATTTTTTGACATCTCCCGTCAGTAAATACTACTGCACTATAAATGAGCGGCCAAACTCCCATAATATTGAATAACGAAATAATTAAAGGATTAATCCCTTGCCACTGACCGATAGAAAGTTTCTTGATTAACTCAAATGTGTCAGGTTGATCAGGTGGTGCTAAAAAGAAAGCATAAACCACAAATCCAACCCAAAGGGAAAACAGAGCTACCTTCCTCAACATAAACTTAAAAATAAGTTTATTTTAACGTTTTAGGGTTCTTAATAGTTTTTCTGCCTTACTGATAAGCTGTTTACGTTTGTAGTGGAAGTAGGAAGATTCTCTAATTTTAACAATAATCGATTCCAAATGATTACATGCAGTCTCGACATCTCCCTGCTGAGAGAGAATTTCAGCCAAGGTTATATAAGCTTGTGGGTGACTCCAATTTTGTATATGGTTTTCTAGATGCTGTTTAGCAGCTTCCAGCTCTTGTAAAGCAAAGAGTGTTTCTCCATAAACTAAAGAAGCATCACCATATTGATAATCTGGATCTATTTTTAATATAGTTTGTAAATACTGTTTAGCCTGGACAAAATCTTGATTTTTAATATCAATAAATGCTGCATTCCAAAGCACTTGCAGGTTATCGGCTTCGCTGTCTAAATCTTGCTTATAGGCTGCTTCTGCTGGATGAGAAATTCCCACATCATAAAGCAGATTATTACTGAAAGTGATGTACTGATGAGCTGTTTCCAGACTTTTTGCTTCTGCTGTCCAAAGTTTTTTTCGGCTACGTCTCCTGCAATTAGGAAGTGGGATATTTCCTCGCGGTATCCAACGTTTAAAACAGTAAGCGATCGCACCTGGAATGTTAACCAGAATCAAAATCCAAACCCATAATCGCCTTTCTGGTTCGTTGCGAATACAGTCATAAAGCATGAATAACCAAAATCCGGTCATTAACAATCCCACAACTTTTATCATTGACTGAATTCCCTAACCAAGCTGAAAGTTTAATTCTTCCTCAGAAAATGCGTTTCTCTTTTATGGGAACGGGTTTAACTACAAACAAAGTTATAGTTTCTGAATTGATACTTTATGATTTCTGTAAAGTAGAAACGCATGAGGTAGGAAATTCCATTAAAACTCAGATGAAGTCAAATCATCAAGAGTGACTACAAATACAAGTTGAGTAAGTGTAATTGCGATAAAAGATGTTAGCTGAAAGCTTCAGAAAGGTAATCGGCGGCGGCGGCTACTACTGCGATCGCACTTTCATAATCTAAGCGTGTTGGCCCTAAAACCCCAACGCTACCTATTGGTACAGAACCTCGACGGTAGGTAGAAGAAATTAAGCTACATGTGCGTATCGGCTCTAATGGATTTTCCGCACCAATTCGCACCGTTACCCTAGATTTACTTGCATCTTCTGTCTCTGGTTCATCAACGATTAATTGCCATAATTTGTCTTGTTCTTCTTCTAGCAATTGCATAATTGTTTTGACTTGCTGCAATTGAGAAAATTCTGGCTGACGCAATACTTCTGCTACACCACGCACCATAATTTGTGTTGTCGTTGGTGCTTGAGTGCGACGACTTAATTCTGTAACTGAATTTTTCAAGAATTCCCCATAAAGTTGAAATTCTTGATCTAATTGAGTCCAATCTAAGTTAGCTATTTCTAATAAACTCCGCCCGCGTAAATGGCTATTTAAAAAGTTAGAAACAATCTGCAACTCACGATCAATTACTTCCGAATCGCGTTGCGAATCTTCTTTTCCAGGCGGCAAATCCATCACTTTAGAATGCGTTTCATAGCCATCTGTAACTAAAATTAGCATGATTCTACCAGCTTCAATTTGCAGCAGTTGCAAATGTCGCACTAAGGCTGTTGAAGTTTGGGGCATAGTAATCAAGCTAATACAACCACTTAATGTGGCTAAAATCTGTGCGGCTCCGTGAATCAGGGCTTCTAAACTCCAATCTTCCCAGTGCAGGCGTTGTTGTAGTGACAGTTCTACTTCCTTGGCTAGGGTTTCTGTTCGCGCAGCATCTCGCAGAGAAGGTGTAATTAACTGGTCAACATAGATGCGATAACCGGAATCAGAAGGTACTCTGCCGGCTGAGGTATGGGGTTGATAAAGTAGCCCAGATTTTTCTAATGCACTCATCACATTGCGAATGGTAGCCGAGCTAACACCTAAGTCATACTCTTCAACCAAAACCTTTGATCCAACAGGTTCTGCTGTAGCAATATAGTGACGTATTGTTGCCCAAAGGATGTGCTGTTGTCGATTCGTTAACTGGACTTCCATAAGGTGTCTATTACTGAAAGCAAATTTAAGAAAAGTTTGAAAAAATTTTTTAGCAAATGCAAAAAAAAGTTAATATTAATTAATTAAGATAGCAAAATATTTATTTCTATTATAGTTACTTACAGCAACTTTCTTAGATGGCTAATTTTAAACCAAGAAATATTGCTAACCAAAAGTTTTTTGACAATTTAAATTTTTTTAATTATTAAGTATCTTCCCACAAACTACATAAATAAGTTGTATTGTTAGATACTTATTTTTCTCACCATTTAAGATAGATGTCGTCAGGGTAAATGCTGATTATGGGGAGTAGAGAGTGGGGAGTGGGGAGTAGGAATGTAAGGGTGTGAGGGTGTAGGGTTTAGGGAGAAGAACCAATGACCATTGACTAATATTGCGGAATGCTTGGGTCAACTAGTTGAGAATAAGCTGCTATACCACCTGCAATATTTTTGACATTGGTAAATCCTTGAGCGGTTAACCATTGACACATTTGAGCAGAACGAACGCCGTGGTGGCAAAGGACGAGGGTTTCGGCTTCTGGATTTAACATTGCGAAGATTTTTTCATTCCAGTTGGCATATTCACTCAATGGTAAGTTAACAAACCCTGGGAGACTGGCGATCGCTAATTCTTGGGGTTCGCGCACATCTACTAACTGAATACTTGCATCGCCAGCAGCTAAACGCTCTGCTAATTCCTCTACACTAATTTGAGTCATGGGTTGACCAAAGGATTTATCTGTCATGAAGTTTTTGTAAACGATCCTATACATTTATGTTGACAGAAAATCTTTCCCTTAGCATGAGCATCGATTCTCAGTCATTTAGGACTGACGCTTTAGATTGTCTGTTCAAGCTGTGTGTAGGGGGTTAAGGGTGTCAAGAAGGGACAACGAAATTCTATTCACCAACACCCCCATACCCGAATTTTTCGTCTTTATGCGGAAGCCCCATAATTCTGGTTAAATGGCTGTGAAACTAAGTATTTAATAGCTTTATGGTGAATCGGCAAAGCTCATTTTTTGGTTTTATAGCGGCTGGTGCGATCGCATTAATATTAATTGCGATCGCAGGTTTTTGGTTCTTCACTAGAACACCAGTTAACCTTGTCACCTCGACAACTTCCCAGCCTGGTGCAGCTATTTTTGTGTCGAAGCTTTCCCCGGTGATGGTGTCGTTACTCACCAACCCTGACCGTTTGCAAGCTTTGGAACGGGAAGGAGAAATTTCTAAAATCAAAACTAGTTTATTGGCTAAAAGTGGCATAGATTATCAAAAAGATATTCAGCCGTGGCTAGGGAACGAAATTACACTAGCTGTCACCACCACAGATTTAGACCGTGATCCCGCCAATGGACAGCAACCAGGATATCTCATGGCTTTAGCTACCAATAAACAAGATAAAAGCCGCGAGTTTGTCGAGTTGCTATTTTCTAAGCGGGTATTAGCTGGTGCTAACTTAGATACAGAAGAATATCAAGGTGTGAAGGTGCTTTACGACAACCAACTTGCAGCCGCAGTGGTTGGTGATGGCTTTGTTTTATTTGCTAATGATCCCAGCGTTGTCAAGGATGCAATTAACAACGTCCAAGCACCAGACCTAAATTTAACTAGTTCACCCCAATACCAAAAAGCTCTCCAGCAATTACCTGAAGCTTCCTTAGCTGTGGCTTTCTTGAATTTTCCCATCATTGCCCAATGGCAAGGTTTAGAACTAGCAGAACCAACCTACGACAGCCAAATTGTTTCTTTAGGCTTGAACTCCAAAGGTTTATTAGCAGAAACCAGCTTTTTAACAGCATCCGAACTCACACCGTCATCATCGCTACTAGCAAAACCAGTCGAGGCGTTGAAATATATTCCAGCATCAGCGGGTTTGGCAATTTCCGGCGCAAATTTAAGCAACTTGGGTGAGAGCAATTTAGCTAAATTCTGGACACAAATTAAAACAGCCATCTCTGGTTCAGGAACAGATGTGATTTCTCGCTTGGTACAACCATTAACCGAGGTGCAGAAAACCTGGGGGATCAACTTTACTCAAGATATTTTTAGCTGGGTGAAGGGAGAATATGCGATCGCACTTTTACCGCGTACAGGCCAAGTTCTCCCCGATTGGATTTTTGTAGTCGAGAAAACCGAGGAAGTACCAGAAGGAATTGCTAAATTAGATGCGATCGCATCCTCAAAAGGACTTAGCAGTAACACCCTCAGTTTAGATAAGCAAAAAATCTCTGCTTGGACAGAGTTAACAGCTAAACAAACACAAATCCAAGACAGACCGTCATTCACCATCGAAGCCACAGCCCAAGGTATACACACAACCCTCGACAATTACGAAATTTTTGCCTCTGACTTGGCCACAATGAATGAAGTTCTAGCAGGTAAAGAAAAATCCTTATTAGACGACCGCAATTTTCAAAACAGCGTCGCGGCGATTCCTCAGCCAAACCAAGGCTATGTATATCTAGATTGGGCGAAAAGTCAAGCAGTGTTAGAAAGACAAATCCCCGTGTTGAAACTCATAGAAGTCTTGGGTAAACCATTTTTTAACAGCTTGCGCTCGCTCACAGTCAGCAGTTACGGTAGCGAAACCAACGCACTCAAAGGCGGTGTTTTCTTACAACTGCAAGAGTGATAAAAAGTGTGAAGTGTGAAGTGTGAAGTATGAAGTATGAAATGAAGATTCACCTCTTGCATTAAGCGACTGAAGTCGTTGCTACACGGACAAAACTCTTGATTTTAAGTTAGTCCGCGTAGGCGGACTACCCTTCAGACTTCACACTTCATACTTCATACTTTTGTGTCACATCCTAATGTGGCACAGCCAAATCAAACTCTTCTGGAATGAATTAATTACAATATGTATATATAACTACATTTAGTCAAGCCTGTTGGAGGGCTACTATGAAAGACTGTCGCCCCCGACTTCAAAAGCGAATCGGCTGGGTTTTAGCTATCTTAACTGCGATCACGGCTACACCTGCGATCGCAGAAACACCAAACTTTGGTAAGTTCAGTCTGTTACCAGGGTTTGAACCTGCCCAAAGTAAATATTCGGGTTATACGGGTGGTTCTTTCTCCTTATCGGCGATTAGTAACCGCGATCGTGATAAAAAAGCTTGCATTGGCTTTGCCGACCCCAAACCAGATTACACAATGGTTTTAGAAAAAGACTTTGACCAACTGACAATATTGGTTAATACAGGTAATACTGATACAACATTGCTAATTAAAGGCCCAGACAATGACACAATTCGTTGCGGCGATGACACTGGTAGAAGTAAAGATGCTAGCATTAGCGATCGCAACTGGAAAAAAGGTATTTATCAAATTTGGGTCGGTACATTTAACTCTGATGACAAGCATAAGTATACTTTGACAGTTCAGCAAAAATAATAGGGAATAGGGGCTAGGGGCTAGTAAGGCAAAAGGAAAAAGGCAAAAGTAAAAGATTAGTTTTTTACTTTTTAACTTTTAACTTTTTACTTCATTAATTCCATCCCCACTCCCTACTCCCCACTCCCTACTCCCCAACTATGACTAGTCGTGTAGTAAAAGCAAAACTCATCGCCACAGAACAAGCTGCACCAGATATCGAATTCATGTTTAACCCCAGTCAGTTAGACTTCTCGCAGCAAATTAATTTGACCAAAAGTAGCGGTGCGCGTACAGGGCGAGGTTTACCAAAAGTTAGTTTCGCTTATCCCGAACCGTGCAGACTCAGTATTAATAACATTATCTTTGATACCTACGAGAGCGGTACTAGCGTCCTCACCCATCTGAAAAAGTTTGAAAAAGCCGTTAACTTTGCTGAAGCTGGCGCAGGTAAGGAAAAACGACCACCAGTATATATATTTACTTGGGGTGACCAACAATATTTACGCTGTTTTGTCCAATCTCTTAACTACAGCCTGACTTTGTTTTTACCAGACGGTACACCAGTGCGTGCCAAAGTTAACCTCACTCTAGAAGAAGTTGATGAATCAATATCTCAGCCAGGGATGAGTACATCTAGCAGCGTAGACCGGACTGGCGACAGCAGAAGTAGTCGGAGTTAATTCGACCTTTGGGGAATAGCCTGTAATACAATATCTTCACTAGGCTATTGGCAACCTCCTCTTGCCAATATGTATGCCTGTTCTTTACATACCTGAGCCACTATTACAAATTGATGGCACTGATGCTTCTGCTGATTTGATCAATGATATTTTGCAAATCACAGTAGAAGAAAGTCTGCATTTACCAGGAATGTTTACTTTAGTAATCCGTAATGATTACTTTCCAGGACTGACAACAGAAGCAACTTGGAAGCATCAAAAATTATTTGCTATTGGTAAAAAAGTGAAAATCGGTTTTGTTTCCAGCACTACACAAAACGCAGATTTTGAAGATGCAGAGCAAGGTTACGTATTAGAAGGGGAAATTACAGCCATAGAAACTGAGTTCACTAGTGGTTCTCAAGCTCCCATCGTAATTCGTGGCTATGATATTTCTCACCGCTTGCATCGAGGACGTTACAATCGCTCTTTTCAAAATGTTACGGATAGCGATGTTGTAAATCAAATTATTGGTGAGTCGGGCATTAGCGCAGGTACAGTTACTTCTACCACTATTGTTCATGATTACGTCTTTCAAGAAAATCAGACCAATATGGAATTTCTGCGGGAACGAGCAGCTCGCCTCGGCTTTGAACTGTATGTGCAAGATGCTAAATTAAACTTCCGCCAACCGGCTCAAGACCAATCTTTATCGCTCAAATGGTTAGAAGATATTCATAGCTTCCGAGTTCGCGTTAGTAGTGCCGAACAAGTCAGTTCTGTGGAAGTGCGCGGCTGGGACTACTCTACCAAAAAGCCAATTATTTCTACAGCCTCTACAGAGCAGGTTATTACCACCACAGATAACGGCAAAGGTAGTTCAACTAGCACAAAATTCACCGTCAAGCCGAAAATGATTGTAGTAGACCAGCCTGTGTTTAGTGTGAATGAAGCAGCAAAAATCGCCCAAGCGTTGTGTAATGAACTAGGCGGTGAGTTTGTTGCGGCTGATGCTGTCGGTGAAGGAAATCCCGACATCAGGCCGGGTAAAGTAATTAAATTGACAGATATGGGTAGTTACAGTGGTAGCTACTACGTTACAGAAACTCGCCATCTGTTTCATGAGCGAAAATTTATTACAGAGTTTAGTGTGCGGGGTTTGCGTTCTGGAGATTTGTTAGCAACTCTCTCACCCCAAACGCATCTACAACCAGGGCAAACTATGTTGGTAGGTGTAGTGAGTAACAACCAAGACCCAAAAGGTTGGGGTCGTGTGCGGGTGAAGTTTCCAACCTTAACTGAAGAACATGAAAGTAATTGGGCGAGAGTTGTCAGCGTTGGTGCAGGCCCAGGAAGAGGTTTTGATTGTTTACCAGAAGTCAACGACGAAGTTTTGGTTGCTTTTGAACACGGCGATATTCACCGTCCTTACGTGATTGGTGGTGTCTGGAATGGTACAGACGCACCACCAGAAAAAGTTAATGATACCGTTGTTGGTGGAAAAGTGCGCCTCCGGACGTTTAAAACCCGCGTTGGACATAAACTCCAATTTGTTGAAGAAGACAAAAGCAGTACTAAAAAAGGCGCATATCTGCAAACAATAGATGGTCATAATTTGCGGATGAATGACAGCGAGAAATTTGCTGAATTAGAAACTACAGGCGGTCATAAATTTCGCTGTGATGACAGTAATAAAACTATTAGCTTGACATCCACAGGTGACATCACAGTTAAATCTGGGACAACCGGGACAGCCAAGAAAATTAGTGTCAACGGTGGTGAAATTGCTTTAACTGCAACGCAAAAAATTACTTTAACTGTAGGGGGTACAAGTATTGAACTTACACCCAGTGGTATTACCATGCGAACTACTGGAACTTTGAGTATACAAGCAGCTAGTTCTATCAGCGTGCAATCTGGAGGTTCTTTGAGTGCTAATGCTGGTGGCGCACTCTCAGCTAATTCTGGTAGTTCGATTAGTGTCAATGCTGGTGCTGCGGTTAGTATCAACGGTGCAGCTTCCGTTGGCATTTTAGGCGGGATAATTCGGTTGAATTGTTAATTTGGTCAATAGTCAATAGTCATTGGTCATTTGTCCTTTGTCATTGGTTCTTCCCCCACACCCCTGCACCCTTACTCCCTATTTTCTACTCCCTACTCCCTACTCCCCACCTTTCAAGGGCAGGTTTTTAGGCTTTCGATAAATAGTTGAGAATGTTCTCAATTATTGAACGTAGTTTTAAGTTCTCAGCCAATGATTTTGGTTTTAAAATCCCAAAAATTTCTCTAATCAAAAAAACCTGCCCCAGAAAGCTACTCCCCACTCCCTCAAAATTATGTTTCCAGCAGCACGATTAACTGATTTAACTGTTACAGGCGATCCGATTACTGGGCCTGGTGTGCCGAATGTTTTAATTGCAGGTTTACCCGCAGCTTGTGTTGGCGATTTAGTAGCGGGGCCTGTGGTAACTGGTAGTATTGTTTTGGGGTCTTTTACGGTTTTGATTGGTGGCAGACCTGCGGCGCGAGTTACATCTCAGGTAGCTGGTGTGAATACTGTAACTGGTGTACCATTAACTACTGTTGTGGGTGTAGGTGCGCCGACTGTGTTAATTGGTGGTTGAATGGTGAAAGAGCCTTTACTGAGCATATTTTTTGGTAAGTCAACATTCTTGCGAGCCGTGATGGGAATTTGAATGCAGAAAGTTGTACCTTGTCCGGGTTCAGAGAAACATTCTATTTTACCGTTGTGCTTTTCGATGATTTTGCGACAAATAGGCATTCCTAAGCCTGTACCTTTACCAATGGGTTTGGTAGTGAAGAAAGGTTCAAAGAGGCGATCGCGCACATCTTCGGTCATTCCTGAACCATTATCTTGAATCCGAACTACTATATATGGAGAATTTGTAAATTTTTTGTTATTTTCTAATGAGGTACTAATAGTAATAATTCCCTCTTGTTCTTGACCATCTAAAGCATCGATCGCATTGGCAATAATATTCATAAATACCTGATTTAGTTGGCTGGGGTAGCATTCAACTAAAGGCAGTACATCATAATTTTTAATAACTTCAATTCCTAATTTGCCACAGCCTGTCTTTAAGCGATTATTTAATATCAGTAATGTACTATCAATACCTTCATGAATGTCGGCTGCGGTCATTTGTGATTGTTCGGTGCGTGCAAAGTTGCGTAAAGATAAAACAATCTCACGGACACGCTTAATTCCTAAATTCATTGAACTTATCAGTTTAGGTAAATCTTCAGAAAGAAAGTCTAAATCAATTTCTTCGGTGATTTCTTGAATTTCTGGTAAGTACTTGTAATTTTTTTGGTAAACATGCACTAGGCGTAATAAATCGTCAACATACTGTTGAGCATGGCTAATATTGCCGCTAATAAAGTTGACTGGATTATTAATTTCATGGGCAATACCGGCAACTAATTGCCCTAAACTCGACATTTTTTCGCTTTGAATTAACTGCGCTTGTGTTTGTTGTAATTCATGAAGTGTAGTTTGGAGTTGTTGTGCTTGGATTTGGGCAATTTTGGCAGCTTCACAGCTTTGTTCGTAGAGCAGGGCTTTTTCTATTGCTACTCCCGCTTGCATTGCCAATATGCTTAATAGTTTTAAGTCTCTGTTGGTATAATTAATCGCAGTTTCGCTACCAATGACAATTGCCCCAACTACTCGTTCTTCTACATTTAAAGGTACACAAATCAACGAATTGAATTGTTTCCGTTCTCCAATGAATTTTGGATAAGATACAATATTGTTGACAATTTCGCCTCTACCCATTTGCACTATATTACCAATAATACCTTCACCTATTTTTATTGGTGGTTTAAGATAGGTACTGCTACCAATTTCAGCCAGAATTTCCAAAATATTTGTTTTTTTATTTAGCAATAAAATAGCCCCTCCAGTTGAGGGGATTAATTGACTAGCTTCTTGAATTAGCAATCGAGAAACTTGTTTGAGATTGAGGCTGGCAGTAACTTGAATCGAAACATCATGAAGTAAATCAATTTCTTGATATCTTTCTAATAATTCATGAGCGAGATTTTTTTTCTCAGACTCTTGTTTTAGGGCATAAATGAGAAGTGCAACAACACCAACCGCCTGTTGTGAACCACGTACCCAACCAATCAATTCATTAGAAAACTCTATAGGATGGGCGATCGCAGAATTTTCTCCTGTTGTACCGAAGAGTATTTGTCCTTCTGTATCTTCTATTGTGAACTGATCATCTATCGCTTTGGCAAAATCATTTAAAAGAGCTAACACATCTTTTTTTAAAATCAGATTGCTGAAGTTGCTTTTAACCATTTGCTCTCATCCTGGTTTGATTGCAGATTTTGCTTAAGCATTAGTCTTTTATACCTAATTAATGGTTACTTTCATTTATTCTTTGCCATTTGTCACAAATTATGAGTGCATCTAGCACCAGAGCCTTCCCATGTTGTTAGGTATCAGATTTTGTTTTTGTTAAATTAAAATTTAAAATATTATTTGATGCAACTCGATTATAAATTAATAATTTCAGAGAATTCACCGTAAATTCATTGAATTTTTTAGATTCAGTAAATATACATAGGTTGGAATTTAGCGAGAAAGCAAGACCAAGTTTGAATCAAAGAGGTTAACTAATAAGACCGCAGGGAAGCAAGGGAGAGAGTTGGAAACTTTTCCCACGATTTTCATGGTGTAAATTGTATGCACAATAGCTGAGAAATATTACGTTTGCTTGCAACTTAGAGGTTGTTTTAAAAGTCTAAATTATTACTCACCGGGCGATTGGAAATCGCGGCTACACAGACGAAACCCACCTACGTGGGTTTGAAAATCTTGATTTTGCGTTAGTCCACGCAGGTGGACTTTGCTTGTGTAGTAGCGAATTCTATTCGCCCAATACTTTTCAAACATCCTCTTAGTCTGAACTCGACTTTTGGCGAATGGTCTTAGTTTTGCTGATGGGCATAAAGTAGCGTAAACTGCTCATCACTGTGTACCTACCATGCCAGAACTCAATCAAAATCAACACCTGGGGACGGGCTGGTCTTTTCCGTTACGGGTGAATGTCCAAGGAGGTCTGCAACTTAGTAAAACCGATCGCAATATTGAAGAGTCGATGATGCTGATTCTGCGTACCGAATTGGGTGAACGTGTCTATCGCCCTAACTTTGGTTCGCGGTTGTCGGAATTGACTTTTGCACCGATGAATACGCAAACTTTATTACTTTTGCGTCTACACGTCCAAGAAGCTTTGGAAATGTGGGAACCGCGCATTGTTCTAGATGCGGTGCGTGCTGACCCAGATCCCCTGCGAGGTCGTGTAGATATTGTGATTGAATATCATCCTAAAGATACGCATGATTCGCGGAGTTTAGTATTTCCGTTTTATTTGAATGGTCAATAAAAAGGCAGGAGGAGTATTTAATACTCAGCACTCAGCACTCAGCACTCAGCACTTTTAACTCAGCACTTTATTAATATTGTGGAATTTGATTTTTTACCGAAGTTACCCAAGTCTAATCTAGATGATCGCACTTTTAAAGATTTAGTTGATGAATGTATTTTGCGGATTCCCCGCTATTGTCCAGAATGGACGAATTATAACCCCAGTGACCCAGGTATCACGCTAATTGAGCTATTTGCTTGGTTGACTGACCAAATGTTGCTGCGGTTTAATGAAGTACCAAAGCGCAATTACATTACTTTTTTAGAGTTATTAGGTGTGAGGTTGCAAGCACCTGCGCCTGCGGTGGCGGATATTACTTTTTATCTCAGTGCGGCTTTACCGGACACTTATACAATTCCGGCTGGGGTGGAGGTGGCGACAATTCGCACGGAAACAGAAGAGGCGATCGCATTCACTACGGATCGGCCTTTAGTTATTGATAAACCACAAATTCGCCACTTTCTCACCTGTCCCACTGCTGATCAAAAACCGGAAATTTTGCGCGATCGCTTTACTAATTTATGGACGATGCGCTCTGATGGTGAGTGGTATGGTAGAGAGTTGGCACTGTTTGAAGAACAACCACAGCCTGGAAACACTTTTTATTTAGTGATTGATGGGGAATCCCAGTGCGAAGGTAACGTTCTCGCGCTGCAATTAAAAGGAGAAGCCGCCACCGCCACGGGGATTAACCCTGACATTCCGCCACGCCGTTGGGAAGCTTGGAACGGTGTGGAATGGGAAGCGGTACTACTGCAAGAATCGGACGACAGCACTAAGGGTTTTAGTTTTAGCGAATTGCTAACCCAAGGGATTAATCCCCTACAAGGTGCAGATATCGTCCTGCATTTACCGCAATCTTGGCCTGTGACGACCTTCACCGCCTATCAAGGACGTTGGTTGCGTTGTGTTTATACTGCGCCTCAACCCAATCAGCCAGGATATAGCAGTTCGCCGCGTATGATTGGTTTGTCTGTTAGATCAATTGGTGGGACTGTGGGTGCGAGTCAAAGTGAATTGATTCGTAACGAAATTTTAGGGGAAAGCGACGGTACGCCGGGACAGACTTTTCAGTTACAGGGAGTTCCGGTGTTGAATCGTCGGGAAGATGAATATTTGATCATTTCGCCGCCAGGGGGAATTCCTCAACGGTGGTATGAAGTCAGCGATTTTGCTAATTCTCTCCCCCAAGATTTGCACTACACCGTCGATTCGCGCACCGGGACGGTACAGTTTGGCCCGGTGATTCGGGAACCAGCCCAACTCCAGCAACAGACGGAATTAAGGCGGGGAGTAGGGAATTTTGCCAATATTCAGGAGTTAGAAAGGCAATATGGTGCTGTTCCGCCGCGTGGGTCGGTGATTCGGATGGTTGCATACCGCACGGGTGGTGGACGTAAGGGAAATGTGCAACGGGGGACGATTACGGTAGCGAAAAATGCGGTTCCTTATGTGGCGAGGTTAATTAATCATACACCCGCGCGTAACGGTTCTGATGCGGAATCTTTGGAAGATGCGGTGATTCGCGTTCCGGCGATGTTGCGAACCCGCGATCGCGCTGTGACTCCTGAAGATTTTGAGGTGTTGACCCTACAAGCTGGTGGTGGTGCGGTGGCGCGGGTGCGTTGCTTACCACCGAAAACTACACAAGAAGCGGGAACTATCAAATTATTAGTTGTCCCGGCGGCGAATACGGATGCAATTAATCGTGGCGAAGGTATCGAACCGGAATTATTTAGTCTGAGTCCGCAATTGCGCGACCAAATTATTGCTTATTTAGATGAACGGAGGTTATTAGGAATCCAAGTTAAATTGCAAGCCCCGGAATATGTGGGTGTAGCAGTGCAAACAGAAGTCGCACTGGAACCAGAATACAACCATCCCGCCGCCCAGCAAGAGATTTTGGGTAAGTTACGGGTGGCGTTGTATCGATTTCTTAACCCAATTACGGGGGGTCAAGATGGGAGAGGCTGGCCGTTTGGGCGACCTGTTTATCCTTCGGATATTGTCAATTTGTTCCAGCAATTTCCGGCGGTGCGATATTTGGGGGTAGTGCAGTTGTTTGAATTGCGCTACGTGGGTTCAACTTGGGTGCGATCGCTTCCCCAAAACCCGGTGATTGATCCGGGGGCGTTGGGTTTAATTTGTTCTTGGCAAAATACGCGGTTGCGTTCTGGTCACGTAGTTAATTTAATTCAGTAACCTCTTGCATAGATATTTTTTGTCTCGCGCAAAGGCGCAAAGGCGCAAAGAAAGATATGAGTAGTCAAATTCTGCACTTGCAATTAACTTCGATGCAATTACCTAACGCGATGCAAACGTCGGCGGTGGGTAAGGGTGCAGATGATTTTTCGCAAATAGCACTCAGTAGCCAAACTACAATTCGCGCGGGTTGTGATTTGGTAATTCATCCGCCAGAACCTAGTGAGATAGTTTTGCAACTGGAAAACTTGGGTAGTCGGATGCTGCGGTTGAATGTGCGAGTGGAGGGGAATTTCCCGGCTGAGTGGTGTCGCATTGGGATGGAGGGGTATGAACTTGCGCCGCGATCGCGGATGGATGTGGTGTTATATTTCCAACTTCCCGCCGATTTTTTTGAAACTCCTGCGTTGGCGGCTGGTCAATCTTTGGTGTTGGATTATCACAGTCGCATTCATGTTAATTACACTGAGGAGGGAACTGGTAGACAGTTAGTTGAAACGGCTGGGTTAAATTTATATGTCCGTCCCCGCAGTCTTTATCCTAAGTTTTTACCTGCGGTTTATCGAGAAGTTGATTTTATTGGGCGCTTCTTGAAAATTTTTGAACAGGCGTTTGAACCCTCAGTGCAAACGCTGGATGTGTTGTGGGCTTATCTCGACCCCATGACCGCACCGCAGACATTGTTACCTTTTCTCGCGCACTGGGTAGCTTGGCCTGTTGACCGCCGTTGGACTATCGAAAGACAACGTTATTTAATTCGTTCGGCGGTTGAACTTTATCGCTGGCGGGGAACACGTAGAGGTTTGCGTTTATACATACATCTTTATACAGATTTACCTTTAGATGAACACATTACAAGAGAAGTTGATAAACATATTTGTATTGAAGAAATTCGCGGCGAGGGTTTTGTTTTAGGAAATACACGCCTAGGCGAAGATGCAATGATTGGCGGCGGTCGTCCGTATTATTTTATCGTTCGTTTACGTCCCCAACGCTCAAATCAAGTAGACGAACAGTTAGTCCGCCACATCATCGACCAAGAAAAACCCGCTTTTTGTACCTATGAACTCTATATAGATGAGTCAATAACTAATGGTCAATAGTCAAAAGGATAAAGCATAAATTTTCATACTTCATACTAGCCTGCGGCAAGCCGCTGCGCTTCTACACACTTCATACTTCATATCATGGAAATTCACCCCCTAGAACGGCTACAAATTCAAGATGGTTTATTAATTAACGCTGAACGGTGGAAGCGATCGCATGATTATCACCGTCAGCGACAAAATATTCATTATCAATCACTTAATGAACCGGGAATAGTTCAGGGTTTAGGGGTAAGTTTGATTCCTGCACCGAAGGATGTACCATCACAATATAACGATGGGCGATGGTTACAAATTCAGCCAGGAATTGCTATTGATGTGAATGGGAATCCGATTGTGGTTCCGCAACCGATAGATTTTCATATCTCGGCTGATATTACGGAAGAAAAACCCCGCTTAATTTATTTAGTTGTGCGTTATGTAGACCCAGATACTTTACAACGCAAACAAGTTAGTGAATTTGAAACAGAAACTTTTCGGATTGATGAAAAAACAACGCCGCCTGATGTGTTTGAGGTGGAGTTATGTCGAATTTTATTACAACCGGGATTAGTAACGCTACAAAATCCTCAAGATGTATTTTATCCTAGTTTGAATAGTTTGGATTTTCGTTACCGAAAAATTGCGCGATCGCGTCCTACGGCGGTGGTAAGAGTAGCGCATCTTGATACTCAGGAAACCAAGGAAGGTAATAGTTTTGCCAATCTCGCTTCTTTATTAAGATACACCGAAAGTCTGACCTTTACTCTCCAAGGAGATGAGCAAATTCCCCGCTTAAATTTTCCGCTTTTAGACCCAACGATAGTAATTAATTATGATTTGCTATTTATTACGGGAAGTGAACCATTAATTTTAAATGTGCAAGAATTGGCTAATTTTAAAAGCTATCTAGATAGTGGGGGAGTTTTATTAGTAGAATCGCCTACCGATGCTGTTGATAGATTAGAAAGCATTTTAGAAATTACTGAAAGTTTAGCCACGCCTTTAGAAGATTTACGCCGACTTGATAGATATCATGCGTTACGAACACAGCCGTTTTTATTTGCTGCTTTACCAGCTTTTAATCAAAAACCAATGCAAATTTTAGTTGCAGGTGGCATTGTTTTAGTTATTGGTGATTTATCACTAGCTTGGGGATTAGATGAAAAGTTAACTTTACCACGAGAAACGATTCGCACCGCCCAAGAATTAGGCATTAATATTCTCAATTTTGCATGGAAGCGTAAGCGAATGACGCAATTACGGCAACAAACTGCAATTCCTGTTTCAAGTAAGCCTGATCCATTAAAAAGCATTTTTAATAAGTTGGAATAATTTTTTAACGCAAAGTATCGCAAAGTTTCACGCGAAGGAACGCAGAGTTTTAAATACTCAGCACTAAGCACTTTTAACTCAGCACTCTATATATGGCAGTTAATCTCGTTAACACTAAAATTTCTACACAAGTACTGAACTTTCAGCCGGGTGGTTCACCAGCTTCTTTTGAAGTGACTGTAGTTAATGAACGTAATGATTTTTCTTCTTTTCAAATCGAAATAATTGCAGCTGGTGGCGGGGAAAGTTTAGGAACTAATTGGTACAGTATTAAACCTGCGGTTAGTGCGAAAAGTCCACCAGGAGATAGTACGAAATTTGAAGTAACTATTATTAATACCCCTGTTGCTGGTTTTATCGGCAAAATGAACTTGATAGTTCGGATTTTTTCACTGGAATTTCCGGTTGATGAAGACAGACAATTGCTGCGATTGATAGTTGAAGCAGGTGTTGGTACTGTACCGATGCAGATTGAGTTACCAATCCGAGAATTTACAACTCAACCCCAGGGAATGATTGAGATTCCTGTGCGGGTTTTTAACCCTACTCAGCTACCTGCGAGTGTTTCTTTAAAACCAATAGGACTGAAATCCCAATGGTTTATTAATGGCGATGAAAAACTATTAGCAGTTCCGCCAGGGAATAAAGCAGAAACTTCATTTTTATGTCAGTTACCAATTGCTGAAGAAGTACCGAGTCAAGCATATCCTTTTACTATTGAAGCGAATTATCCGAATGGTTTTCCTTCACGCAGTCAAGAAGGTATAGTTAATGTTAACCCAGCAGGATCTATCAATTTTCAATGTATCTCAGAAAAACGACAGATACCAGCATTTCGTCCTTGGCTACCGCAGCCAAGAGCCAATTCTACGACTTACCAACTGGAATGTAAAAATCTCAGTAATTTAAGTCAGTGTATCAATATTGAAATTAAAGACGGTGAAGAAAGACAACCTAAATGTTTTTGGGAAGTTAACCCAGACTTTCTGGAATTACAACCAGGAGAAACTCAGAATTTACAACTAGTAGTAAAGAAACGGCGACATTGGTTTGGTTTAACACATAAACTTTCATTTAAAGTAAATGCTATTATTTCAGACGCTAGAATCAATGCTAACAATGAAAACCAATTTATCAGATTGATTATTTATCCTGTTTTACATATTTGGCTACAGATAGTATTAGGAATTTTGTTGTTGATTCTACTCTGGTTTGTATCAGGGCTAAATCCTAATAACCCATTTTTTGGACATCACAAGCCTGTGACATCGGTGCAATTTAATGGTGTAGGCGATCGCGCTGTTAGTGCTTCTCAAGACCAAAGTATTATCAGATGGAATATTGCTGGTTTTATTAATCCTTTGATTAATCAACAGGAGGAGAAGATACCCGACCAGGATATAAAGAAATCTGTGCGGGTTGTACGCTATAAACCTGTAGATAATGATGTAGTTGCAGCCGGGTTAGAAAATGCTGAAATTCAACTTAGAGATGTTCTAGGAAGTAGTGATAATAAAGTTATTTTATCGATAGAAAATAAAGATGACCGTGTTTTTGGCTTAGAATTTAGCCAAGATTCTCGCTTTTTATTTAGCGGGCATGGTAGTGGTGCAATTTTGCAATGGGATGTTAATAGCGCCCTTTTAGGTGATAGTAAAAGTTTAGGAAAACCAATTAATACTCAAAATGTAAATTTTGCTATTTCTGCTTTAACTTTAGCTGGCAAGGATAAACAAAGCTTAGTCATTGGCGGCAGATATAATAAATTAGCTATTTGGAATTTTATTAAAGATGAGAAACCACGGGAGGTTTTATCTAAGCCCCCTGGGAGTCAAACTGATTATACTGGCACTCAAGATGATTATATTGTTAGTGCCGATAGTGCAGATTACAAACCAAATTTATTAGCAACGGCTGATACTATGGGAAAAATCACTTTATGGAATATGGAACAATGTTTAGATAAAAATAGGAGTGATTGTATTTCAGAGCAATGGTTTGGTCATGGTGGTAAAGCGGTGCGTTCAGTTGCTTTAAGTAGACATGGTTGTTATTTAGTGAGTGGTGGTGATGATAATCAAGTAATGTTATGGCCATTAACTCAAGAAGGTAATCGAGCGCCAAATTTTACAAATGGAATAAAAATACATAATAATAATTGGATTGATTGGATGATTTTTTGGAAAAAAAAAGGAGTTAATAGTGTGGATATCAAGGTAGTTAAAAATAAAATTTTAATTATTAGTGGTAATAATGACACTACAGTTAGATTTAATATGACAAATATTGAGAAAACATTAAATTGCCAAGAATAATTTTAAAACAAAAAACCAATTTTTATTTATTGTTTTGGGGGTAAAGCATGACTGCCATAAATTCAAGAACTAGTAATTCTCAACTCGGTTTGAGTATGGCAGATGTGTTAATGCTGCCACCACAACAGCGTAAAATTGTCCAGTGGTTAATTAAGCGTCCTGATAGCGTTACCCTCACCCAAGTATCAATTCATTTAGATTTAAATCAACAAGCCACTTTAGCTTTATTAGATGAATTAGTTGAAGAAGGTTTTGTACAGCAAATATTAACTGGTGGTGAGGTGAAATATCGCGTTAATTTGGCAGCAAAACGTGGTATTCAACAACAAACTCTGCAACAAACTCTTGCGCCGGGAAATCCTCTAGCAATTATTTTTAATCCTTCTGGTGATTATGCAGTCCAGGCTGGCGCAAAATTTGAAATTAATGTCACGGTGACAAATAAAGGTCAAGAAAGTGCGTTAATTGATATTTTTATTGATGAATTATCACCGCAATTAATTCAATGGTGTGATGCACCAAAGCAAAGGTTAGCACTTGTCCCTAATTCTGTGGGTGAGGTGTTATTTGAATTTCAAGTACCTGTAACCGCAATTCCCAGCACTTATAACTATGCAATTGTTGTTGATGCGCCGTTACATTATCCTGAAGATACGCCAATTAGACATGGGGCAAAAATTCAGGTTTTACCTGCAATTGAAACGGTAGTTAGAGTTAGTGACCCGACTTTTAGCTTACTACCTTTAACAAGTTCGCGATCGCCTGCTAAAATTCCCCCAGGCGGCATCTTACAAGTTAATGTCAATGTTCACAACCGTTCGGATAGAGTAGACAGATTTCGCCTCAGTTGTCTCGATTTACCCGAAGAATGGGTGAGTATCCGCTATCCCGAAGGCTTGGAAACAGCCGGACTTGTCATCCCTAACATGGGTTTGAATCTCAACCCCGGCGAGAAAGGAGAAATCTTACTTCAGTTTCAACCACCACTAGGCGCAAACGCCGGACTTTATTACCCCAGCATCCGCTTGTACTCCGCCAACAACCCTGATTTGATGCTGTTGGACGTGATTTATTGGGAAATTTTACCGTCTTACCTGCTAAATGCAGAAATGCTGATAGTAGTAAATCGGGTGAGACGCAAAAGTGGAACTTTTGAAGTTAAATTAACGAATGCGGGTAATACTGTTAGGGAAATTACTTGTCAAGCGGTTCCTGTTGATGAAGATCAGGTATGTACTTACGTAACTTCGCCAACAGTTTTACGTGTGTTCCCTGGGGAAAAAGTTGCAACGCAAGTAACAGTCACACCTGTGAAATGGTGGTATCGTCCCATGTTCGGCGCGGGAAGATTGCTGAATTTTCGCATTGAATTAACAGATCAGCAACAAATACCTTTACCAAACCCCGCTTTACCCGGAAGCTTAATTTGGGAACCGCGTCCTTGGTGGCAATTTTTACTCGTATTGCTGACGGCTTTAGGAATTATTGGTGCGATCGCATTTTTGATTTGGCTGTGGTTATTCCGTCCCCCCACAGTTCCGAAAATCTTGCAATTTCTCTCATCCGACGCTACTTATCAAGCATCAAACAATGATTTTATTCGCCTAAGTTGGCAAATTCGCCACCCAAAAAAATTGCAAACATTAGCTTTAACTGGTTTATTTGTTGATGGTACGGCGGCGGTACAACCAATAGTTTATACCTTCAACGGTAAACTACCCCAAGAACTACAACCATTCTGTCAAATGGGTGCAGTCTTAACTTGTTCTAACGTTCCTACCGATGCGCGTAAACCAGGAGATTATACTTTCCAACTACAAGCATTTGCTAATAATAATCCTGACTTACCAGCCGACACAATTAAAACTAATACGGTTAAAATTGTCCCCATTCCCCCACCACAAATTTTAGAATTCTCCCCAGCGCAATCTGTTTACCAAGAAGTTAAAGCTAGTTCTACTAAAATTAGACCAGATACCATTCGCCTCAACTGGAAAATTAACGATTTAGATAAGATAAAAGAACTGCGAGTAATTGGGCGATCGCCTGAAAATTTAGTTAACAGTCCACTACAAACTTATAATTTTAATCAAGCCATTCCCAATACCCTCAAAGATTTCTGCAAACCGCAAAAAAATCAACCACCAAATCAGCTAAAATGTCGCAATGTTCCGACGGATAATCGCGGCGCAGGTGACTATATATTTGAACTGCAAATATTTACTAAAACTGATACCGATAAACCAAGTATTTCTCAAAAAACAGACTTAGTAAAAGTCCGACCTCTACCCAGCAAAATTCTCGAATTTAAAATTGATGGTAACAACCCCTTACCCAAATATCCCATAGTAATTAATCCACTTAAACCAAACAAACCCCTCAACTTATCTTGGAAAGTCGAAGGGAGTAATAACATTAAGGTCGAACTTCTTCCCGCGCCAGGAGATATCCCCCGTAACGGTACAATACCTTACCCAGTTAATCAACAACCAGGTAGCGAAACCATCACTTTACAAGTTACCAATTCCACTGGTGAAAAAGTAACTCGTTCCGTCACCATCGAAACTTTTTTAGCACCGACAGCAAATCCAACACCAGTAATACCTTCAGGAGTTATAAAACCTGTAATTCCAATTGTTACCCCATCACCAGGACTACCTACACCACCCCCCGGTACTTCTCCCGGAACCTCACCATCTCCAACCAACAACACCGCACCTAATCCTAACTCTCCCACACCATCCCAACCAGATAAACTCTCACCCTTAGAACTCCCCCCAGGATTTGATTAAAAATTAACCGCAGATTAACGCAGACGAACGCGGATTTTCCTTTGCGCCTTTGCGCCTTTGCGCGAAATAAAAAATACTATGAAACTCCATCAATTTATAACAGTAACCTTAACCTCCCTCCTCTTCTTCTCCCCCCTTCCCGCCAAACCAATAGACCCACAACAATATCGCGCCAACTTACTCTTAAACCTCGGTAATAGACAACTCACAAACGGACAATTTAAATCAGCCTTAGCATTCCTACAAGAATCACTCAAACTATATCAAATAACAGGCGATCGCACCGGAGAAGCCACCGCGCTATTTCGCATCGCTGACACTTACTTTACTCTTGGTAGATATAGAACTGCAATTTCTTTTTACAAACAAAGTTTACAACTAACTCAAAATTTTCCTAATCAATCGCTGACAGTACAAATTTTTGAACATCTCAGCAATACATATATTAATCTTGGCAATGAAAAGTTAGCGAAAAAATATCAAGCACAAGCCACCGCACTTAAAAAAGAAATTGGGAATCCTGACAGAGAAGCAGCTTTTTTAGGTAATGTTGGTTTAGAGCATGATGCGGCGACTGAGTATAAACAAGCGATTGCTTTTTATTCCCAACAATTCACAACCGCCAAGGACAATAATAACTATCAACTGCAAATAGATTCCTTACAAAATCTCGCTGCAACTTATCGTAAATTAGGGCAGTATCCCCAAGCGATCGCAACTTATCAACAACAGTTAAAATTAGCGCAAGCATTAAACAATAATACCATCGTCAGTTTAACATTTAAACAGATAGGAGAAACCTATCAAACTCAAGGAAATTTTAAAGCTGCGATCGCTTTTTATCAAAAACAGCTACAACTAACTGATAAAACCCAAAAATCTGAAGTTATCAGACAACTAGGACGCGCTTACACTTTTGCCAAAGAATACGAGCAAGCCATAAAATTATATCAAGAACAATTAACCTTTGCTCAAGCTAATAAAGATAATTACACCCAAGGTACAGCTTTAAATAACTTAGCTTTTGTTTATCTCAACTCAAGAAAATTTGATGAAGCTAAAACTACACTACAAGCAAGTATTGAAATTTGGACATCTCTACGGTTAGATATAGGTAATACAATTGATTATACTGCGGAACAAAACAATACCTATCGCTTATTACAACAAGTTTTAATTACCCAAAATCAGCCAGAAGCAGCTTTAGAAGTAGCTGAACAAGGCAGTATTATGACATTCTTACAATTAATGGGAATGCGGTTAGCTTCTGAAGCCAAAGATAATAATTTAAAAGTTGCACATAAATCAATTATTCTACCGACAATTATTGATATTCAAAAAATTGCCAAATCACAAAAAGCTACTTTAGTCAAATATTCTATCATTCCTGATGATGGCTTATATATTTGGGTAATTCAGCTAACAGGTAAAATTACCTTCCGCAAAGTTAAACCCACACCAGAAACTACTTTCACTTCCACTAATTCCATCCCTGAAATAGTTGCCAGTATTCCTGATTATCTGGGTGTAAATAGTCAAGACAACCAAGACAAAAAGCTTGTTAATCCTTTATTACAGTTACATCAACTATTAATTAAACCCATCGCTGATTTATTACCCGAAAATCCCACATCACCAGTAATTTTTATACCCCAAGATGAATTATACTTTGTACCTTTTTCCGCTTTAATTGATATGTATGGTAAATATTTAATTGAAAAACATCCAATTTCAACTGTACCAGCAATTCAAATCTTGCAGTTAGCTAAAGAACAACGAAGTAGAACAGGCGGGAGTAAAGTTGTGGTTGTGGGTAATCCTACCATGCCAAAAATTTCCCGCGCAATTAATCAAGCACCGCAACCTTTACCACAACTCATAAATTCAGAACAAGAAGCTTTAGCTGTTGCTGATTTGTTTAAAACCAAGGCTTTCATTGCTAGTCAAGCAAGTAAAGCCGCAATACTCCCTTTATTACCCAAAGCTAAAATCATTCATCTAGCAACTTATGGTGTATTCGATGATGTCAAAAGACAAGGTATACCCGGCGGAATTGCGTTAGCTGGAGAAAATACCGGACTCCTCACCACCAGCGAAATTCTGAACTTATATACTCAACCAAAAGGTAAACGTTTACGCGCTCGGTTAGCTTTTATCAGTGCTGGGGAAACTGGACATGGTAGCATAGGCAACGGCGTGCTGGGTTTATCGTTAGCACTGATGACATCTGGTGTTCCTACTGTGATTGTCTCGCAATGGGCAGCACCGGATACACCGACATCTGTGCTAACTACTGAATTTTACCGCCAGTTAAAGCAGAACCCTAACAAAGCCCAAGCTTTACAAAAGGCGATGTTAGGAACAATGAAGCAGTACCCTAATCCCAAAGATTGGGCAGGATTTAATTTAATTGGAGAATTATATTAAAAAATAATAAAAAACTTAAATAATATAGCAAAACCAGAAACAATAAATCTTACATAGGAATGATTTTTGATAAGCAAAATTTACAATGTCAAATTTAAAATATACTATTTATTTTATTGCATTCAAGAAATATATAAATTGGCTATGTACTAACTTGATTTTTACTTGTGTTTGTGTAATTTTAACTTTGCCATCATTTGCACAAACACCAAATCCTCAAGGAAATCCTAATCAAGACCGCTTTCCCCAGCCTGCAACATCGCCAGAACCCTTACCACCAGCATCACAACCCCCCGTCCAAACACAACCAACACCAACCCCAACTCCCGAAACTCAACCTACAGAAAGTTCTCCCACTATTAAAGTAGAGAAAATCAATGTTACCGGGAGTACAGTTTTTCCGCCAGAGAGATTTCAACCGATTATTCAGCCTGTAGAAAAGCGTGAAGTCACAGTTGAAGAACTCCGCAAAGTGGCTGATGCTATCACTCAACTGTATCTTGACCAAGGCTACATTACTTCTAGGGCAATTCTAGTAGACCAAACCATTAACAATGGAGTGGTTGAAATTCGGGTAATTGAAGGGAGAATTGAAAAAATCGAAGTTCAAGGTACAAGACGCTTAAATCCAGAATATGTGCGTAGTCGTGTTGCTTTAGGTGCAGGTAAGCCAGTTTTAACCTCTGCATTAGAAGACCAATTAAGATTACTCCGGGCTGATCCTTTATTTTCTAACGTCGAAGCTAGTTTACGCGCGGGTAGTGGTGTTGGTCAAAGTATATTGATTGTGCGCGTTACCGAAGCACAACCATTCAACGCAGCTTTAACTGTTGACAACTATTCTCCCCCTAGCATTGGTTCGGAAAGATTGGGTGTGAATGCTAGTTATCGTAACCTTTCAGGGCTGGGTGATGAATTTGACGCTGCCTATTATTTAACAACCAGGGGAGGCGCAAATGTTTTTGATTTTAATTATCGCCTACCACTCAACCCGATGAATGGCACTTTACAACTGCGTACCTCATTTAATGATACGAACGTTGTCGAAGAACCATTTGCGGCTTTCGATATCAGTGGGGAATCGCAACTATACGAAATTAGTTTTAGACAACCACTCATTAGAACACCCCGTGAAGAATTTGCCTTATCTTTAGGTTTTGCGGTGCAGAATGGTCAAACCTTTACCTTTGCAGGGCCGACACCCTTTGGTTTTGGCCCAGATGAGGAGGGGAACAGTCGCACCCGTGTAATTAAATTTGGTCAAGATTATGTAGTGCGGGATCTTAACGGTGCTTGGGCATTGCGATCGCTATTTAGTTTCGGTTTTGATATATTTGATGCTACCAGCAATCCCGACCCAATTCCCGATGGGCAGTTTTTTAGCTGGTTAGCACAAGCGCAACGCGTCCAACGTCTTGGTACAGATAGCATATTAGTCGCCCAAGCAGAGTTACAACTGACACCCAATGCTTTGTTACCCGCCCAGCAGTTTGTAGTCGGTGGCGGTCAGTCAGTACGCGGTTATCGCCAAAACGTCCGGGCTGGTGATAACGGTGTGCGTTTTACCGTCGAAAACCGCTTGACAATACAACGCGACGCATCCGGTAATTCTACACTGCAAGTTGCGCCTTTCTTTGATATGGCTTATGTCTGGAATGTGGATGATAACCCGAATACTTTACAACGACAAAAATTTATTGCAGGTATCGGACTCGGTATATTATTTCAACCACTACCACAGCTTGATATCAAACTTGATTACGGATATCCCTTGATAGACTTGGATGACCGGGGAAGAAACGCCCAAGATGATGGTTTTTACTTTAGCGTTGGCTATCGGTTGTAGATGTTTTGAGAGGTTAGAGTGCGATCGCCTACGCATTTTATTAATATGTTTACTCCTGCTTATCTCCAACTTAGCAATGTTTTACAAACCCTGGTTAATATTCCAGCCGATGAACTGGCAAAACTTAGCCGCGTTTTTCAACCACGCACTTTAAAAGCTGGAGACTTTCTGATTCAGGCAGGTGAAATTCCATCTGAAATTGGATTTGTGGTTTCTGGTATTTTACGCCTTTATTATGTGAACTCAGCAGGTAATGAATTTACTAAATCTTTTTGTCCTGAAAATCATTTTGTGACTGCTTACAGTGCGTTGATTTTAAAACAACCTGCCCAATTTTTTATTGAAGCTTTAGAAGATTCATTATTACTAGTTATAGATTATATCGAATACACCCAATTATGTGCCGAAAATTCCTGCTGGCAAGCAATAAATCATAAATTGGTTGAGGCATTGTTTATTAAAAAAGAAAAACGCGAAGCAGAGTTACTTTTAGATGATGCAACAACAAGATATCGCAAGTTTTTAATAGAGTATCCCGATTTAGAACATCGAGTTAAGCAATATCACATTGCATCATATCTGGGAATTTCGCCTGTGTCTCTCAGCCGCATTCGCAAAACTCTTCAGGTTAATTAACATAAGTTAATGACTTCGCCATGATTCCAGATTACATCTAAAAAAGATGTTACGAAACGTGATTACACTTAACTGGCAATGGTGAAAACAATATCACATCCTTTTACCTTGTACACCAGCTTTTTAGCATTTTTGGGCTGCGGTGGCTTAAATTCAACTATCAAGTTATCGGGGAAAAAATCTCCCATGTCAACGCAAGGTAATACAGTATTAATTACTGGCGGTTCATCAGGAATTGGCTTGGCGCTAGCACGAAAATTTCTCCAAGCACAAAATAGAGTGATTATTACTGGGCGTGATTCACAAAAGTTAGCTGATGTTAAGAAAGTATTTCCTGATATCATCACAGAAGTGGCTGATTTAACCGATGTAAATGCCTTGCAAAAATTAGCCAATCGCTACCCAAATGTGAATATTTTGATTAACAATGCAGGGATTCAATATAACTATGAATTTATGAATCAAGAAATAACGCCAGAGTTAATCGACGCAGAGTTACGCACTAATTTAATTGCACCACTGCAATTGATTAAACTGATGTTACCAAATCTCCAGAGAAAGCCAAAAGCTGCTATTGTTAATGTTTCCTCTGGTTTGGCATTAGTTCCTAAACAAAGTGCGCCTGTTTATTGCGGTAGTAAAGCAGGAATACATATTGCTACTAAAGCTTTGCGGTGGCAACTTGAGACTACATCTATTAAAGTGTTTGAAATTATTGCACCTTTAGTTGATACGCCCATGACTCAAGGCCGGGGTAAAGGCAAAATTTCACCTGATGCACTAGTAGAAGAATTTTGGCATGATTTTACCCGCGATCGCTATGAAATGCGAATCGGTAAAACTAAACTGCTGTTTTTCCTCAATCGCTGGTTTCCCCAGATAGCTGAAAAAATTCTCCGTCGGGGAATTTAGCGTCACAATTGTAATGTAAGCGATCGCATTGCATCTTTCAAGCCTCACAATTACAATGAGAGCGATCGCAATTCATCCTTCAACAGTCACAATAATAATGAGAGCGATCGCAATTCATCTTTCAACCATCACAATAGCAATGAGAGCGATCGCAATTCATCTTTCAACCATCACAATTACAATGTAAGCGATCGCATTTCATCTTTCAACCATCACAATAGCAATGAGAGCGATCGCATTTCATCTTTTAACTCTCACAATCACAATGTGAGCGATCGCATTTCATCTTTCAACTCTCACAATTGTAATGTCTGCTCAATACGATTCGGTTAACGTTTTAGTATTTTGAGATCCCCCCAACCCCCCTTAAAAAGGGGGGCTGAAAATTATCTTTTACCCCCTTTTTAAGGGGGTCGCCGTAGGCGGGGGGATCTTAACCGAGCCGTATTGAATGTCTGCTTTCCTTACAACTTTTGCGGCTTTGATGATGAATCTTTTACCTAACAAAATATAATGCTATGCTTTTAAGCAATTACACTGCAATAAATTAAATTAATATAAAATTTTACATGACTTCTGGATCGCTGCCTGCTAACCCTTTTGTGGCTGCGGGGATGATTGAAGACCCCAGGTTGTTTGTTGGTCGGAAGGATGAATTACACGCGATCGCATCTCGGATGGGTGGCGCACAGCCAACAAGTATTAACATTGTAGGTGAAAAGCGCATTGGTAAATCTTCGCTGCTGTATCACTTTTTTCTAACTTGGGAACAGCGAGTGCAGAACCCTAGCCGCTACGTTGTAATTTACCTCTCGCTTAGGCAAGCGAATTGTCAAACTGAAACAGGATTTTATCAAGCAGTTGCCAATTGTTGGCGTAATCATCCTAAAAATCAGCAATTCTCTTTGAACAATCCCTTAAATTCTAGATTGTGGAATTGCCAAACATTTTCTGAGGCTATCAGGTATTGGAAACAGCAGCAAATTTTACCTGTTCTTTGCCTAGATGATTTTGAAAGCCTTTTCGATTATCAACAGGAATTTGATAACGGATTTTATGATAACTTGCGATCGCTTATGGAAGACAACGCCTTGATGTTGGTAGTAGCTTCGCGCAAATCACTCAATATTTATGGTGGTGAACATCGGTTTGTCTCTAGTTTTTTCAACATTGCTCACTCTATTGTTTTAGCAGAACTAACTACAGATGAAGCTATTGAACTGACACGCTTACCAACTCGTTCTACGCATGGTGCAGCGTTGAGTCAAGATGAGCAAAATTGCGCTCAACAGTGGGGTAAGCGTCATCCTTATAAATTACAACTAGCTGGTGCTTATTTGTGGGAAGCAAGGCAAACATGTAAATCTATTAAATGGGCAAAACAGCAATTTGACCAACAGCTTAATAGACTTGTCCGAAAACTCCAA
>JAGKSW010000229.1 GCA_018993265.1 Nostoc sp. TH1S01
AAGTTGAAGTGCGGAATGTGGGCTGAATCATGGCGCAATTTGGAAATTATATGCAAGTTAACTTGCCGAGCCATCTGCAAAGCATTGTTGTTACCAAAATGACCATCTAATACTAAGTATGCTAGGGGGATAAAGTTACTTACTAACTCGAATAGTGAATTAATCATCTTCTGAATTAGTAATAACTCAGATGTTAATATCACTTCGGCTTTATTTTTGTTTTTACTCCCTTTTGGTCGTCCTCTCCCCCGCTTTTCTTTGGATTTTACTTTTTTGACTGGAGGCGTACTATTTGTTTGATTATCACTCTTAATTACCTGTTCTATTCCAATAGGAAATGACTGCCTCCCTCCAACGCTAACTAATGATAAAGCAAAAAATGATAGACCATTAATTGGTTTGCTTGCTAGGCTAGAAAAGAATCTATCTAACCCATAAGTTTGTTTACCCGACTTACTGACTACAACTTCATCTCCAGCCAGTAGATATACTTCATTTTCTTGCCACAAATGTTTACGAAAAAATAGCCAAAACAATGTTGCCCAAGGTATTACTGTCCCAAAAAATCTCAACATCGTTCGATAACTACCACCAGTGCCTGTCCAACGGGAAATTCCCAACATCGTGACTCGACCGCTCATCGATAACATGGCCAGGATTATTTGGTTAAATTGCCGCATTGTTGTTGCATTTATCTGCGGTAGCAGGCATTGTAACAATGATAAGATATCGGGCATGGGCTGCTTGTAGTTTTTGAGTTGTCGTTTTGAGAGACAATAACTCTACTACGAAACGCCCTACCTCTTCATACTCTTATTTTGGCAACGGTATTGACCAATTTACTCTATTTCCTAACCGGAAACCGCCGCATCATCTCGGCTAATTCAACAGCCTCCCCATCCGGCGTGTACACGATATTACCCGACATCGCCAGCACAATTCGCTGCCGCCTTGCCCACTCAAACCAAGCACTGACATCTGCGGTAACGGTATTCTTGCCCTTAGCCCCACTCTTGCAGGAGTTGATGAACAGGCCAGTCGGGTTATCACACCAACCCTCTGCGATCGCATCCTTCACCCTAGCAATCGCCCCGGATACATTATCCCAATGCTTTTTGATCACCCCCAAGCAAGGCTGAGGATTGATCCGCAACCGCCTCAACTCATTACAAACCTCCGCAATTTCCTGCTTAGGCACATTAAAATCAGTTTTAGCCGCCGCCCCGGAAAGTTCGTCCTCATGATGGTCTTCCTCGTTAGTTGAGTAGTCCAGTTCTGGTTCATCAACGAAGCGAGAAATTTGGGGTTGCTCTGGTTCGGGATTTAAACAAACTGATTCGGGTTCGCACTCCAATATCTCGGTTTCTTTCACTTCATTTTTTTCTTCCCCAGCAGCAGCGTGATGTTGTGAAGAGAACTCTTTAGGGGTGAACTCTTTGATATCATCTGTTGGTGGTGAACATATTGAAGTGTTCAAAGCACTCAATTCAATTTGCTGTTTTTGACAAATGCTGTCCCATAAGGCTTGTACGTTCTCGATGTTAACAGTGAACCAGTTGGCTTGATACCAAGTTTTTTCACTGTGTCGGCAGACATCAATCAACTGAAATTTATCTCTCAAATTGGCGATCGCCCGTCTAATTGTAGAAGGCTTGAGAAACGGTAGAGTTTCGCCCCAATCCTTAAGTGTCTTCCAAAACCAACGCCTACCATCACGCTTGATGTGCTTGGATATTTGACAAAAGTAATGAATTTGCTGGAGTATTACGGCTTCTTCTAAACCAATCTCTGCGGCGAGTAGTGGCGGAACTAACAGAGGGGATTCTGGGGTGATAAGTTTACTGGTCATATTTTTACCCACTGTCTAAAATGGCATATCTTTTTGTTCTTCTTCGGATGCCTGCGACCAAAACTCTCTGAGCTTTTGGCGTTTCGCAGCCTGAAACTGCTGTTTCTCTTCGGGCGATACTTCTCCCACCAACCGTTCAACCTCAGCCCGTTGCCGTTCCTTCATTTGTTCAACAGTGGCAGCAGGAAGGGCTAACGGTTGATTTTCTTGGGATGGTCGGAAGTTGCGGCGGCGGTATAAAAACCTGAAGTGTTTTTTATCTTGTGGTTGGAGCTTCTGCCAAACTTCGGCATCCCAACCGGGAGGCATGAAGTCGGCTGATGGGGGCAGTAGGTTTTGGATTTGAGTTTGTAAATCAGCGATCGCCTTACCTTGTTCTTCGATTACCTTATTTTGCTGTTCGAGTTTTTCTAAGAGTTGGGCGAGTAATTCTAAATTTTGTGGGGCTAACTCTGCTTCACGGGTTTTTATTGCAAAGTAATTTTGTGCAGCAGCTATTTCTGGCTTCCGGGAATCACCATTCATTGCTGTCAGATAGCAACCATATCGACTGAGCCTGAAATCGTCTCTGGGTCTGCCTCCGGTACTTTTTGCCGGCAATGGCAAAAAGTGATTCTTGCTTTCTTGACCAATATTTGTACAAGCAGTGATAGCTCTATCTATGGCATCTTCTAGCCGTCGCCACTGCTGATATCCCAAGATGGGCATTAGTTCACGGGCCAGCCAATACTCAGAACCATCGCTATCAATATGTTTAATTTGGTCAAAAGGGCTGGGGTGGCTTTCGCTGTTAATAATCGCGTCCATACTTTCTCCTGGTTTTTGACGCATAGAACTATCACGGCATTGCAACTATGCCGCTTCAATTTTTAAGTTTTGTAATCAAAAACTGTAGACTAGTAATAATTACTTATCACCTGCCATTCTCAGCGATCGCACAAATTTGTATTGGGCGGTCGCTTTTAGTTGTGGGGCAAGGTCATAAGAATTTAGCTTTACTAAATATTTGGAAAGCTTTGAATGGGAGTGATTTACTCTTTACTAGCATGACTTTATCAATTATATTATGAATGCGTCAAGTGACACTAGTAAAGAATATATTATGTTAGAGCTAGATTTAATTACCACTGTCGCCTGGAAACCGGCTTTTGGAGAAAAGCTGAAGCAGATGCGTGGCAAGGTATCTAGGCGGTCACTTGCCGAAGAAATTCAAACAAGATTTGATTACAAAGTTTCTCAGCAATATATCCAGCTTTTAGAAAACCCTAATATGCCGAAAGCTCCACAGAACGTATCTTTTCAACTGCTTAGGTATATTTGTCAAATCCTTGGGCATGATGTTCAAGAAATTTTTGGCTCACCCAAAATAATATCTCAATAATTTATAAGTGGCACTTGACTTTTATAAGTGGTACTAGTAAATTAATGATAAGGGCAGGGAAACAGCAAACAGCCAGCACCCGAAACGCGAAAGAGTTTGCAAATTCAACAAATCGAGTTAACAAACATAGTCCAGAGACATGATTGCTGGGGTATAGCACAAGCTCAACTATTGAGTGGGTAAAGAGTGCCTGGCAATGCAATCAACGGACATCAAGCAATATCTCTGCAAATGTTTCGCCAAATTAAAACAAGTGCGGTTGCAGTCCCCTGACGAGCGATCGCACTTTCAATTATTTAACGCTTCGCTAAATATCAATGAGTGCGTTGTGGCTCCTCACAACGTAATTCACATCCAAAATAAAAAGGCGATCGCCGTCCCTGGAAAAGTCTGCGATCGCCTTTTTATCCACTAACGGAGATTAGTATCATGCCACAAGCAACAACAACAGAGCAAGTAACATCAGTAGAAATCGACTTCTACGAACACGAAATCTACTGCGGACAAAAGCTAATCGCTCGAATCACTTATGATTACAACGACTTCGTAACCCAACCGTGGGTAGTAGAGGTAAACAACCAAGAATTCTTCCGTAGAAGCTGGTATCAGAAGTGTTTTGACGATATCTCTTGGCACTACAAAAAAGGCACTCTGCCAGTGCAGCAAGAAGAACTCCCAATCGCTACAACAGGGAACGAGGTGATGGCGCGTATTGCCGAAGCGTGTGAAGTTCTAGGTTACGAACTCTGCGACGACGGCATATATCACAACGGCAAGCGCCTGAAAGAAATCGTTTACAAAAATGGTACTTATTGGTACGTCCAGTCTTTACCGCCGCAGCAAGAAAGCCCTGGCGAGGCTCTGGATTTGCTGGATAAGCCGTTTGATCAAATCACTCCTGATGAATGGCTGATGCTTGCGGAGTACGAGCCAGTACTAGAGTTGGTGGCGGCGTAGTCAAAAAAAAGGGCGATTGTGTACTCTCCAAGCAATCGCCTTCCCTATACTGTTATCAAGATTTTTAATCATGGCACAAATAACGACAAAAAATTCCACTTGTTCGATTGATCAGGCAATCACATCAAACGCAAATACGCTTGAGTTTGACGAGTACAGACTTCACTGTGTCGGGGGTGAGCCTCTAACATGGCGTTGCTTTCAAGGAATTCAGTTCGTCGGGCTGGTTTTTGAGCATCTCACCCACTGGTCAAACGCTGTAGATAACATTCGGCATCAAGAACCTTTAACTGCGGCGATTGCATTAGATGAGTTTATGCAAGCGGCTGGTGTCATCAGAAAGGCAAAGGAAGAGCGTTTGGGGGCTGTGGCTTAGGGAAGGCTCAGATTTAGTAACACACAGGCGATTGCTCTAGTAGAACGTTGCCTGCCATATTGTCATTAAATCTGAGTTGAGTGAGCTACTACCAAAGAGTCGGAACAGTTAATGCTCCTTAGCTGTTCCGACAATAGGGTATTATCAGCAGCTTACTTGAAAGCTATGTGCTATGCAAGAGCATCTTTTGCTTCGGCTCCAAGCTTGCTAGATCCTGTTTCCTAAATTTGCCACCATTTCAAAAAAATTAGAACAGCCAAGAGTTTCAATGGCTGTTCCCACAAAATGTGTTTCCTTAAGTTCACATTAATAGATGGTTGTTTCTCACGCCCTCAACCAGTAGAAGTAAAAGATTTATCTATCTTATTACTGATGCCAAGACTAACCAGTAGGTGTAAACGTGAAACTTTATCTGACCCATGTATCACCAAATCTTCCCCCGTGGGCAATCATTACATCCCAATTCCCAAACTTGGTAGAGCTAGAAATTAACGACAATCACCCCGACTATCAATCGCTTTTCAATGGATTAGCTAGTGAAATTCAGCCGGGGGTGGTTGGGGTGAAGTCGGCTGATTTGTGTTTGGCTTTGGTTAAAGGATGTGGGGATGTTGGGTTAATTCCAGTTAGGGAAACAAGCATTCTCGTGTAAAAAGGGCAGGCACTCTGTTTTGTGCTTGCCCAGAAAACGAAATTACTAACTAACTGATGATGCCATACTTTGAGATTCCTACTTTTTCTCTTGAGGGAACAGGTCGGGATTTTAACCGAACTGTGGGTTTACGTTTTGGTTGAGAATTCGGCTGCTGTTGTCCTAAATATTCAATAAGTTCAGTCCCAGTGAGCTTTCTCACGGATGTGTGGGGTCGAATTGGCTGCAAAGTCTCATTTAAACTGCAAAAGCCATCGCTAGTTTTTCTGTAGACGTAAGGGGTGGTTATGCCTGAGATGCGGAAGTAGTCGCCTGTTTGAAGTTCTTGGAAGGTCATAAAAACAACTTCAACTACTGAACTAGTACACATTACCTTACACTCGAAATTCTTGCAATCAGCAGGGGTTACAGAACCGAAACAAGAAATAGCACGAGTTTTTAGCAGCGTCATGAAATAGGCAATGCACAGATAACTTTGAAATTTAGAAATTTTTAGAGGCTGAATAAATTATCTTTAACTATACTTACGCTGTTCAAAACTCAGTACGTGCGAAATTTAGTTAATAACAATCTGTCTCAAAACTTATAAGTTCAGCTTGCTGTTGTGCTATGAACTCTTTGATTTCAGCCGCATTCAAACGTTTTACTAGAGATTGAGCCTGAATTGGTTGTAAAAAGCCATTTAAACGGCAACAAGAATTATTGACTTTCCTATATACGTAAGCACTAGTCATACCTGGAATACGGAAATACTCTCCTGTGCGTAATTGTTGGAAATTCATAACTGTGAGCAGAGTAACAACGCTCATTTATAACATACTTGCCATTTTAACCATGTCCAAATCTTACTAATGGGAAAAACCAAAGCGATCGCGTCTAATTTTGCTCTATAACTAGATTTTTTGAGCAGCTAGTTATGAATTACTGCTTAGGAATTATACTTTCTAAATACGCTTGAACCTCCAATAAAGTTAACCGCCTGATCCTTGTATGTGGTCTAATAAGTTGTAAAAAACCATTTTGGCTGCAATAAGAAGCATTGACCATTTTTTGAATTCAAAATTCAAAATTAAGAAGAAATAAAAATTTTTAATTGATTAATTCTGGGTACAAGCCACCACTGATTTGAAAAATCAGTGGTGCTTCTAGGTGGCGGGTTTCAAGCCCCCACTGATTGTAATTTTGAATTGATAATTTTGAATTGTTTTGACTTCATCAATCATGTTCAATCATCGTTAAATTCCAATTTTTGATATGACTACAAAACCTCATGACCAGTTTGCCAAGCAGTTTCTCAAAGAATTATTGTCCCCTTTGGGGGAAGTAAGTACTAATCAAGAAGTTACTGATGAAACAAGGTTTGTTGATGTTTTATTTTCTGCAATACCAAACTCTACTGCTGATGCTGAAACTTTAGGATTATTGGGCAGAATTGCATTGTTAAATACGACACTGTTAGAACCATTTCGCAATCAGCCTAGTTTTTCCGAAGTACGTAATTGCCTTCAAAAACTGTTTACTGTGATTGCTGACGCGCAACGTCAAGCTAATCGGGAAGACACAACAATAGCAGAGAATGACTTACCAAGGCTATGGATTCTATCGCCAAGTGCCTCACAAACTCTGCTTCAAGCTTTTGGGGCTACACTAGATTTAGACAATTGGCCTAATGGAGTGTATTTTCTGCCCGAAGGAGAGCGAGGAGCAATAGTTGCGATTAATAAACTACCTTCAACTCCAGACACGCTTTGGTTTCGGCTGTTGGGTAGGGGAAAGGTTCAACAACTTGCTGTCAGTGAATTGGTGGCACTGCCAACAGAAAACCGCTTGCGTCGCAATGTACTGGAGATAATTTACAGATGGCGTATTAGTTTAATGGCACAACCAGAGTTAACCCAAGATGACGAGGAGCTAATTATGAACTTAACCCAAGCTTACGAAGAAGCCAGGGCTGCTGCTGTACAAGAAGGTGTGGAGCAAGGACAACGCCAAATAGTAGAGAATTTGCTCAAAGTTCGATTTGGTTCTGTTGATGAGGGACTGACGAAAGTGGTTGATAGTTTACTACAGTTACCCTCAGAAGAGTTTGCTAATGTTTTGCTGCAATTATCATCACTATCTCGTGAAGAACTATTAGCCAGATTTACCCAATAAAAGAGATTCCCAGTTTTCGAGACAACTTATCAAGAGGGGAGGCGGTTTGTTAACAGCAGACCGCTTTTTGATTGTCAAAAAATTCCGCCCCGGCAGCAGTTAGCCACAAAGTTGTTCTAAAAACTCAAGCGATCACTGTTTTATTTAACTAGCGATCGCTTAAGAAAATAAAATCGATTCAACTCTAAGATTTTTGCACAAATAGTATTGCTACGCCAAGTCTGAATCGAAAGCTAATTGTTCAGTGATCAAAGATTAAACCGCTTTGATTATTGAACCCGAAAAATCATTAAATAATCCAAAGGAGAGATTGTATGCAAGTCACAATCACGATTCCACGCGGCTGGGGTTATCCAAGGTTTACGTTTGGTCAGCGTACAAAGCAGGGAATAGTTGTAGGGATTGAATTCGTTCCAAGTGACAGTTTGATTGCAAAGGAGAGTGGAGCAGGTTGGCAGTATGGGTTGCTGCCGGATAAGAATAGTAAAGATATTATTTATCTGCCAGAATCCGAAATTCAACAGCTTTCGCCTCAAGAATCTGAAGAGCAAATTATAGCTGAAATTGATGAACATCTTAACCCACATTCCGCACTTCA
>JAGKSW010000230.1 GCA_018993265.1 Nostoc sp. TH1S01
ACACCTTTTTTCGTTCACCCAATATCGATGTCTCGGCTATATCTGGTATGTCCATTTTCCAGTGCATATCGCACTTTCGATGGAGTTCCCAGCTTGCCACCATTAAGATGTTTCATTTTTTGAGCAATTTCATCGATGAGAACTTCTACACCGACTGGGTAAGGTGTGTGTACTTCTCGCTTGCCTTGGGTGTATCGAGAATACAGCGTTGTGCCGTTACCGAAGTCTATCACTGTTAATTTTTTCGGTAATGCTTGTCCAAACAATGCGCCCATTCCTTCAGGAACAACTTTCAGGACTTCTACCTTAACTTCTGAGGGTTTGCCAGCAAGGACAGCTTGATATTCTCCATTGAGGACTTGCGTTAAGTCTTTTGCCAGAGCGACATCATGCAAGCTGACGACTAACTTTAAATGCCATGCTTTGCGGTGTGGCAAATGTGCTAATGCTCCCAGCAAAGTAGTCAGCGCATTCTTGATCTTGTTTTCATTGCTGTCTGTATTGCGCTCAAAATGATCTCCGGCTCGGAAAGCAGATTCTCCGACTGTGTAAGCTGTCCCGTTAAATTCGACTCTCCCTGGCACATCTTCCATATCTGCTGTGGAAATATAGCTGGGGACTCTCACTACATCAAAGCCATCGACCAGCAGCTTCAGGCTACCGTAGCCATTGTCAAAGCCGGCTGGAAAAATTTTTTGCAGTGCGTGGATGTTTGTCATTGGGGTTAATTGCGGCATAAAATCACGACTTTTTGAGCATACCCTAAATGAGGGCTAATTGTAACATATACAACCCCCATTTAGCCCCCATAACTTTACAAGATATATTTGGGTACTATATGACCCCCATTTAGCCCCTATTTGCAATTTTTAATTTTTTAGCTTGTTCACTTATTTTTAGGAATTTGAAAAAACTGGTTTGGGGAGCAAGCAATTTTGGATCTTGAATTGAAGCATGTTCGTCTTTGACGTTGGCGCAGCCATCGCCCTGTGTATAAGATGGATAATTTTTACTTGAAGGCTTCAGCTTCTTTGCTAGACAAGGAGAATCACTTCTGGGCTAGTTTGTTAGACGACTATTTGCTAACTGGTTCAGCCTTTTCTACCGAGTCATCATTTAATCCGAAAGTTAATTCCAAAGGAGTCCGTGATGGGTAAGCCTTTACTACCTGTCGATAAACATCATAGTTAGTAGGTAGCGTTTTCTGTTGCTCACCCACACCATAAGTAATTTGGTATTTCACCGTTTTCTGTAGTTCTGGTTTGCCTGCTTCTTCTTGAAGTCTTTTTCGTTGTTCTATTTCATCAATACTTGGGCGAGCGGGTAAAGTCGGCCACCATAGTCCTTGAGCATCCGGGCCGATAACTGCTCCTGCTGGTTTTAATCCATTCCGGTTTAGTACTGATGCAGAGCTAAAGCTTTCAATTCGCGGCTGTGGTGCATTAGTCAAATTATTGGCATACTTCACTTGCCAGGTATAACTGGTAAGTGCTGTCGCTTCGTACTGTTCAACACTCGTGGTGCTGCAACTTGTTAGGGTCACGGCTGTTAGTATAATTAACGGTGCAGTTAAACAGGTTAACTTTGGCATTATCTTTCTTTCTAATAATTCTTAATTGATATTTGTACCATCATTACTGCCAAAGTTAAGGTATCGCTGTGTCGATAGTACCTTTTCTGTAGTTAACTTGATTGCAGTCTTACCGCAGTTAGGGCATTCGACATTCCTCAGAATGATTGAGGGCTATACTTGGGAAACCTCTATAATTGTCTCTTCTCTAAACTCGCTAATTATTCCCAGTTGACAGTGCCAACTTCAAAAATTACTTGCTCTTCTGGTTTATTCCAGTCTAAAAACTTAAGATGTTGAAATCTCTATGCTAACTCTGCTTTTGAGTTCTAGGTTTGAGTGGTCTGGGTGGTTTAGACTGTTGCTCCGGGTTAATAGGGGCAGTATTGCCGTTAAGGTTATTGCTGGCTTAATTTCTCTATTTCAGCTAATTTTATTTGCAAAAGTACTTTTAGTTCTTGAAGTTGCTCAGTACTTGCATGAATTAATGATGTTTCTGATAAGCTACTGATTTTTTGGATTATGGATTTGACTTCTTTGGACTCTGATAATGTTCGTGTTAAATATTTGGCTTTAGTTTGTCTAACAAGTTCTCGTGTTTCTGGAACTGTGAGATTCTCTACTAGAACTTTTTCTGTAATTCTAGTTCGTTCTTTCTGAGCCTTTTCTTCAGATATATCTAAGGCTTTTGCAGATAACGTTGCAAGTGCCAAAGCGTGCGCCCCTTTCAATCCTTTATAGCGAATTGCTTTTTTCAAATCATCTGGTAGGGACAGCATCGGGAAAAGATTAGATTTTACTGAAGCAGGGTTTAATCCTAACTCTAACAATGCTAAAAACAAATTTTGTTCTTCAGCTATTACATTTAGAGTTTCTAACCCTAACTTTTGTTGCTCTAAATCTAAAGCAACTAATTTTGTCAACTCTTTACTCTTACCATCACGTTCTATACGTTTAAGCACAGTTGCCAAGACTATAGAAATTTCTTCTAAATTTAACTCTGTTGATTTATGTAGTTCTTGAACAATAGCTTCAGCTTTATCTAATGGGTTTAAGTCTTCAAATCCAAGAAAAGTAATTAAGGATGATTGCGTTAAATCTTGAGGCATTGGGACAATAACCGCTCGAATAGACTTCCATCCTAATAGCTTTGCCCCTTCAGTACGCAATTGCCCATCCAGCAGTATGTAACGCCCATTTTCTTGGGCTACAAGAATGATGGGGGTAATCTGTCCATGTTTTTTTAATAGCCGTGCTTTTGCTTGAATCGATTCAACAGTAATTGTTTGTCTTGGTTGATTAGGATTAGGATCGATTAATTCAAGCTCAACTTCCGCTTCTCCTGAATGATGCCGCAGTTTTTCTCGTAACACCTGTAACTCGGCTTCAAGTTCGGGAGCTTGCTTGATTCTTAGCTGTTCTACTTCTGCTTGTAGTTGAGCAATTTTTTTCTCTTGCTCTGTTTTTTGAACTGCCCCTTTAAATTTTTCACCTATTTGTGGTAGAGCTTTCGGCATAAAATTTCCTTATTTACTTTTGATTAATTTAACTACATCATCTGCAATTTGCTTAAAATCTTTACAAGCTGGATGTTTATTTCGATATTTATGCAGAGGTAATCCATGTGCGCTGGCATTTTTAAACTCATTAGAACTACGAATTTTTGGATACAATTTAACATTTAATTGTTCGGCAATTGCTGGCAGTTGTGAATAGTACTGTCTGTGCATTGCTATCGCCTCATCATACATACTTGGAACGAAACCCATAATAGAAGGTTTGGGATCTAACTGTAGTTCCTCCGATGTATTAATACACCATTCCAGTAACTCCGCAGAACCTGATATTGCCTTCATTTCAAGCTGTATCGGCACTAAAATATGAGTAGCGGCTGCTAAAGCATTTACATTCAGCATCCCCAAAGTAGCTGGACAATCTATAATTACCGCATCATGGGGTAAAGGATATTTGTGCAGTCTATCCGCTAATGTATATTCTCCTCGTTTACGAACTACTAAATCATTGCTTGTATCCGCTAGTGATGGATGTCCTTGGCAAACTTCTATTCTTGCCTCATCCCATGCTGATACTAAAACCCAGTCGCCCTTAAAGTCTTTTGCTAAAACCTTAGTCATTGTGTTTTCTGCTTCGACTGCTTCTAAACCACAAAAGACATCCAGCGATCGCTGTGGATCTAAATCTAGCAATGCTACCTTGTGTTTACGCTTACTAACTTCATAAGCTAGATGTACAGATAAAGTACTTTTACCAACACCACCAGCATTTGCTAAAACAGCAAGAACTACCTGTGCCATCAAAAACCTCGCCATACATAGCTATATAATTGATTTACAACAATTGCCTTAACGTTCACGTCTTTAGGCAAATATCATACATTCTTTGTCTGATTGATTTTAAGTTTTAGCAAATATCAATCTCCACATCGATTAAAATGTCGAATTTTAAAATACGACATTTTTATAAGAAATTAAACTTTATAAGTTCGTCGCCCCCTGAACAACAGCACTCGCACCACCTCATACAGTATGTGTGTCGCTGCCCGAAACACAACTGGAACCAATGGACTTCCCAACGCCTGAGCGAACAGAGGAAATACCCCCAGGCAGTCGAGGAAAAGTCAACTTCCTGCTCAAAAAATCACGTCCTACTACTGACCCGGACTATATTATCTTCCCAAAAACAGGGTTAGTGGTACTGATTTCTGACATGGGAACAGGCAAAACCGAGTTAATGCGTTGGTGGCGTGATGCTCATCCAGAGCAAAGATTTCTCAACAACGGGCATCGGGTGAATCTGCTGAAGAATTTAGCCGAACGCCTGAAAACCTTGATGTATTCTGACCTTGGTTATACTGGCATGGCTACTGCACAGGCATTGAGCATCACCATCGACAGTTTATATAAGTTAAACACCCAAGCCCTGCAATATGGCTGCATATTTATAGATGAAGCTTGCCAATACCTGACCCACTTACTGCACAGTAATACTTGCAAGGAACATCGCGCCCTAATACTGTCTGTATTAGAACATATTGTCTACAATGCGCCGTTGGTTGTCATCGCTGACGCACACATGGACGACATCACCATTGACTTTTTCATGTCCATGCGGCCAGTTGGGGAGCAACCATACATTATCAAAAATGAATGGAAGAATGGCGAGCGCACTATCTATTGGTACGAAGGGATGGATTCGTCGGCGTTGGTGGCGAAAATTTCTGCTGCCATCATGCTAGATCAAAAAGTCATGGTGGTGTCTGACTCAAAGCGGTTCATCAAGAAACTTGAACGGATGTTCCAAC
>JAGKSW010000064.1 GCA_018993265.1 Nostoc sp. TH1S01
TGGTTCCGCTTGTCGATAATTCCCCTGTGCTTCATACAGTGCAGCCAAATTATTTAAGCTTAGGGCGACATCAGGATGTTCTTGTCCCAGCACCTTTTCTGTGATAGCCAACGTGCGTTCTGCTAAGGGGATAGCTGCACTGTATTTCCCTTCTTGGTATAACTTTGTTGCTTGTTCATTCAGTTCGTCCGCTTCCTTTAAGGCTGCTTGTTCCTCTGCTGAATATGTAGGGCTTTGTTGTTGCGCTATCCCCTCAACTGGCATACTCAAAACTAACCCTGTTGTCATTGCACCCGCCACCATCCAAGGTGCTAGGAAGATACCCGGAGCATTAATTGCACTGAATAACTTTTTCACAGTCAACCTACAAGCTTGTATAAGTCAGTTATCAGTTAACAGTTATCAGTTATCAGGGTTTTAGTTGGGGATTTGACTCTTGTTAACTACCACTTTTTAGAAGTGAGGGACTTCAAAACATATTGCTGATTACTGTTCACTGTTCACTGATTACTGTTAAGTAAATCATCCCAGAATCAGCAATTTTCGCAAAGCAGTTGTTAAAAAAAATCCAAAACTCTCCCCTTCCTCTCCGCGCCTTTGCGCCTCTGCGTGAGAAAATCCCCTATTCCACAACACCCAACGCAGAAAATTTCCTGACACTTCCACCTCAAAGCCTCATCTTTCACCCTCAAAACACCAACCTTCGAGTAAAAAGGCTGAAACTTCGCCTTCCGAACCTCAACTTTCGAGTAAAAAGGCTGAAACTCCACCTTCCGAACCTCAACGTTCATCCTTGGAACTTCATTTTTACCTAATTTTAAATGTATCTTTATTTCCGTAGTGATGGGTTAGCTCTAAAATCCCGATATCACTACCTAATGCTGTAAAAGCTAATCAAAACAATTATGACTGGGAGCTAAACAAGTGCAAATTACTAAGCGCAATGTCGAGTTAAGGGTAGATGACAGCTTAATGCGGGTGTATGTCGCCTCTCCCAAACCAGCCGGAACTTACCCAGGCATTTTGTTTTACAGTGATATTTATCAATTAGGTAGTCCGATGATTCGCTTAGTCAACTACCTAGCAGGTTTTGGTTATGTTGTCGCTGCACCAGAAATCTTTCATCGTATTGAACCAATTGGTGCAGTGATTGAGCCGGATGATCTTGGTAGAATGCGGGGTAATGATGATGCACGCCGGACTGCGATCGCAGAGTATGATGCAGATTGTCGGGCTGTGATTGATTTTCTCAAAACCGACGCGGCGGTTAACCCTGATAAAATTGGCACCCTTGGCTTTTGCATCGGCGGACATTTATCTTTTCGCGCCGCCTTCCAACCTGAAATCAAAGCTGCTGTCTGCTGTTACCCGACTGGTATTCCCAGTGGCAAACTTGGTAAAGGAATAGCAGATACTATTCATAGAGTGAGTGAAATTAAAGGCGAATTACTGCTGATACTCGGTACTCTTGACCCTCACATTCCCGAAAGCGATCGCCATACATTAATTAAAGCAATTACCGATGCCAATATACCTCATCAAGTATTTTTATATGAAGCCGAACATACCTTCATGCGCGATGATGGTTATCGCTACGACGCTGTTGCAGCTACCTCTGCTTGGTCAGAAATCATCACTTTCTTAGCCAAAATCTTTCCCTAGATAACAGGAACACAAAAGATTGTCTGTTGGGACTGGGTGTAGGGGTGTAGGTGAATCAAAGTCCTTACACTCCTTAATGAAGGGTGACTGCCCTCATTCAATCTCAGTCAGTCCATGTTATCTTTTCATCAGAAATATTAGGATGCTTTACGCTTTGCCTCCACGACTGGGAGGCATTTATTTTATGAATGAGGCTACCTTGAAAATAGGGAGTAGGGAAAATTGTAAGACAATAGTCTAGAATTTAAGTTTAAATATCCAAAGTCAATGGATCGACGCTCATTTTTACTCAGTATAAGTGGATTGGCACTGTCGCAACTGCTGGTGGGGTGTGGGAATAAAAACCAAACCAAACTCAGCGTTCAGTTATTGAAAAATTCTATTCCCGCTCAAGTAGTTGATCAATTTAGCCAAGTTTTGCAGCCAAAACCACAGTTAAAATTTTCTCCAGTTGAACAAATACAAAATTTATATCAACAATTGCAACGTTGGCAGGAACCACCAACCAAAGATAATCAAAATTGGACTCGCTGGGTTCCATTTATCAATTCGCCAACAACTAATGTAGTAGACTTGGTAAGTTTGGGAGATTATTGGCTAAAAAGTGCCATTGAACAAAAATTAATTCAACCGCTAGCAGCAGCAGAAGTCCAACAATTAAAATCTTGGTCGAATTTGGATGAAAGATGGCGACAATTAGTAACTCGCAATGACCAAGGAAATTTAGATCCTCAAGGAAACGTCTGGGCTGCACCTTATCGTTGGGGTAGTACAGTGATTGTATACGATCGCCAGAAATTTAAAGAATTAGGCTGGCAACCCCAAGACTGGAGTGATTTATGGCGGGAGGGGTTGCGATCGCAAATTTCTTTACTAGATAATCCTAGAGAAGTCATCGGGTTAGTTTTAAAGAAACTCGGTAAATCCTACAACACCGAAAACCTCGACACCGTACCCAACCTAGAAAAAGAACTGCAAACCTTAAACCAACAAGTAAAACTCTACAGTTCTAATAACTATCTCGAACCTTTAATTACAGGAGATACTTGGTTAGCTGTTGGTTGGTCAAGTGATGTATTACCAATATTGTCACGTTATCCCCAACTTAATGTAGTTATCCCAAAATCAGGAACAGCCATTTGGGCAGATTTATGGGTACGCCCTACTAAAGCCAGCAAAAACGACATAGCGTCTAAATGGATTGATTTTTGTTGGCAATCAAAAATAGCCAAACAAATTACTGCGAAAACGAGAACTAATTCCCCAATTTTTTCTGATATTGCAAGTACCGATATTGCCGAACCAATACGTAGTTTTTTACAGACAAATCATCAAATTTTCCCTAAAAGTGAATTCTTGCTGCCATTACCAACGTCAACAGCAAAACAGTATGAATCTCTGTTTAGCAAAATCAAGACAAGTTAATTAAGTACGTCAGTACAGTTAAAAATAACTGATGAAGACGGTCATTTGTTCTTTCTCATTGGTAAATAGTTGAAATTATAGATGTTTGGGCGTAAAAATACTACTCCCGCTCTCACCTATCAACTTCATTCAGATGATTGCTGCAATCCTAATTTATTTAAAGAATTGATCTGAATGCGACATGATGTTGGGTTTATTTGAAAATTACAGGTGTAACTCCCCAAAAGTTCCTGCTGATAATTAAAAACTCGCAAATTATAAAAGTCTTTTCTAGCAACATTACCTAAGCGATTCACAAAACTGTAGCGTTCTAGATAATCTAGTATGCTCCAAACTTGCTGGTTTACGATCGCATCTACTCGCCCTGGTATTGTTGCCTTAGCAGGATACGCTATCCAATTATCTAACAATTTATTTTCGGAATTAGCTTGCGCTAACCATAAACTTGGAGTTGTTAATCCTTGTGGATTAATGGTGTTAGCTGTAACTACATTGGCATTTGGTTGAGTCAATAAACTCAATTCTAAAGGTGCATCTGAAGGTAAGGGAACAGAAGCTGTTTCTGCCAAGGATGAGGAAACTGGCGAAAGAAAAATTGCACTCAAGCTAAAGCACAAAAGTATTGGCAACGATTTCTGTCTCAGCATAAACTAACACCATTTAATTAACAAATTAGAGGTAGTGAACTTTACCACATATATTCATAATTTATCTAAAATAAATGTCTGCCTTTACTGGGTAAAGTTCCACACAATCTACACTTTGATAGCTAGAATGCGAATTCTGCGATAGTCTGCTGTCCAAGCATGATCTCGGTAAAGTGTGGGCTGGAGGTAGTCTTCAACATAACGAATAACTTCGACTTTTTCCGCATCAGAAAGTTTTGCCAAGAAAGCACTAGCAAACATTTCCAGCCAGTTTTTTATGCCTGCTTCCCCATCTGCTAAGAAAGTGGGACGGGTAAATAAGATAGCTTGAGTAACTTCAAAGCCTTGTTGCTCAAGTAAATTACTATACTCACCAATACTAGGAAAATACCAAGGATTGAAAACTTGGGGATTAGATAGACCAATTTTCTCGCAAGCGACATACAATGCTTGAACAATAGACTCTACGTTACCTTTACCACCGAACTCGGCAACAAAACGCCCTCCTGGTTTGAGTGCTTGATATATAGATGCGATCGCAGCATCTGCTTCTTTGATCCAATGCAAGGTAGCATTAGAAAATACGGCATCAAATAGTTTGTCTATTTGCAAGTTACGGGCATCAGCAACTTCAAAACGTAAATTCGGATAATTTTGTCGCGCTTTTTCAATCATTGTGGCGGCGCTATCAATTCCTATCACTTCAGCGCCAGACTCAGCAATTTTCGCGGAAAGTTGCCCAGTTCCACAACCCAAATCTAAAATCAACTCTCCTGGTTTGGAGTTCAGCCATTGCAGTAAATCTTCGCCATATTGCCACACAAAAGCGTGTTTATCTTCATAAAGCAAAGCATTCCAATGATGTTTGGATGGCAAAATCTTATTCATACTTAGTGAAATTCCAGTCTGTTGATTGCTTAATATCCACACTAAAAAAGATTTTTATTTATGTCCAATATATTTTTATACTGTGATTAATATTTATAAAATATTAGTTATCCTTACTAATGGAATTACGCCACCTGCGCTACTTTGTGAAGTTGGCAGAAGAACTACACTTTGGCAAAGCTGCCGAAAAACTGCATATTGCCCAACCTCCCCTGAGTCAACAAATTCGCCAACTAGAGACAGAATTGGGATTTGAACTTTTTCACCGCACAAAACGCCATGTGCAGTTAACAGCAGCAGGAGAGGTATTTTTAAGTGAAGTCCAGCAAATTCTCCAACACTTGCAACAAGCAATTCAAATCGGACAACAAACCAGTCGTGGCGAACTCGGAAAATTGGTGGTTGGCTTTGTCAGTTCGGCGGCGTATAATATTTTGCCATCTATACTCAAAAATTATCGCAACTGTGTTCCTGGAGTAAATCTAGAGTTACATGAATTAACTACAGACCAACAAATAGATTGGTTGCAAGAAGGACGTACGGATGTCGGTTTTATCCGCCCTCCTGTTGAAGACAGTAAATTTAGCTGAATCAAAAAGAAGCCTCTCGCCTACCCGCAAGGGAGGCGATGAGATGAATTTTTGGGCGATGAGGAGTCCCACCCCCAACCAATAATGACTATCACTCAAATGCCACTAAGTTAAGCGTAAACCCTTGATATGGTTGGCTTGGAGGGTGTGGGGTGTGGGGTTGCAGGTATTGGGGAATTAAGAATATGTGAACTCCCAAGCGCAATTAAAATTTAATTGTCTTAAACACTACACCCTACACCCTACCCCCTACACCCTGCCCTGACGACGTTTCACGTTTTCTTAATGCCATTCGACTATCACTCATTGAGGGAGTGGGGTGGGCGACGAATCGCCAAACTTTGGACTAAGGTTCTCAACGCTTCAGCCTTGTTTCAACTCTGTGTTTTCTTGACATAGTTACGACAAATCACCGTAACTATGATACACTTAAGTTGTACAGGTTTAATCAAATTAATAGCTAATCGCTTCCTGTACGCTGAACCTTGACAACTCAGAGTATGGGGTTCTATCCAGTAATAGACATTTGTGTGTCGCCACTGTGGGTAGGTAAAACTCTGGCAGTACAAAGGTGTTGAACATTTTTCTTGAAAAGTTGTTCATGGGGGAAACCCCCAAGACCACACTTTTCGCTTTGTATTGTTCAACTGTGCGGAGGGGCATCTCGTGCAGTCTAAACAAAGCTCAGTTAATGTCCGACGGGATACCGGGAGTCGCTGAGAAGCCCACACTGTACTGCTTGCAGTCAGTGTGGGAGTATGTCACCTGGGAGACGATTTTTCAAGAGTCGCTCGTGGTAGCTTTACCAGAGACGCATATCCTAGCAAAGCAATCTCAAATTAGTTTGATATCCCTGGCTAATGAAGGGTTTATTTTATTTCCCCGAAAATTAGCACCCGGACTCTACGATTTAATTATTAGTCTTTGTCAGCAATCAGGTTTTAGTCCGAATGTTGTACAAGAAGCCATTCAAATGCAAACTATTGTCAGTATCGTAGCAGCAGAAATGGGAGTGGCGATCGTGCCTGCATCATTACAAAACTTGCAACGAACTGGAGTAGTTTATAAATATATTGAAGAACCTACTCCGAAAGTGACAATTGCAATGATTTGGCGTAGCAGTGACGCATCTTCAACTGTGCAGAAATTTGTAGATATTGTCAGGCAAAGTAGTAGGAGATAGATAACAGGTTAGAGGTGACAGAGTAATTATTTTACAAACAGGATTTACGCAAAAGTTAGGGAGAAACAAACCACAGAGGCGCAGAGGTCACAGAGAAATGAGAGTTTGAGAGATTTTTTGCCCAATTCCTAACAAATTAGCTCAAAACGAAAAATTCAAGTTTGAAGAAGGGTGTAGGGGTCTTAGGTATTCAAAACCCTTACACCCCCACACCCTTACACCCAATTTCAACAACTAACCTTTGTGCGTTAGTCCTGAATTAAAATTACGCCGGATAAATCCTTAAGCGGCGATTAGGTTCTTCGCCAAAGCTATGGGATTTGAGGCGATAGTGTTCTACCAATTCATGCTGCATTTTGCGAACTTGGGGAGAACGGGGCAATAACTCTACTGGCTGTCCTTTGGGAATGACAATTTGCTCGACTGCAAGTCTAGCTTCCTCTAGGGCATCAATTTCGTCATCGCTACCACTGTGCAGAAAAAGTTGCAATTCGCGGTCATCGGCAATTTCTGGTTCATCAATGTTCAGCAACCGCCGCAGTCCACGGGTAATTTGCGGAATGGTGCTGGCTTTAATCATGTGAATAGGGACATGACGGGCTTTGGCCATTTGCCGTAGTTTAGCGTGGTTTTTGACATGCGATCGCAATGCCAAAATTGCATCAGCACTATCGATGTCTTTTGTCAAGACTACAGGCAAAGTCAGCACACTAACTACCTGTTCTAATTGGTGGCGACTCACCCCATAAGGATAAACATGCAGTGGCAAATCTTCCCCGTTGGGGCCAGCATTCTTCGTGGCGGCGAAATCAATGGTGTCGGAGTAGTTAAAGGATTCCTCTAGCAAGCGGTCAAACTCGCTCTGTCCAGTTGTCTTTTCCCGCTCTAGACTCAATGGCGGAAGTGCCACCATCTGTCCCGATGCACGCCAGCCACCAGACTGTCGCCCAGAGGAGAAAGTTTCTTCCCCACTAGCTACATAACCGCCACGACCATTAACCACCGATAGCTGTCGAGTCATGACAACTTTGCCGTTGTCGTCCACAGTGCGGGTTTGTGGACTGGGTTGCCGTCCACGCAATAAAGTATCTACTGTGTCAGCAACACTTTCATGCACTACCCAACGCTGTCGTTCTAACATCTCTACAGCAATTTCAAAGGTAGGGGGAGCTTTGCGCTCTAACACCGTTTTTTGCGAACCGCGCCTTCTAGCTTCGTCGTCTCCCAGCGTCACAGCCTGAATACCCCCAACCAAATCGGAAAGTGTCGGGTTTTTGATCAGGTTTTCAATTTGGTTCCCGTGAGCAGTACCTACCAACTGCACACCGCGTTCAGCAATGGTACGCGCTGCTAAAGCTTCCAGTTCTGTGCCGATTTCATCAATCACAATCACTTCTGGCATGTGGTTTTCCACCGCCTCAATCATGACTTGATGTTGAAGTTCTGGATGAGCTACTTGCATCCTTCTAGCACGACCAATGGCAGGGTGGGCAACATCGCCATCTCCCGCAATTTCGTTAGAGGTGTCGATAATTACTACTCGTTTGTTTAAATCGTCTGCCAACACACGGGCAATTTCCCGTAGAGCAGTAGTTTTACCCACACCTGGACGACCCAGCATGAGAATGGATTTACCTGTTTCTACCAAATCGCGGATCATGCCAATAGTACCGAATATTGCACGACCGACACGACAGGTTAAGCCAATTATCTTACCATTACGGTTGCGGATAGCACTGATCCGATGCAAAGTTTGCTCAATTCCTGCTCGATTATCTCCGCCAAATGTGCCGACTCGCTGAATGCAATCATCAATTTGTGCTTGAGTTACGGGTGTTTCACTCAGATACTCAGCTTGATTAGGAAAGCGAGCTTCTGGGCGACGACCCAAATCCAAGACTACTTCCACTAAATTATCTCGCTGAGGATGATTTTCTAGTACTTGTCGCAAGTCTTGGGGCAAGATGTCTAATAACTTTTGGAGATCGTCTGTAATCGTCATGCTTTCTATGGTGACGTTTTGAGAGATAACGAACGAGCGATTATCGCTCCTGCTGTGACTTGATCTGGGAAACGAGAGAATGGGCAAGCCCTACAGCTTCCCACAATAAGTCTGGTTCTGCTTCCAGGCGGACAGTCGCTTTGACACTGGTGTGATTCACCTCCTTATTCTCCAACTGTTCGAGAATTGGCGACAGCAATACACGGGCATAGCTTCCGTATGCGACTCCAGCAATTGAGTGCTGAGGATAAGACTCAGCACTCAGCACTTTCAACTCAGCACTTTTGAGGAGTCCCATTGCCTTTAACTTAGCAACGGTGTAGCTATTTGTGCCACCTGCTAACTGCACATATCCCGGTAAGTTAGCTGCCAAAACTTTTTGTCCTAATTTGATTGCTGCCAGAGTAGTACCATCTCCAATATCACCACTCATGGAGCGACCATCGGTTTGCCAAATTAAGGTACGAGGACGTGGGTTAATTAGGTCATAAATTGCATTGAGGTAATCAATCATGCCTTCGCCATCGGGACAACTGATAGCCAATAACTGAAGTTGTTCAGCCCAAGGTGAAATTGCTTGCCATAGTTTTTGAAATTCTACTAATCGTCCTACTTGTGTATGAATTTCTACAGCATTTACTCCCGTGGAAATTACCATTGGCGCGATCGCCTCTGGCGTTGACATATACGATCTAGTATAAATTATATCGTAAGGACATAATGGTATGCAACGACCACAACCGTAACATTTCTGAGATTCTACTCCAGAAAAATTATCTTGTGTCCGGTTAAATGCGATCGCCTGTGCCGGGCAAACTCGCTCACATGGTCTTGGACAGTTTGGCGGACAATGAACAGCATCAAACTCGGCTTTGCGAAAATGGGGATCTTCACCATCGTTCAAGCTCACCATTAACAATGGTGAACCACCTTGATAGTTGAAGCCTCGTTTTTGGGCTTCTCTTATCAGGGTTTTAGCTACTTGCAGCCCTTCTTGAGCTGCTGCTATTACCGCCGGATCAGCAGCGACATCTATGCAGTCAGCGCCTGCCAAAGTGTAGGCTAATGTTAAACTTCTGACTGCTGGCAGATGTTGGTAGCTGGCTCCGCAGATGAGCTTGAACCAGTGACCTTTTTCTAAGGAATGTAATGGGGCAAACAAATCAGTCACATCTCTATTATGCTTTTATGTAACTGAAAATAGTAGTCTTTAATCAATAAAAATTTTGCTGACCCTATTTTGACTTTCTGAGTAACCAGACTCTCACTTTTGACAGATCATGTCAATGAACTACTGCGAAGCATTCTCTGATTACCGAGAACAACAAAATATTTTTTTATTTGAATAATGTAAATTTTATTACTTAATGTTTTATATAAAGTTTATTTCCCAAGGAGTTTGAGCAAGATATAGAACTCTTATTTGATTTGGGAAAAAAACTGAGTAAACTTTATGTTCCCTGTTTCCCGTTCCCTCTTCCCTACCTTCACAAGTAAATTCAGAACTCAAATTAAATTGCTATAGTAATTATCAATTTTACTGACTTGGTTGGAAAGTATACACCAGTATTTGCCACTAAGTATAAAAATTTTATCTTTACCACTGGGGCGTAGCTGCAATGAAATCAATAACTTCTGCTGGTTCTAGGGGTTGAGAAAATAGAAAGCCTTGAGCAAAGTCACAGTTTAAACTTCTTAATTTTGCTAGTTGCTCTTTAGTTTCTACTCCTTCAGCAATCACAGTCATAGTCATTGATTTAGCAATACTAATTATGGTTGGGACTAAGCCCATACTATCTTGATAAAATTGCATTCTGGTAATGAAAGATTTATCAATCTTTAAAGAATCTAAAGGTAAACTATGTATATAGCTGAGAGATGAATAGCCAGTACCAAAATCATCCATTACCAATTTAATGTTGCGCTGTTTAATTTCTTCAATAATTGTTCTCACAACATTAGTGTTTTCCATAATGACACTTTCGGTAATTTCTAGTTCTAGATTTGATGAATTTACTTTAGTGTCATGAATAATTTGATCGATTTGTGCAATTAAGTTAACTTGAGTAAAAAGACGCGCATTTAAATTTATACTAATAGTTAAATTTTGGGGCATGGCTGGGTAATTTTGCCAAATACTTAATTGATGACAAGCTGATTGCAAAACCCAGATATCGATATCATTAATTAAACCTGTTTCTTCTGCTATAGGGATAAAGTCTGTAGGAGCCATTAAACCACGAACCGGATGCTGCCAACGTACTAGTGCTTCAAATCCTGCAATCTTACCTGTATGCAGGGCAATAATTGGCTGATAGTAAATAATTAGTTCTTCTCGTTCAATCGCTCTACGCAAATCATTTTCTATTTCTAGAAGTTGAATTGCTTCCTGGTACATTGCAGGATTAAACACTTTATAACTGGCTCTTCCTTGCGCTTTAGCGCGATACATTGCGGTGTCAGCATCGCGTAATAAATACTCTGGTTTTTCGTAATCTTTACAACCCCAATTAATCCCAATACTAGCATTCATAAATACTTCATATTTAGACAATTTAAAGGTTATAGATAATTTTTTTAGTATCATTTCCGCGACTTGAAGAGCGGAATTAATATCTATAATATTTTCTAAAAGAATACCAAATTCATCACCACCTAATCGTGCCAAAGTATCACCATAATTCAGGCATGATTGCAGACGATGTGAGATAGCGATGAGTAATTCATCTCCCACAAGATGACCGAGAGAATCATTCACAACTTTGAAGCGATCGCAATCTAAATATAGTACAGCAAATTGATATTTATTATCTTCTCTGGCGAGAGTTAGTGCTTTTCCTAGTTGTCTTAAAAATAAAACTCGATTTGGTAATCCAGTCAGTGAATCATGTAAGACTATATCTAGCAATTTATCTTGTAAGTGTTGGCGAGAAACTATTTCTCTTTGCAGTTTTTTTAGGGCATTTTCTAGTTCCCAAGTGCGAGATTTTACCCTTTGTTCGAGTTCTGTATTGAGCCTTAATATTTCTAATCTTGCTTCTCTTAGCTCTAGTTGATTTTGGACACGTACTACAACTTCTTCAAATTCAAATGGTTTAGTGATATAGTCTACTCCTCCTAATCTAAAACCTTTAATTTTATCAAAAACATCATCTAAAGCACTAATAAAAATGACGGGGATATCTGCGGTTAAATCCCAACTTTTAAAACGTCGGCAAACTTCATAACCATCAACCTCCGGCATCATAATATCAAGTAAAATTAAATCTGGTAAAACTGTTTGACAAGCAGTGAAAGCCATTTGCCAATTTAAAGCTTTACGGACGTTGTATCCTTTTCTAGCCAAAAGAGAAGATAAAATTCTCAAATTATCTGCCTTATCATCAATTATTAAGATATCTTTTTTATCCGGGTTTAACTGGTGGTAATTCATTATGTCTTGCTTCTAGTCAATTCCATAATTTTCTTAAACTGATAGTTATTTGCTAAATCGTTTAAAACCCGGCACATTTAATTGTGCATCCTGAATTGGAACTTTGTTCTCTAGGAGCGCAGATTTAATTTTCTCCTTTGCATATTTGTGAGATGATTTTAGTGTAGTTATAAAATGAGCAAAAATACTTTCATGAATATCTTGCCATAAATTTTGGTAATTAGGAAATTAAGCGATTTAGCTAGCTGAAGTTTGGATAATATTTTTTTGGATTTTACCCTAACTCAAATTTGGGAAAACGCAAGCTATATTCAATACATGTTTGGCTTAGGATGATTGCTATGTGCAAAGTTAAAAATACAAACCATACTACTTTTTTAGTATAAAGATTTACTTTTGCCAAGTTTTATGCCTACATAGAACTTGGCAAATTTATGATTATACTAAGTCCTCAAACTTTGTTATAGCATCTTAATTTACTTTAGCTAGCCCAGTGATATATCAAAGGAACTGTTGAGCCAAAATCAAAAATAGACGAACACTTGTTTACCCAAGTCTATTGGATAAAATGAGAAATTGGAAATTCTTGGCAAATGCTTGACAAGCCTCATACTTGCAACTCAAAGTCTGAGAATAAATATTCCACTTTAGCCAGCATAATTGCATACTAGCTTAACAGTAATTTAATTATTTATATTTAGATAATCTAAAGTTTTTATTTTAACTTTTATTAATTAATATTATAAATAATTTCAATTTCATCGCCAATTTGTAATATTTTTCCAGATTCTGATATTGGCAATCTGGTATTCACACTCAATCGATAAAAATGATTAAAATATGATGAATTAACCCACTCTGGCAAGGTTGCTTGTCGCTGTTGAATAAAGATTTTTTGAAAATTTGGGTAAGCTGCGGCTGAGTCAGGATGACGTGTTGGAACTATACAACGCTGACATGGGTTAACTCCAAAAAACAGCACATTTCCTACTCTAAAGGAGACTAACTTATCTGGTTCTCTAAATAACTGATCTTCCCAAAATGCTGGTACACCTGCAATTTCGATGTTGGCACGTATACGACGGCGCATTTCATCAACACTGACACCAGGAAACCAAGAAGCTACTTCTGTTAAAGTTGCCGTACTAATCACCGTTGGGCCGGGAGATTCTGTATCATCAGGAAAACCCATCTGATGGTTTTGTATGATGGTAAGAGAAAACCCAAAAAAATCACTCAAAGCTGCGGCTAATTTCTGTTTTTCAGCATTCAAATGAAAAACTAGCGGTAAATCCTGGTTAGGGATTTGTAGAGAGATAGTTTGATTTACAATGCTGAATTGGGATGACCCTTGGAGGTTGGCGTAATTCACTCGCAGTAAATGAATTTTGGGATAACGCTTACCATTAACAAATTTACCTTCTGCATCAAAAATGGCGAACTCGCGATCGCCTTTTAATGCGCCACTAGACAAAACCTCGGCTTGTGTCACTTCTACCCCATCTAGTGACTTAATTGGGTAAATTAAGATTTTGGCTAGGTACGGCATTCCAGAAGACTCAGTTATGGATACAATGGCGATTTATCAATGCCACCAACATGGTTTAATGGCCAAAAGCGCAGTACAGCCCGACCAATAATATTGTCGCGGGGTACAACACCCCAACAACGGCTGTCGTAACTGCTGTTACGATTGTCACCCAACACTAAGTATGAATTTGGCGGTATTGTCTGTGGTTTTGCCAAGAAAGCTGGTTGCTGACCAGAAGTACAAACATCAACTACTGTGCGTTGGTTAGAACTGAGATAGCTTTCCTCATCAAGAGGTTTATTATTGATGTAGACTTTACCATCGCGTAATTCTACTGTTTCTCCTGGCAAGCCAATTACACGTTTAATAAACGCATCTTGATATTGTTCGCGTTTGAGTTCGTCAGTAGGCGAAAAAACAACAATATCTCCCCGTTGGGGATTGGCAAACTTATACTTCAACTTATCAACAATAATCTTGTCTGCTTCCCATTGGTTTTGGGTACCATGCAATGTTGGTTCCATAGAACCAGAAGGAATCCAGCGAGCTTCAGCAACAAAAGTACGAATGCCAAGGGCAAGAACTATACTTAATACAACTGTTCTACCTAACTCGGCAATCCAGGAATTATCGGGTTTTTGACTAGAATTTTGATCAGACACTTGATTTTGCATGAAAGTACTGAAGTAAGGAAAAGTGTAGGAATTAACTAGCTCAGGGAAACTCTATTTGTTAATTTTAACGAGAGAATGAGGTTATCTAGGTGAGTTTTAGCATCTTTACAGACATATTCATAAGTTAAAAATAAACTTTTTTTTAATAAGCTGCAAAAATTGATCACGGAAAGCGCAACCAAGTTTAACCTAAAAACAGAGTTCGCACTAACACATAACTCCTTGAGTGAATTTTTTTAACTTCATGTCATCTTCACAAAGTTTATTAATTCGCCACGCTCGCATTGTCCTACCCAATGGTGAATTCATGGTTGGGGACGTACTCACACGCGATCGCCTCATCATAGAAGTGGCACCGGAAATTGCTGCTACCATCTCAACCAGAGAAATTGACGCAAAGGGGTTAACTTTGTTGCCAGGAGTTATCGACCCGCAAGTCCATTTTCGAGAACCAGGACTAGAATACAAAGAAGACTTGTTCACAGCCAGTTGTGCCTGTGCTAAGGGTGGTGTGACCTCGTTTTTAGAAATGCCTAATACGCGCCCCCTGACTACTACTCAAGCAGCATTAGATGACAAGCTACAACGTGCTGCTAGTAAGTCTGTGGTGAATTATGGCTTTTTTATTGGCGCAACCGCGGAAATTTTGCCAGATTTGCTCACAGCCCAACCGACACCGGGAATTAAGATTTTCATGGGGTCGATGCATGGTCAATTACTCGTTGACCAAGATACTGTTCTGGAAACTATTTTTGCTCAAGGAAATCGCTTAATTGCCGTTCATGCCGAAGACCAAGAACGGATTAACCAACGGCGACAAGAATTTGCAGGCATTCACGACCCAGCAATTCACTCGCAAATTCAAGATAATCAAGCTGCACTGTTAGCCACCCAAAAAGCCTTAAAACTTTCTAAAAAATACCAGCGGCGGCTACATATCTTACACATGTCCACAGCCGAAGAAGCTGAGTTGTTACGGCAAGATAAACCAAGTTGGGTAACGGCTGAGGTGACACCACAGCATTTGTTATTAAATACCAGTGCATATCAACAGATAGGCACCTTAGCGCAAATGAATCCACCGTTGCGATCGCCCCACGATAACGCAGTTCTTTGGCAAGCTTTACGCGATGGTGTCATTGATTTTATCGCTACAGACCATGCCCCCCACACTTTGGCTGAAAAAGCACAAGAATACCCAAATACGCCTTCGGGAATGCCTGGTGTCGAGACTTCTTTACCATTGATGTTAACTGCGGCAATGGAAGGAAAATGCACTGTGTCGCAAGTAGCGAACTGGATGTCTTTAGCGGTGGCGCAAGCTTATAAAATTCCGAATAAAGGTGCGATCGCACCTGGTTACGATGCCGATTTAGTCTTGGTAGACTTGGATACTTACCGTCCAGTCCGGCGAGAAGACTTGTTAACTAAATGTGGTTGGAGTCCTTTTGAAGGTTGGAATCTCACAGGCTGGCCTGTGATCACTATTGTTGGTGGACAGGTTGTTTATGAACAAAATCGTGTAAATACTGATGTGCGCGGTCAAGCTTTAACTTTTTTGTAGGAAACACCGAACTCAGCCTTATGTAGTTTAGAAATAGAAAGCAAAAGGCATCATAGCTATAGCCTTAAAGGCATAATTTGGCTAATTGATGCCAAATTTTGGCTGAAATTGCAAAAATACTATGTCCTTTAGAATATTAAGTTTAGACGGTGGTATCCGTGGAGTGATGACAGCGCACTAACAGATTTACCAAAACTCAAGTCAGCGAAGAGATAGACGATGCGAGAGATCCTATCATTACTCAGTTGAGAAACGCCGCTAGAAAATTTGTTACTGAAGGTTGTACTTACTATACTCGTGACGACTGTGGCCCTTCAGTCAAAGAAGCAATTAAATCTTTTATTGCTGCTAACTAGCCCAACTCCGTAGAAATACTAATATTTAGATTTTGAAGAAAAAAATTTAGTATTTATACGATTCTAATTCGTATAAATACTATGATACTCGGTTAAAAAGATTGGGGCTTTTAGCAGAGTTATCAGTATGAGCATAAGATTTTCTTTTAAAAATACTTTTTAAAATTAATTTATCTCATAAGTTTATTATTAGTTACTTTTTGATTACAGATCCTGCTTTTAACTTGGGAATACTAGGTCAATGGATAGATGACACAATGGCTATTGCGATCGTAAATCTTTTAACCTTTCTCAACAAGCCTTTTGTGTTTAACTATCCGGATTTTTCAGCTAAAAAATGAAGAGAATTAATAGGGTTAAGTAAACGGGCAAATTTCTGTGAAAACTCATTTTTATACATATATAAACTTTATATGCACTTAAGTTGGATGCTTTTAAAACCTATTTTTTACACTTCTGATTGATTTTTATCTAGGCAGTTGACGCTGAAAAAACCAGCATCCGCTACGAAAACGGAGTTAGATTCAAAAAACTAGCATCCAATAAAACACACTAAAAGAAACAATTTACTGAGTTAATCAAAGGAAGGTACGAAGAAAAACAAAATACAAGTCAAATGTACCAGTACTGACTGGCGAACTGAAAATCATCTATATATGAGCCTTCTCAGACAGATGATTCCCTAAACAAGACATTAAAGTCACTTCTTATTTGAATGTAATTGCCTTGAGTGCAGGCACTCAAAAAATCTGGCAGTTTGCTAGATGTCACTCTCCAAAGGATTGTTCCATTCAAAAGCTTTGACTAAAGATTTTTTGACATCTACAGCAATATCATCTGCGAGCATACGCCAAACTTAGCTAAACGCAGCAGCTAGTAAATGTCAATCTAGGCCAGATTCCTATTGCACAGTATTCCATTGATTTTTGAATAATGAAGGCAGTAATGTTAGTCAATTTCTTCGATGAACGCGGTAGTGGTAGATAGAACGAGTGTATAATCCGCCCTCGACTATCGGTAAAATTTTGTAATCTCATCACCATGTGAGGCTAATTTTGGATTGGACACTTGTCCTTGTTGTTCATTTATGTAGAACCGCATCCAGAAAACCCTCTCAACCTACAGCAATGAAGTATAAATTCTGAGCGGCAAAACTTGCCGCTCAAACTTCTTTTGGGTGGGATAATCTACACAACTTCTGCCTACCCAAATTTTTTTTTCATGATGCTGCATAATTAAGAAGAATTGTATAGTGTTATTGCCAAATCTAAATAAATTATTTAGATTTTAGCAACTAATTCTGTGATGTTGCAATGTAATGCTGTAATATCGGCTTGACGATTACCATCGTCTCCATAGCTTAAACTCACACGCAGATAACTTTCTGGCAGATAAGGCATTCTTTCGGCCCACTCTATCGCTACAATACCGGGTTCTATTTCTATCCCTTCCCAATAGCTTTCTAAGTTTAAAGCTGCCACCTCTTGCGTTTCTAAGCGATATAGGTCTAGGTGATAAAGGGGTATACGTCCTTGAGTGTACTCATTAATCAGAGTGAAAGTAGGGCTGACAATTGATTCGGTAATTCCTAAACCTTGACCAATGCCTTGCACCAGTGTAGTTTTACCAGCACCTAAGTCTCCTTCTAGTAAAATGACACTACCTGGAGTCAAAGTTTGACCTAGTTTAATACCTAAATTGAGGGTTGCTTGGACATCTGCAAGAGAAATTTTCATTATTGGTCATTCGTCATTAGTCATTAGTCATTAGTGTATACAAACGACCAAGCACAATGACAAAAGCCAAATTCTTACTTTCCATGATGAGTGCCGCTGTACCATCGCAACAAAACTTTGGCTAGTTTTTGCGGATTGTGACGGACAACACCAGTTTCATCTTCATATAATACATTAGCTAAAACAACCCGTCGCCCTAATGAAGATACATCTTCTCTATCTAGGAAAACTGGATGAGAATTTTGTTGGGCATAACGGACGAGTGACTGGGGAGAAGGAGATTTTTTGTGTACAAGTACAGCATCAAACAACCGCCTTTGACCACAGGCTGCATCAATTGCTTTGATATGATCAGCCACAGTGTAGCCCTCAGTTTCTCCTGGTTGGGTCATAATATTGCAGACGTAGATGCGAGGCGCTGTAGTTTGAGCGATCGCATTGGCAATTTCTGGTACTAGTAAATTAGGAATCAAGCTAGTATACAGGCTTCCCGGCCCAATAATAATATAGTCCGCTTCTTTAATAACTTTAATCGCTGCGGGTAAGGCTGGCGGATTAGCTGGTGAGCAACCAATTCTGACAATTTTACCACCAGCTTTGGGAATGTTAGATTCTCCCTCGATGCGGCGGCCATCTGCTAATTCTGCCCACAGGCGAACGTCACTGAGAGTTGCTGGCAAAACTTGTCCCCGCACTGCCAATACTTTAGAACTAGCAGCGACTGCTCGTTCTAAATCACCAGTAATATCACTCATAGCAGTTAGGAATAAATTACCAAAACTGTGGCCACTCAAGCCATCACCAGCCCGAAAGCGGTACTGGAATAATTCAGTTAATAGCTTTTCTTCATCTGCTAGCGCCGCTAAACAATTGCGAATATCTCCTGGGGGTAGCACACCAAATTCTTGACGCAACCGCCCAGAAGACCCGCCATCATCAGCTACTGTGACGATCGCACTAATATTAGCACTATAAGTTTTTAGTCCCCGTAGCAAAGTTGAAAGTCCTGTACCACCCCCAATTACCACAATTTTCGGCCCGCGATATAAGCGGCGATGGGCTAACAAAACATCAATTAATTCTGTTTCACCTTCTTTTTGGAACGCCTCAGTAATTGAACCAACAGTACGAGTTTGTCCCCACAGCAGCAAAAGTAAGCCGAACAGCAGCACCAAAGGTCCGCTGATATAGTTGGGTAGGATGTTGGTAATTACTCCCAGAAAATTCCTCAACAACTCCAACAGCCAAAAAATCGGGGTCAACTTCACCCATATAGCTAACCCCAAACTCGCCAAAAATACACCGCCCACACTGATAAGTAACCAGCGTTTTACTGATAGTCCGGGAGATAACCACTTAAACCACTGGTTAACCCGATGAGATGTGCGGCTGCGCGACTGCTGTTGCAGGGCGTTGAGGGCTTGTCTGAGAAAACCAATTGACATACCTGATTTAAAGCAGTGCTACAAACTAATGAATAAAAAAATCTACACTACCTGGTTTTAACACCAAGTGTGTCATTATTAAATATTTCAACGCTTTGAGACTTAGAACAAGTCATCAAAGTTGCCAGTATTCCCAGTAAAACAATACCCTGGCTTGGTCAAAGTTAGTTTAATGGAAAAACGAATTTTAGGTTTAGATCCTGGATTAGCCATTTTAGGATTTGGCGCAATTACTTGCAAACAAAGCCCTGGCAAGGTACTAGAAACAACGGTAGATATGCTGGACTTTGGGGTAATTAGTACCTCGGCAGATGCACAAATGGGCCAGCGCCTGTGTACCTTGTTTGACGATTTGCACACCCTGATTCAGGAATTACAACCAGACTTGGTTGCGATTGAAAAGCTGTTCTTCTATCGTATGTCAAGTACTATCCTCGTTGCACAAGCAAGAGGTGTATTGATGTTAGTTTTAGGACAACATCGCTTACCTTATGTAGAATTTACACCAGCACAAATTAAACAAGCTTTAACTGGATATGGCAATGCAGATAAATCTGATGTCCAAGCAGCCGTAGCGCGTGAGTTAAATTTAGACGCAATTCCTAAACCAGACGATGCCGCAGATGCTTTAGCAGTAGCTTTGACAGCATCATTTCAATTGTAAATTTATATAACGAGAAGAAATTTGGAAACTAGATAATAAAGTTAGACACTAACTGGCACATCTTTCTTCAGGATCTCAGATCAGCAAAAGTTGCATTGTAGATAGCTTGACTCTACATTCAGGTTTTAAAGAAAGGTTTAGGGGTATAAGGGTCTAAAGATATAGCTGTTCAAAACCCTTACACCCTTATTTACCCCCTTATAACCAATCTCAACAGAAAATCTTTATGCGTAAGTCCTGTTAATATTGCTCTGGTGGCAAATCTATGCTATAGACAACTTTTCCTGCCAAATTACGCAGTGAAACTGTCATCACCTTGGTATAAGCATTAATTTTGACTGCGCCAAAGAATTGTAAACCTTCACTTGGGGGTCGATTTGGTCTTGTGCCGGCAGGTAGGCTTTGAAATACTAACTGTGGGCCGAAAGTATTATCTAGGGTATTTGGCCCAAATGTGCCAGCATTGAGTGGCCCGGCGACAAACTCCCAGAAAGGTTTGAAGTCTTGAAACTGGGCTTTGTTGGGGTCGTAGTAATGAGCGGCGGCGTAATGTACATCCGCAGTTATCCACACAACATTCTGAATATTTTTGTTTTTGATAAACCGCAGTAAATCGGCTAATTCTAATTCTCTGCCTAAAGCGGGGCTGTCACCATTTGCCCAAGCTTCAAAATCAGTCGCACCATCTCTCACTATCAGCCCTAAAGGCATATCACTAGCAATGACTTTCCAAGTTGCTTTGGATGAGAGTAATTGTCGTTTTAGCCACTGCACTTGTCTTCTACTTAAGAAATCTGTGGCTGGGCTTTGTTCTGGCTGATTATTGGGAGAATTTGGCCCTCGATAGGTGCGTTCATCCAGCATGAAAATATCTAGCAATGACCCATACTCAAAGGAACGGTAAATTCTGGTTCTTTCTGGGTCATCGTCATACTGAATGGGCATATATTCTAAAAATGCTTGTCTTGCCCGCTCAGCTAACAAGTTAACATCTTTGACTGTGTAGCGGTCATCGTTGAGGATTTCGCCAGGATACCAGTTATTTGTCACTTCGTGGTCGTCCCACTGTGCTAAGATTGGCACTTCTGCATTGAATCGCTTGATATTTTCATCCATCAAGTTGTATTGATAGTTACCACGAAACTCTGTTAAAGTTTCTGCAACTTTTGATTTTTCTGGGGTGGTGATGTTGTGCCAAATTGTGCCATCATCCAGCGTTACTTGTGATTGAATGGGGCCATCAGCATAAATGTTATCGCCTGAATGAATGAAAAAGTCTGGCTGAAGTTGGCGCATAGTTTCATAAATTCTCATCCCACCAAAGTCAGGATTTATACCCCATCCTTGACCTGCGGTATCGCCTCCCCAAACAAAGCAGATATCTCGCCCATATTTAGGAGGTGTGCGGAAAGAACCGCTAACTGGGGCGCTGTAAATGTTGCGATAGTTTAAATCTTGAAAAATTACCCGATAAAATATCTGTTGATTTTGGGGGAGATTTCTTAAGTTAAGTCGTGTGGTAAAGTCGCTAGTTTCTAAAGCCACAGGCCCAGGAATGCGCCGGAAATTGCGAAATGATTCGCTAGTGGAATATTCTACAATCATTCTGGCGGGGCGATCGCTCCGACTCCAAACCACAACATTATTTTCACTAATGTCACCACTAGCCACACCAAAAGGTATGCCAGGACGCATTTTCTCGGCAGTAATAATGGCGGATGCTTGACCAAAAACGGGTGATTTAGAGACAATATTTGTCCCGATAATTCCCCCTGCTGTCACTGCTGAACGTACTATAAACTGGCGACGATTTATCTTTAATGGTTGATGAGATTCCATAAAATTCAGTTGTTTTGTAGAGGTTTGTTGTTTTACAGATGTTTGTAGAAAGATAAATTAAACTAGTACAGATGTGCGGAAATAAAGCAACCGTTATAAATTGCTGAAAAGCCCACTATAAAAGTTTCTTAATTTCATACTTCAGACTTCATACTTCAGCTTTTTTGTACTAGGTATTTAGCATATTCATTGAATGTTATAAGTAAATGTTGAGTTATCTAGAAGTTAAGGAAATATTATGATATCAAGTCAAAAATCCCCGACTTCTGGCAGAAATCGGGGATAGAAAATATCTTGATGGTTACTGATTAACTTTTACTGATGTAGTTTTCTTGATTTACTTCCATTTGTGAAGTTTTTACACCATCTTCATTAGTAACAATTTGTTGACTTAATTCTCCGGCTCGCCAACTATCGGCAATATCCTTAATAAAACTGGCAATAGGAATCGCAATTAATAAACCTAAAACGCCGCCTAATTTTGCACCTATGAGTAAGGAAATCACTACCCACACAGGATTTAAACCAGTTAAATTTCCTAAAATTCTTGGTGCGACAATATTAGAATTAATTTGGTCAAGGGTTATAGCGACACCTAAAACTTCTACGCCTAACCAAAAGTTTTCTAAGGCGACTAATAAGCTAACTATGCCAATTCCTATCCCTGTACCAAAGGGAAATAATGAAAAAAAGCCAATAGCAATGCCAAACAACAAAGCAAGAGGAATTCTCAGGAGAACAAATGCTAATGTCACCAATACAGCTAACACAGCCCCTAATGTCGCCTGACCAATAAAATAATTCTGAAAATCCTCTCGAAGTAATTGTCTAACTTTTGTGCCGATATGAGCAGGAAACCACTGATAAATCCCATCCCATAGATTTTGACCATTCAATATTAGGTAAATAGTCAAAACTGCTGCAATTAAAATATTAACTACAACTCCGATAGTATCAAAAGCAAAACCAAGAATTCTGCCAGTAAATGATTGAAATTGATTAGATAGTCTATCTAAAAGTTGCAGAGCTAAACCCCTTAAATTGACAGGAAGCTGTTGTGTAGCTGCCCAATTTTGAAAAGCCTCTAATTGCTGCACGCCAGAATCTATCCAAGAAGGGAGGATATTGGCGAGTTCGTTCAACTGTTGTAAGATAATTGGCACTAAGGTGACACCAACACCTGCTAAAATCACCACAGCTAAAAGCAAGACTCCTATAATAGCCAAGTTGCGAGGTACACCGCGTCTTTGAAAGAACTGGATGGGGTAGTTTAAGACAAAAGCTAGTAGGATGGCGATCGCAACTACACTCACCAAGGGTTGAAAATATTTGACAACCTGGATTAATAACCAACCGTTGAGAATGACTAGCGGAAACGCTAAGCCATAACTTAACCATCGTGGTAGTTTGTTTGCTGATTGCATGAGACTGACACAAAAAATTAGGGGCTAGGAGTTTGGGGCTAGAGGCTAGAGGTTAGAGTTTGGGGTTAGAGATTTGAGTTTAAGGTGCAGGGAGGGGTGTAAGGTAAAAAGAATTTTCCCTAGTCCCTAGCCACTATTCTCTACTCCCTACTCCCCATTCCCCACTCCCTCTTATTAATAAAATCCAGCATAATTTTTTGGTGCATCGGCCCCAAGGGTCGAAATTCACCAGCTATTTCTGAATAACAACTACCACTGCGAATGTCTTCTGGTGTCAACAGTCCCATGTCCCAGCCTTCATTTAGCACCAGTTGATTGATGTCTACCAACAAGGGAGCCTGAAAAACATGGCGGATAACTTTTTCATCAGGATAGCAGCCAAATTCGGCAAATGTTGGTAAATCATAACCAATTTCTTCGATAAGTTCACGTTTGACGGCTATCTCTGGCGTTTCACCGGGTTCGAGGTGTCCACCGAACAAACCCCAGCAACCAGCCGCTGCAATTGTGGGGATATTGTCGCGTAATTGCATGAGATACTTGTTGTCTTGGTAAAGAATCGCGATCGCTACTTCTGGTATTTGGTTAGTCATAAAATTTAAACTTAAAAATTACTCTTCTGTTATATACACTTCGCCAAAATCTTGCCCGGCGATGGGAATACTTTTGTAGCTCACTTTACCCTTTAATACTACTTGAGTTCCTTTTTGCAAATTGCTTTGATTGGTAATTACCCAAATTTTGCCCGTGGAATCATTAATTTGATATGCCCATTGCTTCATCAGCGGCACTTGCTTTTCTACCTTACCTTGAATATAAACAGTAGCCTGTTTGTTGGGTTTAGCTTGAATTTCTTCAATGGGAGTCACATTACTACCAAAGACGAAATTGCTACCTTTGATTTCTGGAAGTCTCCAAGCAGCACAACCACAAAGTCCCGTCACTAGGAAAAAATGGCAAAGTATACGGTAATAATTTGGCGATTTGTGCATTAGTCTCATAGCGAATGGGGGGAGTGGGGAATAGAAAACTTTCCTTCTGTTCTACTATTACCTGTTGACTTTTAACCGTTCCCTGTTCCCTGGTTGATGAGTTTAGTGGAGAACAAGGAAGACAAGGGAGACAAGGAAGAAATTATCGTAATTTTTCCTCTGCACCTACACCCTTACACCCTGCGTCCTATTCCCAACTCCCCACTCCCAACTCCCTTCACACTAAGATTTCATTCTTTTATCCGTCAGATTAGACAAGGGATCTGAGAAGATGAACAAGTATGGTCTTGTGGTAGGAGAGGCGCAACAACAATTAACAGCCAAAACTTTTTCAAACCGTTGACTTCGCTACAGACAAGTTACATTTTGGATTTTAGAGGCGAATCTTCTGAGAATTCTCATGGAAACAACAACTGCCAAACTTCTTGATGGTAAAGCGTTAGCAGCAAAAATTCACCATCAACTTAAAACACAAATTCAGGAATTACAAGCCAAAGTTGGTCGTCCGCCTGGTTTAGCTGTTTTGATGGTCGGTGATAACCCCGCATCAGCTGCTTATGTCCGCAATAAAGAAAAAGCCTGCGCTAAGGTGGGTATTGCTTCTTTTGGTAAGCATTTTCCTCAAGAAACTAGCCAAAAAGAATTAGAGGCGGTAATTGCCGAACTCAATGAAGATGAAAGAGTCGATGGGATTTTGGTGCAGCTACCCCTACCTGACCATTTGGATGCAGTCTCCTTGTTACATCAAATACATCCCGATAAAGATGCAGATGGACTGCACCCAGTAAATTTAGGGCGACTGGTACGAGGTGAAAGTGGTTTACGTAGTTGCACTCCTGCGGGAGTAATGCATCTGCTGGCAGAATATAATATTCCTCTGCGGGGAAAAAACGCCGTAGTTATAGGACGCAGTATTTTAGTAGGTAAGCCAATGGCTTTGATGCTACTAGAAGCGGATGCTACTGTCACCATTGCCCACTCGCGATCGCAAAATCTTGCTAGCATCACCAAGAATGCCGATATTCTCATCGCCGCAGTCGGTCGTCCAGGACTCATTACCGCCGACATGGTAAAACAGGGTGCGATCGTGGTAGATGTGGGGATGAACCGCGTCACTGATGCCAATGGCAATAGTCGCTTAGTCGGCGATGTCGATTTGGAATCAATTGCTGGTGTGGCAGAATATTTCACCCCAGTTCCGGGTGGTGTTGGCCCTATGACCGTTGCCATATTATTGCAAAACACCTTTACCAGCTATGTGGGTGCTACAAGCTAATCAAAAGTTATCAGTTATGAATTTTTAACTCCCGATTCATACCGGATAACTTTTCAGCGCCAAAGCCCCGTAAAATTGTGACGTATAAGACAAACAGCCAAAAGCCAAAAATTGAAGGAATTATAAGAATGGTAGCAGCTGATAACCTTCAGAAGATGCCAGAAACAGCAACCTTTAACCTTGCCGCTTATCTCAAAGAACGTCAAAAGCTTTGTGATACTGCTCTGGATACATCTATGCCCGTCATATATCCAGAAACGATTTATGAATCAATGCGCTACTCTCTCCTAGCTGGAGGTAAGCGGGTACGTCCAATTCTCTGTCTTGCTACCTGTGAAATGATGGGCGGTACTATCGAAATGGCTATGCCTACAGCTTGTGCCGTAGAAATGATTCACACAATGTCATTAATTCACGATGACCTGCCAGCAATGGACAATGATGATTATCGTCGTGGTAGATTGACGAATCACAAAGTCTATGGCGATGATATTGCAATTTTGGCTGGCGATGGCTTACTCGCCTTTGCTTTTGAACTTGTTGCCACTCAAACACCTGAGAGTGTTCCTAGAGATAAAGTTTTGCAGGTAATTGCTCGCTTAGGCAGAGCCTTGGGCGCAGCAGGTTTAGTTGGTGGGCAAGTGGTAGATTTGGAATCAGAAGGTAAATCTGATATTTCCCTCGAAACCCTCAATTTTATTCACAACCATAAAACTGCCGCCCTTTTGGAAGCTTGCGTCGTTTGTGGTGGTATCTTGGCAGGAGCATCAGCAGACGACATACAAAGATTAACTCGCTACTCACAAAACATCGGTCTGGCATTCCAAATTATCGATGACATTTTGGATGTCACAGCCACTCAAGAACAATTAGGCAAAACTGCGGGTAAAGACCTCGTAGCCAAGAAAGTTACCTATCCTAGCCTGTGGGGAATTGATGAATCACGCGCTAAAGCTCAACAGCTAATTGAGTCAGCTTGTGCCGAATTAGAACCTTATGGTAGTTTGGCACAACCACTCCAAGCCATAGCCCACTTTATTGTGAATCGCAATAACTAGGACACACCAATTGGATTTTAAATTTTGGAGCCACTGCCTTGTGGTGAATCAGCATTACCGGATGGTGAGCCACTTCTGAGTGACTATTATGCAAAAGTTAGATTCATAGTCTTGGCTAACAGGCTACTCCAAAAATCTCAAATAATATTTGGAATTAGAGCAGTCAAAGCATAGATTCGGATTATGTTGATGGCTGAAACTCCTGAGAATAGTGAGTTTATACTCAGCAACGCTAGTTGCTACAACGGAGGGAACCTCCCTTCGGGTTCGCAGTTCCTTCAAGTCTGGCGACCGAACGGACTGCTCACCGCAACACACTGGATCCTCAGCACTCAGCACTTTGCTATAGTTCCTTTTGAGATTTAGAATTTTGGGTTGCGTCTAAATTTTTACTTACTTACAAAATAATTACTGCTAATTTTCACTAATTGAACTAAAACACCATGCAGGACATAGCCGATATATTAAACAACCGGGTGCTGCTGGTAGCCCTGGTAGCCTGTTTCATTGCTCAAGCATTGAAGCTTGTTATCGAGGTCGTCAAAAATCAAAAACTGGATGTACGGGTTTTAGTTACGACTGGCGGTATGCCCAGCGCCCATTCGGCTCTAGTGACAGCCTTAGCCGCAGGTATAGGGCAAACTGTCGGTTGGGCATCGCCGGAGTTTGCCTTAGCTACAGTGTTTGCCATTATTGTGATGTACGATGCGGCTGGAGTTCGCCAAGCTGCGGGTAAACAAGCGCGAATACTCAATCAAATGATTGCGGAATTATTTGATGAAAAGCACGAGTTTAGCCAAGACCGACTCAAAGAGTTACTGGGACACACACCAGTACAAGTCATCGCTGGGTCAGCTTTGGGAGTTACTATTTACTGGTTAGCAAGGGCGGCTTATTAGAAGTATGAAGTATGAAGTATGAAGTATGAAGTATGAGATTTTACACTTCAGGCTTGTTGAACTGGCTACTGCACTTTGACGGCTGAACGTAGTAACACAACTTTGCGACTATCAACGAGGATGGCAAAAAAGCCACGCTCGTTGAGTTTTTGTAGTGTATTGTATGCCTGTTGTTGGTTGGTAGTATGAGTTGCTAACAAGTAAGGTCGCTGTCCGTAAGAGGCAAAACCTACGTTACCTCCGACAACCTGCTGCACGCTGTTCGCTAGTTCTGGACGGTTGTAGTAATCTACCAGTACAGCATAACCTTGTCCTAACGGTTGGGGATTATAACTAACTGTTGGTAATATTGCTGCTTGTTGAGCCACTTCGGCGGGTTTTGTCGTGATGATGGCAGACAACCCAACAATATTATTGATGTATCTTGCCCAACGATTTGCATCGTCAATTTTGTTAAAACCACCTATCCGCGTTACTGTGTCAGTGAGGTATTGGCAGTTTGTAGTAGAAATCTCGTTTGGCAAAGCATTCCGCAATTGCTTTTGATATTCGGCTGTAGGCGTAATGACCAATAACACATACTCCCCAGGATTTGGCGGTTGGCAGACAGGAAGTTTTTGTTGAGCGTTGACAGAAATTGTAGTATTAATTAAACCTGCGATCGCTATTACCAATGCACTAGATACAGTCTCTAACCGCTGTACAAAATTGGGACGCATAAGCTGGATTTTTTTTAAAATTTTATTTTAGTAGTTCGTCACTAAAAAGTATGAAGTCTAAAGGATGAAGTCTGAAAAATATTTACATACCAAATTCTTCTGATCAAGGTAATTTTATTTCTCACTTCATACTTCATACTTCATACTTTAGTTGATTAAGAAACACCCGCAAGAGATGCTAAAGGATCGGGAATTGTCATAGATGGTGCATTAAACTCGCCAGTAATTACATACTCCAAGCGCAGTTTCAGCCAAGTGATAAATTGGGGATTTGTTGAAATAATCGCAGCCGCAGGTTTAGGACACTTAGCTTTAACTTCTGCCATTTCTGGTGCTTCTAAAAAGGCTGGCTGTTCTACTAACCAAAAATCAATTTGTTTTTCATTTTCGTGATAATGGCGGGTGCGTTCTTTCAGCACTTCTTCTAGGGGTTCTTCTTGTACAAGAAAGCGTTGACTGGCTAAAACGTAATGATATGTTTGCATTTTCATCCTTGGGTTACTAACGGTTTAAATAGGGTACAGAGTTAATTCTGTACCCTATTTAACTAACTCTTCCGAAATCTTTGGAACCAAGAACTGAAGGGACAACCACTTCCTTTAGTTTCACTAATTGTTTGTTTACCACCAGCTGTCAGTTTTTCTAAAAACAGGGTGTTATCAAAATAGTGTTCTACGGAAATAATTTTTAAATCATCGGTAACACGAGCAACGCTCATACCGACAATTTCAACTGTCTCTTCAGTGGGTGCATAGCCTTTGTATGCGCCTCTAAAATGTCCCCAGTGTCGCCACTTGAAAGCTACGTTTGGTGGCCCTGAGTACACTTCCAGCACTTCCCAAGGGAAACCTTGGGGAAATGTTGTGTGGAAGATTTTAGCTGATGATTCAAAGCTTTCTTCGGAAGCTTTGTAATGCTCAGAATCAGCCATGAATAAATTGTAAGTACCTTGGTTGCCTAATTCTGCGGCTGTAAACTCTTTGCCACCATTGGTACTAACACGAAACTTGTCACTCACAACCGATAACCACTGCTGCGGGTTAGATTTGAATGATACCTCCATCTCGAAGGTTCTTACCAAATTCTGCACGATCGCCTCTAACGATCCTTCAACATGATTACATACACTTTCTTTGGCAAGATTTTCTTTTGAACGAGAATAATCAGGAGGTGTTTGATAACGCCACTCCGCATCAGTGCTGGCGGCGATAACTTTATCCCTATCCTGTACCCAAAGCGGCAAGTTTTGAGATTGTGTTGAGGTCATAAAAGTCTGAGTTGAAAATTTAACCAACAAAGCTGAAGTTTGAAGTTTTAAGACTGAAGCATTCATTTCATACTTCACACTTCACACTTTTTTCTGGATTTCGCAGTTACAACCCCCCTAAGATCAGTTATCAGTTGTCAGTTATCAGTTATCAATTTTTTATTGATAACTGTTCACTGTTCACTGTTCACTGATTTCCTTGTATTGCTTGTTTCATCTCCCGGACTGCTCTTTCTATTCCGACTAAAGCTGCCCGACTGATGATAGTATGACCGATGTTGAGTTCTTCCATTCCGGGTAGGGCGGCGACTGGATGAACGTTCCAGTACGTGAGTCCATGACCAGCATTGACCCGCAGTCCGGCTTTAATTGCTTGTTCGCACCCTGTAGCCAAAATAGCTAGTTCTTTTTGCCGACTGGTTTCATCATGGGCTTCAGCATACTGGCCAGTGTGCAGTTCAATAAATTTTGCCTGCACCTTGACAGATGCTTCGATTTGTGCAGGTTCAGCATCGATAAATAAACTGACAGGAATGCCAGCACTCTGCAATTTATCGACAATCTCTCCTATTCTAGCAATTTGCCCAACGATATCAAGACCGCCTTCTGTGGTGACTTCTTCGCGTTTTTCTGGGACTAAAGTCACGTAATCTGGTTTAATGTCAAGCGCGATCGCTAGCATTTCTTCTGTAGCGGCCATCTCTAGATTAAGATGTGTTCTCACTGTTTGCCGCAGTAAACGTACATCTCTGTCTTGAATATGCCGCCTGTCTTCCCGCAAATGTACTGTAATTCCATCTGCACCCCCTAATTCTGCCAGCACAGCTGCCGCCACGGGGTCTGGTTCCACCGTCCGCCGCGCTTGTCGGATGGTAGCGATGTGGTCAATGTTAACTCCGAGTGTAGGCAACCCTAGTCTCCCGATTCACAGTCCTCCGAACTTGATTTTAGCGGAAATCGGGGTGGTAAAGTGAGGCAGGAGACAGGAGGCAGGAGGCAGAAAAATTGTAGATTTTAGATTTTGGATTTGTTAATTAAAAATTTAGAATTGAATTTGGATACCAATTCTATGAAAAGTTGCAAATCTATAAATCCTGTAGAGACGTTGTATACAACGTCTCTACTCCCTCTCTAACGTTTATATTCGGCTGCGTGGTGTTCGCACAGCCAAAGGTAATGTCCTTCTGGTGTTAAGACTTTTTTGAGTCCACCCCAATGTTGTTGGGGATCTTTTTCTTCTAACAGTTGACGCAAAGCACGCAAGGCTGCGCCGTCAGCACGTTCAGGATCTAAATCTTCACCTCTGGCAATTTTATCTGCTAATTCTAAATCTGCGGCATCTTGAATTTCTGGTAATTTGTTTGCTAGTTCTTTAAATAATTCCAAATCATTCTTATAAATTGCTTCGTATTCTTTAGGGTCTACGACACCTAGCCAAGGGCCAATTATGGGTGCGGCAAATCTTAAAAATTTAAATAATTTGCCAATATAAGGTGCAGTTGCTCTCAGCCATTTAGCAGGTTCATCTATTTCATATAAACCGCCTGCTTGGGTGGGATGCCAACAGCCAGGGGCTTGGCAATAAAGTTGTAAATCTATTTTTTGTCCGGCTATGGCTTTTTGCCAAGATTTACCACCACGGGGACGCAAAACAAAAATATTTGGACAATGAGAGTCGATTTTTGCTTGTTCGCGGCGAAAGACATTAGTAAATTCTCTTTGAGAAAGTTCGCGCAGATTTTTGATTTCGTCGAGAATGATTGCTTGTTTATCAACAACTTTTGTTTCTAATTCATCAATGCGTTCTAATACTGCATTTTGTGTATTGAAAGTTAAACCATACAAAAGTTCGGCAACTGAGACATCTTCTATTGCTTCGGGACATTCAATTGTTGCTTTCTTTTTTTCCCAACGTTTGGATAATTGGTGATAGTCAAATTCGTGGGTGCAGGGTTCGCCATTATGACCAAGACAGGGGATGGTGCGTTGAATATCTAAGCCGGGAAACCTGGAGAGAGTTACTTCAATGCCATCTCGTAATAGGACAAAGAAATTTAACGGGTTAGCACCGCGTACTGTTAGTTTAATATAGCGATCGCCCTTCACCGCTTCCACCAAAGCTAAATGTTCTTGCTCATACGCTAACAATGCACCGTTTCGCCAATGGGTGTTAGTTGTAAAGCGGTGTTGACGGGCAATAAACCAAGTCGGAATACCCGCCGGAATGGTATTGAGTTTGAATTTCATCGAGATTTCATGGCAATTGGCTTTAGCTTTGATTTGCTGCCATTGCTGTTCATAATTTGGCGGGTCGAGGGGTAAACGTTCAACAACTAAACTAATATCTCGGTTTTCTAAAGTGCGGTAGGAAAGGTCAAAACGTTCCATCAGCCGGAGAAAATGGTCACGCATTGATGGGGCTAAATCTTGCCAGAGTTTATCCATTTCCTGGCGGGTGAAAATGCCAAACTTATTAATTACTTCTTCGCTTTCCAGAACTTTGCTGATGTATTGAGTCACCCACTGCGGTGTAAGGATGACTGTATCATTGAGTTCTTCATTGTCTTGGAAATAGAGAATTTCGCCTAATTCATGCAGCCATCGCGCCAGCACTTCTTGACTAATATCGGCAACTCCAGACTCAGCCATGATTTTAGCCAACTGCTGCGGAGTGATGTATTTTTCTGGGTGGGAACGAATAGCGTTAGCAGCATTTAACCAAGTGGTAGGCCAGAGTTCACCCATTAAGGGCAGTTTAGCAGCAGTTTCGGCGATCGCTTGGCGGAGTTCTTCAATGCCGAGGCTGGTTTTAGAACTAATTTTGCAGTGTTCGATAATTTGGGGGTATTTGTCGCGTAACTCTTTGAGGGGAAGGTCAGCGTCGCGTTCGTCGATGTGAGTGGCGACAAGTAAAATGGGTGATTCCGGGGCTAAGGCTTTGATGGTATCTAGCCAATAGTAGAGTTTACCTTGCTCAAATCCCAGTCGCGCATTCCAGGCAAATAAGAATAAAGAACGGTTTGTGAGGAAGAATTGATGAGTGGCGTGATAGATTTCCTGTCCGCCAAAATCCCAGGTGTTCAGTTTCATGGTGACATCTGGTTTTGTGGGGTGGATTATGGCAAGAGATTTAATTTCAATGCCGTGGGTGGTTGATTCTTGGGTGTCGAATTCTTCACCGCGCAACGCTCTTAATAAGGATGTTTTACCTACACCGCCTTCACCAACTACTAGCAGTTTAGAAACCCATTGGCGTTGGCTATCTTCTAACTTTTCTCGAAGATAAGTCAAAATTGCCTGCGTTCCTTGCTCGACAATTTCGGGGGGTGGCGAGGTTAAGGGGTTGTTACCGAGATATAGCCTTGTCAAGTTGGAGAGTTGGCTGATTTCTGGTGGCAGGCTGCTCAGTTGATTGTTATCGAGGTCTAGCTCTGTCAAGTTGGCGAGTTGGCTGATTTCTGGTGGCAGGCTGCTCAGTTGATTGGTA
>JAGKSW010000231.1 GCA_018993265.1 Nostoc sp. TH1S01
AATGTGGGATTCAACACATGAGTAGAAAGTTCTTTAAACGCTCGTATTTAAAAATTACTAACTGGCTTAACCCCTTTATAGATCCAATTTTAGAAACTTGTAATCTTACGATTCCCCTAGGGATATTAGCCTTGGTGTGCTTTTTGCTCTGGAAGAAAAACATTCCTGGCTTTGCTGATTTTGGGTTAAACGCATTTACTGAAATACTTGGCATTATTTTAACAGTAGTTTTTGTTGATCAGTTAATTAGGCAGCAAGAACTACGAAGAACTCTTCCTCTTCAAGCCGCTGCATACGAAGATGTTCGGATGTTGACAACAAGAATCATTCAGTTTTGGGAATCTGCGTTCAGGCAAGCTGTTCCTTACCCCGCATCAAAAGAACTTATTCAATTCTGGGAAATTGTCTGCAAGCAACCTGTTTCACAGTTAGTACCTTTGACAGTCAATCAACTTCTTTCGCTTGAAACAATCAATACAATAAGAACGTATCTTGATTTAGATAGTCAGCCAAGCGTCGCTCCACCACGCACTTGGTGGGAATGGTTGCCTCAACAAGAACAGGAGTTCCGCACCAGAGCCGAACGTATTCTAGAAAGACATATGGGAATTCTTGATCCACAGGCATATGCTCTTGTTCATCAACTCGTTTCTGGCTCAGGACTTTTACATCCTGATACTGGAATGCAACTTATCAGAGTAATGAAACAGTATGATCAAGAAGAAGGTTTCCCTCGTCCTCATAATCTTGCGTCTTATTGGGCAACTAATACAGAGGCTCTTAATACTGTTATTCAACTTAATGAGTGGTGTATCAAGAAAAAGCAATTTCTTGAAAATCAAGGTATAAGTGGACTACTAAATCCTACTCTTACGATAAATACTTTTGATGAAAATCAATCACCCAAGTGCATGATTGATCCAAATAAATTCTTCCAACAAGTTCTTGCTGTTAACGCTTATCGAGAGCAACTAGCAAAGCAAATACAGCAATCCAGTGAAGGTGTATAGTATACAAGATTTAAAAGTTAGCTTTAGTTTTTAGTTAATTAAAGTGGCGAAAGAGCATTACGATGAAAAATGATTAGCTAATGACTAACTAGATAGTAACCAGTCATTAGCTATTAGCTTATTTTACGCCGTCCGAAAACGTGCCAACTCCTCGCCTGTCTTCGCATCGTGGGCGTGGACTGTACACACAAGACAGGAATCAAAAGAACGCGCGACGTGTCCAACTTCTACAGGATCAGTCGGATCTTCAATAGGTGTCCCTACTAACGCTTCTTCAATGGGGCCGCGTTTATCTTGACCATCACGGGGGCCGATGTTCCACGTTCCCGGTGCAATGACTTGGTAGTTCTTAATCTTACCGCCTTCTATATCTACCCAGTGACATAAAGCACCCCGCGCCGCTTCCGTTGCACCCCAACCTTTGCCGTCTTTTTCTGTGGGTTTAATATACCAAGGATCGTTTAACTTGAACTCGCGCAAGCAGTGTTCGGCTTGGCGATATAGTTTCACGATTTCGTGGAGTCTGGCTAACTGACGGACGTGAATATTTGCACCGCCCATTTTCTTGAATACATCTAAGATGAAGCCATCATGATGTTGCCAAGATTCGCCGTGATTACCACCTGCTACTAACTGACGGGCTAAGGGGCCTGCTTCTAAGCGTCCGAAGTCTTTGTGTAATACTGCACTTGCCCAAGAATAGGCGTTGTCGAAGTCTTTTGTATTGTTAGCGATGGGTTTTGTAGTGCGATCGCTCGGATGAATATCTGCTGTTCCTTCATCGTACCAAGAATGAGTTAAATTCTCACGAGCGAAGGATTGATCCATCAAGGTGTGCGTGTCGGTGAAGCTATCATACACGCCACTCTTCATAATCATCGCCGCATTCCGCCCTTCAATGGTGGGCTTTTGGTATCTATCCTCATGGGCTAAATATCCCCAAGTAACATATCTACCAACACCAGCACCATATTTATCTAGACCAATATCTAGACCCATCCGCCAATAAAAGCCTAAGTCAGATTCACGATGTTTGATGTCTTCATCTAACCAGTTCATGAAGTCATCGTAAGTCTGGATTTCTTCGTAGCGTTCTAAAGAACAGCCTAACCATACTGGTTCCAACCAGTTGGTGCGGAAATATTCGAGAATTGCCCAGGCGCGGGTAATGTCGGTGAGGGTGGGGGCGCACATTACACCACCAGGCACCATATAACTGCTGTGGCAACTGGTGATATGCTGAAAATGTTCCTGGGTAACTTATTTAATAAAGTAATTTTGCTCTGTAAGAACATTTTATTTTCACCATTTCAGTTTATAAATAAGGGAATATTTAGGGAATGAGCGGAGAAAATCAGGGTAATTGCGAGGAAACATATTGCACATCTACACATGAATATGTAAATGCAGACTTAACCGACTTATTCGCCGATATATTTGCCGATTTTGAGCCGCAGAACACCACAGACGGTAGCTATAGGGGAACAATGGCGAAAATAAAAGCAACGGAATTACAGTATCAAGCAGTTTTTGAACAGAAGTTAGTCGAAGCCAATACTAATTTAAAAAGGGAGAGAATAAGAGTTAGCATTAAACAAACTGGCAATTCTCTCCAATTACGAGCTACCCTACCCTTAAAACCAGGCGATGGAAATTCAGGTAAGCAGAAAAAACAGTATGACTTGTCTCTTGGAATACCAGCAAATTTAGAGGGATTAAAAACTGCAATTGAGGAAAGTTATGAGTTGGGTAAATTAATTGCTCGTCATACTTTTCAGTGGAACGAGAAGTATTTAGGAATTAAATCTAGAGAAAAGCAAGAAATAAAAACGATTGGGGAATTATTAGATACATTTGAAGAAAAATATTATCAAACACGCCAGAAAAGTATCACCAGTCAAAATACTTTTGCTAACTACATATCTGTCATCAAAAGAAACTTCCCTCTCACATATTTAGTCACAAAAGAAAATTTTGAGGAAATTATTAATTCAGTTCAGGGGAATAAAAAAAATGAACTGATTGCGGTAACTTCTGTTTTTATTAAAACCTTTAATTTAGGATTTAAACTCGATGTTAAACGTGATAATGTCACCCCTGCTTATCGAGAAATTCCTGATGATGAAAAAATAATATCTGCTTTTCACCTCTTTGAAAAATTCGCACTCAGCCGCAAAAATACAAATATTAGTGATGAAATAGACACTTGGGAAATGTGGCGTTGGGTATATGGAATGTTAGCAACTTATGGTTTAAGACCAAGGGAACTATTTGTAGAACCGGAGATTAATTGGTGGATGTCTCCCCAAAATATAGACTATACTTGGAAGGTGAATAAAAATACAAAAACTGGATATCGAGAAGTTCTTCCTTTTGTAGCTGAGTGGATAGAATTATTTGATTTAAAAAATCCCAAACCATTAAATATTTTAGAACAAAAGGTGGCAAAAATTGCATCTGTACAAAATATTAATTGGATGCGGAGAGATATATCCAGATGGTTTAGAAAAGTGGGAATTGAGTTTCAACCTTATGATTTACGCCATGCTTGCGCTATTCGATCGCATCTTCAGGGAATACCCATCAAAGCCGCAGCAGATAATTTAGGTCATACTGTTGATGAACATACAAAAACCTATCAAAGATGGTTTGGCATTGAAAACCGGAAAAAAGCCTTTGGTGAGGTAATTAGTCAAAAGTCGTTAATTGAGTTGCAGAAGAATGAAATATTGGCGTTACGGATGGAGAATGAAAGGTTAAGGTTGGAGGTGGAAAAGTTGAAATTCTCAGAGAATATCTAAAAATCCAGAGGACTGCGAACAGCTTTTCCACCACAGCAAATCTAGAGAATCGTCTTCTCTAGTGAATTTTACCACACTAGCATTTAATTACCAGAGATGTCTAATAGGTTTTAAGGGTTTTGGCGAAGATATTGGTTAAATTAATAAATTTGATTACGACCAAAGGACACAGGCGAGTAAATTATACTTTCATTGTAGTAGAGAATAATAAACAACACCCACCATTCAGACATTTCATCTTCTGGAAAGTTAAATTCCAGTTTAACTTCTTTATTACCAGTCATCATCAAGACCGCATAAAGCTCATACTTTCGACCGATATCAGGTCGATCTCTATCAACCCAAATATCTATGTAATCGAGAGACCTAGCCACAAGTTCATCTAATTTGCTAATGATATTTTCTACCAGCTTAAGGGTTTCTTCACTGGGAGGATTATCTTGATTACTAAAACAAAACTCAACTCCGTTGGATAATAAGATACTCCATTCACCAATATCATTTTGACAAATATCTTCAAGTTTCAGCATGGATGATTATATTAGAAATAACGATGGGTATGACAAAATATTATAAAGAGGATATTGCCCTTTGAAGGTTAACGTTTTTAATTATTCGCTTTCGCAGTTCATCAGTGCGATCGCCTATTTTGTAGGGTGCTTACTCCGCCGATAAATTCCTGAGAACACACCAAAATTGTGGACTTTAAGCAAGCGATCGCAGTCTAGAAGTATTAGATTTGCCATTGAACATTTTTGAAAAAAGCGATCGCTCAATATCCAAACCAAGAAATTAATCATTCAAAATACTCAAGCCCGAATCACAGTAATCCGACGCTGATTTTGTGTCAGCACAACCTCAGTTGATAAACGTTCTTCCATCGGCAGGGCATTTTTCCGCCTATCAAACACAAATAACCAACCAAAATCTAACCCCAAACGAGCTAAATAGGATTCCAACTGCTCAATCCCCTCAGCTTGGGGGTA
>JAGKSW010000008.1 GCA_018993265.1 Nostoc sp. TH1S01
GGTTTGGGGAATTCGCCAACGGTATCAAAATCTTATCACAGCCTGACCAATGGAGAGGTAGTTTTGAGCTTATCTCCCATTGGGTTCCGCAGTTTATCTGACTGGGATTAATGCTTGAGCAAGGTGAATTGCTGGAAAATCATCGAAGTGAATGATCTGCTATTACGTAAGTAACAGGCATCAACTGCGACACTCTAACAGCAAGATAACAACCGCGCTGCATTGGAACGCCCGCGTATGCTCGGTTAAGTTGCAAAGGTTGTCTGCGTCCGGTGAGCGCGAACGTTTTAAATATTTTTTGATATCCTTTCTTTCAAATTATGACCCTTCGAGAAGCTCAGGGCATCGCTTATGACTCCTGAGTGCTAAATTCTTACGCAGTAGGAATATTATTTTTGAGTGCAATTTTTTAGTGTCAATTTAAGTTATCTTCCGAAAAACTGTCATCAGTAATTCATCAAAAAAGTACAATTCTAAAAATAATTTGTAATGTAGTATTAAGCAAGTTGCAGGACTAAGCTGATAAATTTGCCTCAAATATTTAAAAATTTAGCAAAATAATTCATTGACAAAAGTAGTATTATCTGAATTCACAATAATCTCGATTTCTGAATTAAAGTCGGCTTCCTATACCCGCAACTTTATTACCAAATTTATAGCAGTCGAAGTAAAGGTGAGGACAAAAACCAATCATCAAACATAAAAACTAAGCAGCTTTTAAACCTTTTGCCTGTTACCTAGTATACATGGCAGTTCTCATCAATCCTAGGAAAGATTTGATCTATGACTCAGCATTCTACCAAGAAACCCAATAGTAATATTGCTAATACTGAAGTTGAACCACTCCTAGCCAAAGCCAGTAATTATCAAAATAATATTAATCTCAATAGGGAAAACAGTAGCAATTCGTTGCGCCGTTCCCAGTCGCTTTTGCCTTGGCAACAAGGACAGCAACAATGGAGCTTAAAATCGAAAGTTACTGGTTGGGCGATCGCTCTCAGTATGCTACCAGTGTTAGGTATAGGAGCAGCCAGCTACTTTGGCAGCCAGTCAATCACTCAGCAAATTAACCAAGCCAAGTCAGCCAGCACCGCAGATTTAGAACCAGCACAAACTAGCCTCCAGCAATATCAAACAGCTTTATTATGGGGAACTGGGATGATTGCTGTCTTATCAGGTGCGATCGCATCTCTCATTTCCCATCGTCTGACGCGACCTGTTTTGTCGGCGGCGGAGATTTCTACAGTTTTAGTTAATAGATTAAGTCGTCGAGAAGAAGTAGAAACTCAAACTGATATTACAGAACAAGATGAATTAGTTGCGCTCAAAGCCAACATTAACCAGCTACAACTTCAGTTACCCGCCTTACTCTCTAAACAAGAAACGGAAACAGAACGTTCTCAATTGTTAATTAACCTGACTCGCCGAATGCAGGAAGCACTTTCGCAAGAAGACCTGCTCAGGACTACAGTAGAAGAAGTTCGTAAAGCTTTGAGAATCGACCGTGTAGTTATTTTTCACTTTGACTCTAATTGGAATGGCTCATTTTTAGAAGAATCAGCCGCACCTGGTTTACCCAAAATATTATGGGCGACTGTGACTGATCCCTGTTTTCAAGAAAGATACATTGAACAGTACCGCCAAGGACGTGTCCGCGCCATCAATAACATTTACCAAGCTGATCTGACAGATTGTCACATCGGTTTGCTAGAAAGATTTGGCATTAAAGCCAACTTAGTTGCACCCATCCTCAAAAATAATCAGCTATTCGGCTTGCTCATTGGTCATCAATGTTCTGCACCCCGATTTTGGCAACAGGCTGAAATTGATTTATTTGCTCAAGTCGCTACACAACTAGGATTTGCCCTTGACCATACCAGACTTGTAGAACAAATCGACAAAAGAGCCGACCAAGCGCATTTGGTCATCGATATTACCCGCAAAATTCGGCAATCGCTCAACGAAGAAGATGTGCTGAAAACCACCGTTGAAGAAATTCGCAAAGCCCTCAGTACAGACCGCGTGTTAGTGTATGGTTTTGATGCTGACTGGTATGGCACAGTCATCGCGGAAGCCGTAGTTCCCGGTTTCCCGAAAGCATTGCGTGCCAAAATTAAAGACCCTTGCTTTGCTGAAGGTTATGTAGAGCAATACAGAACAGGTCGAGTTCAAGCAACCAATGATATTTACAAGGCAGGTCTGAGTGCTTGTCACATCAGCCAACTGGAACCTTTTGCTGTCAAAGCCAACTTAGTTGCACCCATTCTCAAAGATGACAAGTTATTCGGCTTATTGATTGCCCATCATTGTGCTGCACCGCGCGAATGGCAACAAACCGAGATTGATTTAGTAACTCAGTTAGCTATGCAGGTGGGATTTGCCCTTGACCATGCCAGATTACTCCAGCGCATTGATGCTGAAGGAGTACGTACTCAGCTACAGGTAGACATTACCCGCAAGATTCGGCGATCGCTCAACGAAGAAGATGTGCTGAAAACCACCGTTGAAGAAATCCGCAAAGCCATCAGCGCCGACCGGGTAATAGTGTATGGTTTTGATGCTGAATGGTACGGTACAGTCATCGCTGAAGCGGTAGTTCCCGGTTTTCCAAAAGCGTTGCGTGCCAAAATTAAAGATCCTTGCTTTGTGGAAGGCTATGTAGACCAATACAGAGCCGGTCGAGTCAAAGCCACAAATGATATTTACAAGGCAGGTCTAAGTGCTTGTCACATCAGCCAATTAGAGCCTTTCGCTGTCAAAGCCAACTTAGTTGCACCCATTCTCAAAGATGACCAATTATTTGGCTTATTAATTGCCCATCAATGTGCTGCACCGCGGGATTGGCAACAGCCAGAAATTGATTTGTTTGCACAGTTGGCAATGCAGGTAGGATTTGCCCTTGACCATGCCAGGTTGTTAGACCAAGTAGAGCAAGCCTATCAATCTTTAGAATCAGCTTTGACACAGCAAAATCTGCGACAAGGAGTATTGCAAGTTCAAGTATCTCAATTATTGAAAGATCATCAAACGGTTGTCGAAACAATTTCCACTCAGGCAATTAGCCAAATGGATGCTCTCACAGAGGCTCATCATCAAATTCAAGCATTAGCTGGCGGAATTCAAGAAATTTTCCGGTGTGTGCAAGAGCTAGAAAACCAAGCCCAGCAAATTTCCGCGCAAGTAGAAACCCGTCAGGAAGAGATGAAGGGAATTTTAGATGAGATTGTGGCGGTAGGGACTACGGCTGTAGAAGCGACTACCAGACTGAATTATTTTGACTCCCCCTCTCAAACACTGTTAGCTAAAGTTAGTTTGATTAGTCTGGTAGCATCACAAATCAAGCGCCAGGCGATGAAGGTAGTCTTTGATGCTGTACGGACTGAGGAAGCAGATTTGACGAGTACTGCGGAGCAATTACTTGCTTTGGTGCAGCAGTTAGATGATGAAATGACAGAAATTAAATCTTTAGTGAATGAGGTTGATTTGGCTAATACTGAAGTCACGGCATTAATGCGCTTAGGAGAACAACAAGCGATCGCCGCTACTCAAGAAGTTACAGTAACTCAGCAAGCACTCAACCACATTACAGCCATGAGCCAGCAAATCAATGCGCTGCTCAAAGAACTGATGCAAGCTGCTAACAACCAAGTCGAAATTTCTACTACAGTTAGTCAATCTCTGTTGGAAGTTGCTGGGGTTTCACAACAGACAACTGCACAAACGGTTAACTTAGCTAAAGATTTAACTAAGTTAACTGCGATCGCCCAAGAATGGGCAGAAAACAATATATGAGGTGTAAAGGTGTAGGTGAGCAAAAATCCTGACACCCCTACACCCTTACACCCTGATAAATAAACTACAAGCTAGGCGGCAAAATCACATTGTCGATCCCATGAATCACACCGTTGCTGCCTTGAATATCTGCCTGAGTCACCTGAGCATCATTCACCATTACCCCATTGCTATCAACTTTCACTGCAATGGAATCACCTTGCAAGCTTTTAACTTCACCAGATTTCAAATCGGAAGACAATACTTTGCCTTGTACAACATGGTAAGTCAATATCTTCACCAGAACTTCTTTGTTTTCTGGCTTTAGCAAGTCTTTTAAAGCGTCTGGGGGTAGTTTAGCAAAGGCGGCATCCGTTGGGGCAAAAATGGTGAAAGGCCCTGCACCTTGTAAAGTTTCTATCAATCCAGCCGCTTTTAAAGCTGCGGTCAGAGTTTTAAAAGAACTGCTCGATTCAGCTATTGCTACAACAGTTTTGTTTGGATTGCTGGTTTCGCTTGTCGAAGGTTTAGCTGGTGTTGCGGGAGGTTGGACTGTGGGTGCAGGTGGTTTAACTGGTGTTTCAGCAGGTGGAGTCACCGGAGTAGGAGCAGTTTCGCTAGGCGCAGTCTGACTACCACGGTTATAAGGAGGCTCATTAAAAATGCTAGGGCGAGGATTTAGACCTCTGTTTGGGTTTTTTTGCGCTACTAAATTTCTGTTACGCACGTTGTTTTTATCTGTGGCGATCGCAGGCTCAACAGGTGTATAACTGGCATTGGCCTGTATTCGTTGACTCCGGTTATAGGGAGCTTCATTAAAAATGCTGGGGTTGGGATTTAATACTTCTTTAGCTTGTGATGGTAAAGTAACCAGGAGACTCATCCCTGCTACTCCTGCCACACTTGCTATATTAGTCAATAACTTGCTGTAATTCCCCTTCATAAATTTTGTTTGTTTTGATTTAACACAGTTCACATAAAAACTTATATCACTTTGCTACACAAAAAATCTCAATACAATAGTAATATCTTTGCCAAAAATATTTCCTATCCTGATAATTTTAAATATTTTGGTATTTATCGTATCCTGGTAATTTAAATTGCTAAATTTTTTCGTTTTGATTATCTATTACAATTGCATAAATTCTTATCTTTGCTAATCTCTGATTCGCTATCAGAGTATCCGATTTAATCATCAATAACCTTGATTAATAAATAACTAGATTCTCATTGGCAAAAATTAATACTAAAATTTCAGTAAATCTATTTATTATTACATTAATGACCAATTATGTATATTATTCTCACGACTTAAAAATTTATTGATCATGTCCGCAAAAAACAAAGTGACTTATCTTGATGAGATGATCACTAAGTCACAAATCTGAGATTTAAAGCAATATTTTTGGCATAAAGCTGGTTTTTTTCTGCGAAAATTCTGGGAGTACATATACAATGAGAGAGTTATTCCATCACCCCGTTATTCAGGTATAGAAGATGCTGGAATTATACCAATGGGAACTTTCTCAATATTCGGAAAAAGTGCGGCTAATTCTAGATTACAAAGGGTTAGAATACCGCAAAATCGAAGTCACTCCTGGTATCGGACAGATAGAACTATTTCGGCTCACTGGTCAAAAACAAGTGCCAGTATTAAAGGATGGTAATCGCTACATTGCAGATTCTACAGAAATAGCTAAGTATTTAGACTTAAAATATCCGGAACGTCCCCTGATACCACAAAATCCCAAGCAAAAAGCTTTAACCTTATTAATTGAAGAATGGGCAGATGAATCAATCGGAATTAAAGGTAGAAAAGCTCTTTTTGCCGCTATCAGTCAGGATCAAAACTTTCGCAAATCCTTATTACCCACATCAACACCAGATATATTCAGGAATTTAGTTGAAGGAGTACCCAGCGATATTTTAACAGTCTTGGGTTTGGGTGTAGGATATAGCCCAGATGTGGTGAAAGCAGCGATCGCTGATTTAAAACAAGACCTAGAAGCACTAACTTTATTATTGGCAGATAGTCCTTATCTGACTGGCGACGAACCAACTTTAGCTGACTTAGCCGTAGCTGGGTTATCAATATTATTGAAGTTTCCCGAAGGCGCTTATCTAGATTTACCAGCAAGTCTGAGAGGTCAAGGAGTGCCAAGCATAGCACATAACCCCGATTATCAATTATTCTTTGAATGGCGCGATCGCCTTTATGCTCAATTTCGTAAACCATTAATCGGCGCTTCTCCAGCAGGTTCAGCACCAACTTCGATTCAAATTGATTAGTGTGAAGTATGAAGTATGAAGTCTGAAGTCTGAAATTTCATCGTTCTGCCTCCTGCCTTCTGACTATTAACAAATGACAAATGACAAATTGGTAAAACCATTAGGTTCGGTAATCCAAGGCTCACTAACTGGCGGATTAGAAGTAAGACTACACCCGGATATTTCTGTAGAAGATATGCGGGTGGGTAAGTTTTTAGTAGTCCAAGGGATGCGATCGCGGTTTTTTTGTATGCTGACAGATGTATCCCTCGGTACAGCTAACGCCCGGATTATTGCTAATCCGCCCAGTTGGGAAGACACTTTTTTACGGGAAGTCTTAGCCGGAAGTGGTACTTATGGAACCATCGCCTTAGCGCCGATGTTGATGTTTACCCCCGAATCTAATGAGTCTTTTTCTTCTACTAACGGCAAATCTGCAAATCCTTTTGTTCCGTCAACTACGGGTTTGGCTTCATTTCAACCCCAAACTAGTACGACGATGGAATTATTACCAGTCAAAACTATTCCCAGTCACTTTAGTCAGGTTTTTGACGCAAGTGAAGAAGATTTTCGCCGCGTCTTTGGTTGGGAAGATGACATCCAAAGAAAGAATTTTGCCATTGGTAAACCATTAGATATGGATGTACCTGTGTGCATTGATTTAAATCGATTTGTTGAACGCAGCAACGGCGTTTTTGGTAAATCTGGTACAGGTAAATCCTTTCTCACCCGCTTGCTGTTGGCTGGTGTGATTCGCAAAAATGCAGCGGTAAACTTGATTTTTGATATGCACTCAGAATACGGTTGGGAAGCCGTAGCTGAAGGTAAGAATGTTAATACTGTTAAAGGTTTAAAGCAATTATTTCCGGGGAAGGTGGAAGTCTACACCCTTGACCCTGAATCAACTAAACGGCGGGGTGTGCGCGATTCTCAAGAACTATATCTCAGTTATGAACAAATCGAAGTTGAAGATATTAAATTATGTAGCCGCGATTTAGGACTGTCAGAAGCCGCATTAGATAACGCCAACATTCTTTATAGTGAATTCAACAAAGCTTGGATTGTGCAACTGCTGAACATGACGAACGAAGAAATCGAAATGTTCTGTGAAGAAAAGCGGGGACACAAAGGCTCAATTATGGCTTTGCAACGCAAACTCTTGCGCCTAGACGGTTTGAAGTATATGCGGGCAGTTTGTCCTCAAAATTATATTAATAAAATCTTACAATCCCTAGAGGCTGGTAAGAATGTAGTGGTAGAATTTGGTTCCCAGTCAAATATGCTCTCTTATATGTTGGTGACAAATATGATCACCAGACGTATTCATGAGCATTATGTCAAAAAAGCTGATAAGTTCTTGCAAAGCAAAAACCCCAACGATCGCCCGACACCTTTGATGATTACCATTGAAGAGGCGCATCGTTTTCTCGACCCGGCCATTGTCCAAAGTACTATCTTCGGGACGATCGCGCGGGAACTGCGGAAATATTTCGTAACGTTGCTAGTAGTTGATCAACGACCGTCGGGCATAGATAATGAAGTTATGTCCCAGATTGGTACTCGAATCACAGCCTTACTCAACGACGAAAAAGACATCGATGCCATTTTTACGGGTGTATCTGGTTCAGGTGGACTGCGATCTGTACTGGCAAAATTAGACTCCAAACAACAAGCCTTGATTTTAGGTCATGCTGTTCCCATGCCAGTAGTTGTTCGTACTCGTCCTTACGATGCTACTTTCTACACTGAAATCGGTGATCCAGCTTGGGACGAAAAGCCAGACGCAGAAGTATTCGCTGCTGCGGAACTAGCTAAAGCTGATTTGGGATTTTAAAAAGTCTGATGTCTGATGTCTGAAGTCTGAAATGAATATGAGGAAAAAAGTTGAAAGACTTACCAAATCTAGGTCTTGATGTATAACGATATGGCTTTTAGGGCTGGAGCGTTGAATTTTCAGTATGATGACGAAACTTCACACTTCATACTTCATACTTCACACTTCATACTTCCATTCGTAACTTCCCTCCACAAATATGCCCAGAGAGTTCGGTTTTCTCCCTACCGATAGGCAACATAAGAGGGGGTTTTGCCGTCACTATAGATATAGTAAGCACTCTAAGGAAGTTTAAAATTTTTTTTGTAATTAAACACTTTTAGTTTATAATTTCTCCTTCTCTAGACTACTTTACTATCCACCTGATTTGTCCTAAGATAAAAGCAAGTAAAACTCATACCGACTTCGGATTTACCAGTCGCCGAACGCGACTGAAGATAAAGAAGAATTCTTGAAAACCAACCCAGTGTGCTTTTAAAAGACCTAACAATTTAGGAAGGGTAGGGGAACCTATCTCAAACACTTATCTTCTGGAATCTCAAGTATGTGAACTGATTATTTTTATATAGCTGTTCATCAACTATGAAAGCCAGAACGAGGAAGCAGCAAGTAGAGGAGCAAGGGGAACAAATTTCTAAATCAGCCATCCCTAGAAACCACCTGAGTTCGGTTTTTATAGATAGCCTTTCCTAATTAATTTTTTTAGTTATTAAAGATTCATTGTGTTTACGGAGTAGAGGACAACGCACCAATGCCTACTGTTAACACCCAAACTGAAAACCTGAACACCAAATTCACGGCTGATATGGTGCGAACCTATCTGCGGGAAATTGGTCGTGTGCCACTGCTAACCCGTGAGCAAGAAATTGTCTATGGGAAGCAGGTGCAACAAATGATGACGTTAGTTGAAGCGAAAGAAGCTTTGGCGAAAAAATTGCACCGCGAACCAAGCTTACCAGAATGGGCAAACCATGTTAAACAATCAGAAACCGATGTGAAACAAACGGTAGCTCAAGGTAAACGCGCCAAGCAAAAAATGATTGAGGCGAACTTACGTTTAGTAGTGGCGATCGCCAAGAAATACCAAAAGCGTAACATGGAATTTCTCGATTTAATTCAAGAAGGCACACTTGGGTTAGAACGAGGTGTAGAGAAGTTTGACCCCACACGCGGTTATAAATTCTCAACCTACGCTTACTGGTGGATTCGCCAAGCAATTACCCGTGCGATCGCTCAACAAGGCCGCACCATTCGCTTACCGATTCATATTACCGAAAAACTGAACAAAATCAAAAAAGTGCAGCGGGAATTAGCCCAAACATTGGGTCGTTCTCCTACACCCGCCGAAATCGCCAAAGAACTGGAATTAGAACCAGCCCAAATTCGGGAATATCTGAATATGGCACGTCAACCAGTTTCTTTAGATGTTCGTGTTGGTGATAACCAAGACACCGAACTGCAAGAAATGTTGGAAGATGAAGGCCCATCACCAGAGTATTACACCACCCAAGAGTTCTTGCGCCAAGACCTCAACACCTTGCTAGCCGAACTCACACCCCAACAGCGTGAAGTGTTAGCCCTGCGCTTTGGCTTAGAGGATGGTAACGAATTGTCCTTGGCGAAAGTTGGTGAAAGATTAAATCTCAGCCGCGAACGTGTTCGTCAACTCGAACATCAAGCCTTAGCTCATCTGCGCCGTCGTCGCGCCAACGTTAAAGAATACGTTGCTAGCTAATAATCGATAACGGTGATGCGCCTCCTGAATTCAGGGGGCGATTTTTTGTTGTTAGGGGTATTAGACTTTGAGAAACCAGCGTTGTCTGTACATTAAAACCGCAACAGCCCACCATAATAAGACTGTGACGAGGGCGAATAATAGTGAACCGTTGAAAGTTCCTGCCCAGGATGCGAAGATGTTTTGATAAATCCAGTTATATGTGCTGGGGGCGGTTTCACCGATGCCAATTTTGGTTTTGACGAGGATTTTAATTAATAATACAGATGCAACGAAAAGAGCGATCGCATTTAAGCCCATAATCTCAAATGGTTTACTCCAGCGTTTAATTAATCGCACTTCGATCAGTTCGTAACACGCAGCGAGTAAAAGTAATGCCCAACCACTAGTAAAAATAACGTAAGAACTTGTCCACAGTTTTTTGTTAATGGGGAATACCCAACCCCAAGCCCAACCAAGAATTAAGCAACCAATACCAAATAAAGCTAAACCTATACTTGTGCGTGTTTGCACTGGCTGTTTACGTATCCATTGTCCTGTAAAGTAACCAGCGAGGACGCTAACAACAGCAGGAATCGTACTAAAAAGTCCCTCTGGATCTCCCATGTTTTTGAAACCATCGCCAGCATATAGATGAGCGTTCGGTATAATTAGGCGATCGATATATGCACCAAAGTTACCTTCTCGTGTCAGCACTCCAGCACCATATTCGGGAACTGGAACATACATCATTGTTAGCCAATAACCGATGAGTAAAACTGCGGCGAGTATCCATTGTCCTTTGCGTGGGAGGTTGAGAACAGCCAGAGAAGCTAACAGGTAAGTTAAGCTGATGCGCTGTAAAACTCCCATAATGCGAATGCTGCTGAAATCAAAAGTCCAGACCCCTTTATTCCAAAAGCCGTTTAATAATAAACCTAAAGCAAATAAAATGGCTGCACGGCGGAAGATACGCCAATAAACTGCGGAATTTGGTTTATTATCGGCTGTGTATTTTGACAAGGAAAATGTCATTGCTACACCAACAATAAATAAAAAGAAAGGAAATACTAAATCTGTTGGTGTGCAACCATGCCAGTCAGCATGGGCAAGGGGAGGGTAAACATCATCTGCTACTCCTGCCAGATTGACAAGAATCATACCAGCAATCGTGATGCCACGAAAAACATCCAGTGAGGTCAGGCGCATAGGTGGAATGTTGTGTTAATCAGTGTCTAAACGGTTGTTTGCTATGATACTTCAGTGGCAATAGAGACTTGACAATATTTACCCAGCATTTTGTTAAACAACAAAAAATGAATGATCGCATTTTTGCACAAAAAAGCACTTAAGGATTTTGCTGACTTAAGTGCTTTTTCGGTTAATTTTGAACCAGTTCACTTGATTGCTACAATATTTAGCAAAAACAATAAATCTATCTTTAGATAGATTGTGAAAATTAATTGTAACTAATGTTTCGTGAAGTGGTATCACTCCTTGCAATAGGTAAGGATACCTCTGATATGACAAAATTGAATATGTGGTGAGTGACAGTTGGGCAACTGACACTATTACAAAGTGTCGTATTAATAGAGTTAAATTAGGTAGAACATAGCTATAGTAACTTGGTAAATGTATTAGAAAAGCTTAGTTAGTCTGAGCGATCGCTAACTTAACAAAATTTCAAGAGTTAATCATTAAAAGTGCTGAACTATGCCACAAGATAAAGTCAGAAAAGCTGTGATTCCGGCTGCTGGGTTTGGCACTCGCTTGTTTCCAGCTACCAAAGTTGTCAAAAAAGAACTGTTCCCAATTATTGACCGAGATGGCAGAGCAAAACCTGTAATTCTAGCAATTGTCGAAGAGGCTATAAGTGCAGGAATTACAGAAATCGCCATTGTAGTACAACCAGATGATGTAGAAATTTTTGCAGATTTATTTAAAAATCCGCCACACCCAGAACTTCTACAAAAGCTTTCTCCGGAAAATCAAAAATATAGTCAATACTTGCAAGATATCGGTGAAAAAATTACGATTCTTACCCAAAATCAGCAAGAAGGCTATGGTCATGCAGTATTCTGTGCTAAAGATTGGGTACAAGATGAGCCATTTTTATTAATGTTAGGCGACCATGTTTACGCATCGGATACTGACAAATCTTGTGCTAGTCAACTTTTAAATATTTACGCACAAGTCAATCAAAGTGTCGTAAGTTTAACTACTATGCCAGCAGCAATAATTCATAAAGCTGGATGTGTCACTGGTGTGTGGCAACAAACTAATTCTATTTTGCAAGTAACACAACTTGCAGAAAAACCAACTATTGATTACGCACGTCAACATTTGCGGGTAGCAGGTGTTGCTGAAGATGAGTTTTTATGTATATTTGGTTTGTATGTACTTACACCAAAGATTTTTGATTGTTTAGCAGAAGAAATAGCAAAAAATTTACGCTATCGCGGCGAATTTCAGTTAACAACCTGTCTTGATAGCTTATGTCAAGTTGAAGGTATGGCTGGCTATGTTATGCAAGGAAATTGTTTCGATACAGGTTTACCAGATGCTTATCGGCAAACAATGATTGATTTTAGAACCATCTAAAAATACTCAGAATTCAGGAGCCAGAATTCAGAATTTACTTGAATGCGATTGGCGGATGAATAAACGGCGTTTTTGCACCACCACCAAATATTCAATTTGGTGGTGCTTCTAGGTGACGGGTATTTTCTCCTACTGATTGCATTCTGACTCCTGAATTCTAACTTCTGAATTCTTCAATAATTATTTATGAATTAGATGATTTTTCTTTTTCTGGCTTAGATTTTTTGATTATTTCCATATATATATTAATTTCACTAACTTCTATATCATGTTCAATTCTAGTTACCTTCCAATTTTCCTTATTGATGTAAATTTCTTCTCCTATTCTTGGAACAAATTGTAAATCATAGAATTTCCTGAGATAATCTTTTTGTTTTTCTTCCCATAAAATTACTTTGACTGCATCTCTATTCATAGCTTCTCCTGTTTTGTGACTAAATAAAAGTCAGTATTTAATGACATTGATTTAGTCAGTTTATCTCACTTATCTCACCCCATAGCGTAGTTAAAACCACATTATTCATAATCATAAAGTTAAATTAGGGATAATTTTTTAGTGTTATATTCTGTTTAAATTGGCGATCGCATCTGTGTGTTATTTAAGAGGATGTTTGAAAAGTATTGGGCGAATAGAATTCGCTACTACACAAGCAAAGTCCACCTGCGTGGACTAACACAAAATCAAGATTTTCCAACCCACGTAGGTGGTGAGACCAGTGCTGCGGGAGGGTTTCCCTCCACAGGCAACTGGCGTTAGCGCAGCGTTAGCGACGTTAGGAGCGTCACCCGGAGGGGTTTCGTCTGTGTAGCCGCGATTTCCAATCGCCCGGTGAGTAATAATTTAGACTTTTCAAACAGCCTCTAACCCTATTCTGTCTTTTATTGTGTTTTGATACTAAGTTGCTTTCAGAAATAGTATTCCTACTCCCACCCCAAGTAACTATCTTTGACTGCAACTTGGTATGAGTCAGCCAGAACCAAAAAAGCAAAAAGCGATCACCTAAAGTAGATCGCTCAATTATGGGAGTTAACAACTTAAATTTTTGTAGGTAGGTTTACACTTGAGACAAACAAGATTCAACTAATTTTTTAAATTTCATGTATGCTTCTGGTGCTGTTAGAGGACAGGAAGTGCTGTCTTCAGCAAGATAAAATTCTTGACTGTCTGAGTAGTAACGAATACTAAAAGAAGAAATCAGTCCCAAATTTACGGCTTTTTTTCCTAGTTGTTCTGCTTGTTCTGCTAGGCTTGTTGGATCATGAAACAATGCCTTACTCATAAAATTTCTTGCTCCTCATTTATCTTCATATAACTTTACTGGGCTAGGAGTTGAGCGATTTTTAATTTGCCTCATCTCCGTTAAACCTGTTATATGCGAGGAATGTGAGGAACTTGTGAGGAATACTCTGAATTTATATTAAAAAAAAAGTATTGTAGGCTACATTTTACAGATTAGGCGCAAGATGCGTAATAATTAAGCGAACAACTTCACTTCAAAATATTTATGGTATTCCTGCTTGTTGAAAAAGTTGTGTGGCTGTAATTTGCAGTTCTTCAAATAAAGAATCTTCTAAACTATCTTCACCAGTTTTTGTTTGGGGTCTTGCATCTGGATAAAAAACAGTAATTGTTTTAGCTTTTGCATCCACAACCCAAACTCTCAACACACCTGCTTCTAGATAGTCTGTAGCTTTGGCACTCATTTCACCAAAAGTTTGGTCAGGTGAGATAATTTCAATTGCTAAATCTGGAGGAATGGGACAGGGTTCATCTTCAATGACATCACTGTCTAGGCGAGAGTAAGAAACATAAAGTAAGTCTGGTACAGGAACCCAGTCTCGGCCTTTGCGTTTTAAAGTAACTGCCCATTCAATACCAACTTCACCACGATTTTTTGCCCACGGCGTTAAAAGTTGACTCAGAGCCAATGTTAAACGTGAGTGAAATCTTTTTGGTGCCATTTTGGGTTTTGCCTCTCCATTCACTAATTCATAGGTAATATCGCCTGGCGGTAGGGCGAAGAATTCTAGGAGTGTCAGTTGAGATTTGATTTGAGTCATAAACATCGCATCTCCTTGGCAGTTAAGCTTATTATGTCTTTTCTCATCTACCCGCGATCGCTTACAAGTAGGAATTGTATTAATCCGCCTTGTATAAATTTTAACTAATTTATTTTTTCTAAGAATATTACAACATTTTTAATGCCAAGATAATTAATATAAAACGGTTAAACCAAGAGTTTATACTGAGAATGTCAAAAAAATATGGCGATTTTGACACAATACAACCTAAATAAGCCAAACTGAAGATAAAGTATTATGGGCTACATTTAGAAGACCGCGATCGCGTCATTCTAACAAAACAGTGTGAGGAAAAAAGAACATGTCTCATTTATTGTGGAAAACACTGGTGTTATCTCCAGTCTGCTTAGGATTAGCTGTTTTATGTTCCGCGAAGGTAGTAGCGGCTGAGATGGAAACAGCATCTCCAACACCTCAACAGCAGTTACTTTCTCAAGCTACAACAGAAGAAAATCCAGTATTAGAACAAGTCAACCAATACAACCTGGAAGGTAAAAACCAAAATTCCCTATCGCAAGTCACATCAGTTTCGCAATTTTCCGACGTACAGCCAACAGATTGGGCATTCCAAGCATTGCAATCTTTAGTTGAACGCTACGGATGTATTGCTGGTTATCCTAACGGTACTTACCGTGGTAATCGTGCTTTGACTCGTTATGAATTTGCCGCAGGTTTAAATGCTTGTTTGGATAGAGTTAATGAACTGATTGCTACAGCAACCGCCGACTTAGTGACCAAAGAAGACTTGGCTACACTTCAGCGTTTGCAAGAAGAATTTTCCGCAGAACTCGCAACTTTACGCGGTAGAGTAGACGCACTAGAAGCACGCACCGCCGAGTTGGAAGCCAATCAATTTTCCACTACTACCAAACTCGTTGGTGAGGCAATTTTTGCTGTTACCGATAGCTTTGGTGATAACGACAACAACAACACTGTCTTTCAAGATAGGGTACGTCTCGACTTCCAAAGCAGTTTCACAGGTAAAGATATCCTACATACTCGGATTGCTGCTGGTAATGCCAGTGTCTTACCTTTAGCAAACGGCACTTCTGAAGCAACGCAAACATTTAACCTGGGTAATACTGGCAATAGTGCATTTATCGATTGGTTAGCGTATTACTTCCCCGTAGGTAACTCGCAAGTTTATGTTGCAGCCACTGGAGGTATTCACAGTGATTACGTTCCTACCGTCAATCCCTACTTTGAGGATTATGACAATGGTAATGGAGCTTTATCTACCTTTGCTTCCGAAAGCCCGATTTATCGTATCGGCGGCGGTGCAGGTGCTGCAATTAACTTAGCCTTTGGTGGTAATGGTACTTTTAAACCTTCATTAACTTTGGGTTACTTGGCTTCTCAAGCTAATGATCCCGGTTCCGATAGAGGTTTATTTGGTGGTAACTATGCAGCCTTAGCGCAATTAACATTGAATGTTGGCGATCGCCTGACCTTAGCTGGCACCTACGTTAACGGCTATCATGATGCAAATAGTGCTTTATTCGATTTTGGCTCAGTCACCACTGGTGTAGTAGGTACTCAACAAGCTAACCGCCAAGGCCTAGCTGTCAACAGCGCCTACGTTAGTAATTCCTATGGTTTTGAAGCAGCTTTCAAACCTAGCGATAAACTTTCAATTAGTGGTTTTGTGCTGTATAGCCAAATTACAGGCTTTGGGGCTAATGATGATGATGATGTTTGGAGCTATGGATTAGGCGTAGCTTTGCCTGATTTCGGTAAAAGAGGCAACGTTTTAGGCATTTTTGCAGGCGCTCAACCCTATGCAGGTAGTAACCCTAATAATAATCCATACCACATTGAAGGCTTTTATAAATACCGTGTTAGCGAGAACATTTCGATTACACCTGGTGTAATTTGGTTAACAAATCCTGGTCAAACTGCTAGTAGCGATGATGCGATTATCGGTACTTTGAGAACTACCTTTACTTTCTAAAAACTTTCATTAGTTCAAGGTATTTCTTGTCCAAGGAGCAAAATAGACGGCTTCTTGGACTCGACTTTAGTCCAATTCACAAGAGAAAGCCAGTAGTTAACTCAACTGCTGGCTTTCTGGCTAAGAAAACAAGCTGATAATAGATAGGACTTACGTATGAAAACGAAACATCAAGGTTTGGGCAAGGGTGTAAGGGTGTAGAGGTAAGCTGTTAATCACCTACAGTTTAGACCGTAGGGGAGCAGAGGGCAGAAGAAGCAGAGGAGGAAAAATACAATTATGGTCTTCGCTCCGAAAAATGGATAATCTAATTTCTGGAAGTCCCTAACTTGTATTGAGGAAAATAACAAATCTTAAAAGGCTGTGAGTTAACTGTGCAATCAGTTACCTTCAAGGTAGCCTAGTATTCACCGAGAAAAGTTTGAGGCGTAAGTGTATGACTAGTGTTGTACAATCTCCATACAGTAACGAACAAATTGCAGCTTGGTTACGTGGACTGCTAACAATTGCTTGGGCAGATGGCAACTTTGATGACCATGAACAGCAATTTATTGCCAGTCTTACCAAAGAAGAATTAGCACCTAGCTTAAAATGGGAATCTTTAGAGGTAATTACACCAGAGGACTTAGCCGCAGCCTTGGGTAAAGGTACACCCGCAGCCGAAAATTTTTTACGTACAGCGGTGATGGTAGCGATCGCTGATGGTACATATTCTCCTAGCGAAGATCAAGTTCTCCATCAATTTTGCCAAGCTTTAGAACAACCAGAAGATATTATCCAAGCCCTGCGTCATACTCTAGAAATCCAAGACCCGCTAGTTTCACCCAAAGCACCACCCCACTTACCACTCAACTCTCTGCGCGACTGGTTAGATGGGTTAGATGTTCAAGACCCCAGAGTTGCTCGCTTTTTATGTAAAATGATTCCCTCTCAATGTCCTTTTGAACGAGATGTCACCTTATTTGGACGCAAAATAGTTCACATTCCACCTTTGTGTAAAATTAATCCACTTTATGAACAATTAGTTGGTTTACGTTTCCGCGCCCTCTCCTATTTAGCAGATGAATGTGGTGAGGATGTTACGCCATATATTTGAGTGCTGAGTTAACTATACTTGTCTAGCTCCTGATTTTAACAAAGTGCTGGGTACTGAGTTAAAAGTAGAAAATAAGAGTAAAGCATTGATTAAAAAATTTATAATTTAGAACTCACAACTCAGCACTGTAGAAATATGCAATTCATTGATCAAGTAGAAATTGAAGTTGAAGCTGGTAAAGGTGGCGATGGTATTGTCGCCTTCCGTAGAGAGAAATATGTGCCGGCTGGCGGCCCTTCTGGTGGAAATGGCGGACGAGGCGGTTCCGTGATTTTCCAGGCTGTAGAAAACCTCCAAACCCTCCTAGACTTTAAATATAACCACCTGTTTAAGGCAGAAAATGGTGGCCGAGGCGGCCCTAATAACCGTACTGGCGCATCTGGTAAAGATTTAATCATCGAAGTTCCCTGCGGTACAATGATTTATGATGCGGAAACTGATGAAATTATCGGCGATTTAATTGAACCAGAACAAACTTTAGTAATTGCTGAAGGTGGTAAAGGTGGACTAGGAAATCAATATTTTTTAAGTAACCGCAACCGCGCCCCAGAATACGCTCTTCCAGGTTTAGAAGGGGAAAGAAAAATGCTCCGTTTGGAGTTAAAACTATTAGCAGAAGTCGGAATTATTGGTTTGCCAAATGCTGGTAAATCTACTTTGATTTCCTCATTATCAGCAGCAAGACCAAAAATTGCCGATTATCCTTTTACTACCCTTGTACCAAATTTGGGCGTAGTACGAAAACCCACTGGAGATGGTACAGTTTTTGCCGACATTCCCGGACTAATTGAAGGTGCAGCCCAAGGTGCAGGTTTGGGACATGATTTTTTACGTCATATTGAACGCACGCGGGTGCTATTACACTTGATTGACGCAACTAGTGATGATGTCATCAGAGATTACAATACCATTCAACAAGAATTGCAAGCTTATGGACGTGGTTTAGCAGAGCGTCCACAAATTTTAGCACTGAATAAAATTGACGCAGTTGATAGAGAAGAAGTTGATTTAGAAGCCTTGGCTACCCAATTAAATCATCTTGCTTATGCTCCGGTTTTCTTGATTTCTGCGGTTACTCGCATTGGGTTAGAGCCAATGTTACAAGAAGTTTGGAATATTATTGACCAAATAAATGCTATTGCAGCAGAGCAGGTGTTGAGTTGAGTTAACTTAAAATAAATAACCAATAAACCCAGATAAATTATTTGTGTTTATCTGCGGTTAATTACTCTCCTTAATTCAATTCTGCTTTTTTCAAATTCGGTATGGCGTGGTAGCGGCGCTCAAATTCAGCACGGGTGAGTCTGTCGCCGTTTTCTAAAGGCGGAGTTGTCAATTTTGCCAGCAGATATCATATAAGTAATTTCCTTAGCCTCTAACCTCTAGCCTCTGCTTTTCCGTGACTCTACACCTGAGAGATGAAATTTTCATCTTTTGCGGAATCAAGAGCTTGGCTGTTGTAGCTGATTATAGTTAACTGAATCGACAACGAAAATATCAATATTTGTAAAGGAAAAGCTAGCAAAGGTTATTTGAAGATTGCAATTCATAGTTACATCACCCGATTGGGTGATTCTGTTGGGTGAAGAGTAAATTCTTTAAGTGATGATACTGTGAGATTATCGTCAAATATTCTAAAAAGCTTCTTTTTTTGACGAATTTTTAATTTGATAAATCTAAATCAAACCATTGACGGAATCTTGAACGATAGACAATTGGTTATGGTTTAAGTGAGTCGTAGAGGAGACAGTTAATTTCGTAACAGGAGTGGTCGGGTGCTTAACAATATTTCTAAATTCTTATCCCCTCGGCAGTTAACAATTTCTATTGTTGGCTTAGTTTTAACCGTTGGTTTTGTAAGTGAGCAGACTAAACCTGTATTCAGCAAACAGTTACAAAATGTAACTAGTTCTGCATCTTTGAATGGTGATTTTTCTAGATTAACAAATCATCACTATGTTAGTTCTAATAATTCTTTGTTGTCGCGCTTGAGAGAAATTCGGGAACAGCGTAGTCAACAGCAAACAGTAGCTTTTGAGAGTGAAATTATAGAACCTGAATCTAGAGATTTGTATCCTATAAACTATCAAAAAGCAACCAAAGAAGCAGGAGTAATGCCTAAGAGAAATATTCCGACAAAAGATGGAGTATATCTCTATGGACAATCACCAACCCCAAACCAAATTGGTCAAGGTTATATTGTATTCCAGAAGCGGCAAGGTAGAGTTACTGGCGCTTTATATATGCCTAGCTCTGAGTTTAGTTGTTTTCAAGGCACAATTGATAAATCGGGTGAGTTAGCAATGACTGTTAATGGTTCACCAGATGAAGTGGGTGCTTCAGATGTGGCTACGACCAGTACAATTCCATCAGTTTCTGATGATGAATTCAATAATTATGCTTACTCTGTAGCCTTACAAGACTATCATGCTATTCAATCTATCAGTGCTAGCGATCGCCGCATTTTACAGATGTGTCAAAATGAAATATAGAAGTATGAAGTATGAAGTCTGAAGTATGAAATTTTTGATGTCATAAACATTTCAGACTTCAGGTTTCACACTTAATTAAAATTCGATTCCTGGTTGAGCTTTCACGCCTTGGTCACGGAATGGATGTTTAATTAAAGTCATCTCTGTTACTAAGTCTGCACGTTCAATTAAAGCTGCGGGTGCGCCTCTACCTGTAAGAATTACGTGTTTATGAGGCGGTTTCTCTGCTAAACCTGCTAAAACTTCTTCTACTTGTAAATAAGCCATTTTTAAAGCAATATTAATTTCGTCTAACAGCACCAGATGAAAATCTGGGTTGCGGATATATTCTAAAGATTTTTCCCAAGCTGCTTGCGCTTTTTCGAGATCGCGATCGCGGTCTTGAGTTTCCCAGGTAAAGCCTTCACCCATTGCGTGAAATTCTATTTGCTCTTCCCAATCACTGAACACCCGTTTTTCTGAGGGTTCCCACGCGCCTTTGATAAATTGGACGATCGCTACTTTATAGCCATGACCAAGCGATCGCATCACCATTCCTAACGCCGCAGTGGTTTTGCCTTTACCGTTACCAGTATGGACAATAATTAACCCTTTCTCTGGGACAGCTTGTGCTATGCGCCGATCCTGGATTTCTTTGCGGCGCTGCATCTTTTGGCGGTACTGTTCATCAGTCAGTTTAAAATCATTATTTATGGATGAGGACATTACTTCATCAATCAAGCGTTCGATTTCTTTATCTGATTCTAATTCTTCTGGTGTATCTTTACTCATCAGCATTTTATTAAAGTAACTACTAGAGGAAATAGGAATGTGGCGAATAAGGGAGGTAAGGGGACAAGGGAGACAAGGAGGACAAGGGAGAGATGTTTATAAATCATTTACGACTGCTGTAGGACTCATATTTGATTCATAAAAAAAAACGGTACACCCACCATTCCCTATTCCCTGTCTACACAACAAGATTCGGAAATCAAACCGGATTCCGATATACAAAGCTTTACTAATAGAAGCGGACGCAGAGATTTTATCTAAAATGGCATTAAACTTCTAATTGATTTGACAATAATCCTTTAAAATTCACTACGATTATTAGTCATAGAAGTCTAATTTTACGGCTATTATCAATAATTCAATAGTTTTATTAAAGCATTTTTAATATAAAGTTTTGTAGTAACTTTGACGAGAGTTATAGCCTCAACTTTCTTAAGAATTTGGGTGATTGTTATTAACAACTGATATATGTGGAAAATAGTTACTGGCTAACAATTTTAGAACTTGACGCTAAATTCTGAAAAAATTAACCGCAGATGGACGCGGATGGACGCGGATGGAATTTCGGCTAGTAGTACAGGTGTTTATGGTTTCCCGATGGAACCTGCTTGTAAAATTGCGATCGCTGAAGTCAAAAAGTTTTTTCAACAGTCAAACTCCCTAGAACAAGTGATTTTCGTCTATTTTGGACAAAATGCATTCGATTTGTACACTAAGAGGATGCAAGAAGTTAGTGGAAATTAGGTGACAGGTGACAGAGTAAAAAGTCTTGTAATTTCCTCACTGCATTGGTTGTTGCTATAACATTAGATTCGGCGCGTTTACTGTTCGGGAGTGCAAAATGTCAAAACAGCGTGGTCAAAAAATCGCACCTACACCCATACCATCTAATATCGGCATAGTAGATTTAATCAATAATTACTTCACAGCCTACAACTCTGCACGTTTGCGCGAAGTTTGCCAACTACTGAGTAAAGATGTACTTCAGGATGGCGTAACGGTGGGAGTTAGTCTTTCTGGTGCAATGACACCAGCCGGATTTGGGGTTTCTGCATTAGCACCCTTAATTCGCAACGGTTTTATCGACTGGATGATTAGCACAGGTGCAAATCTTTACCATGATATGCACTATGGCTTAGGTTTTGAATTATTTGCTGGTAATCCATTTGTGGATGATGTCAAACTGCGGGAAGAAGGAACTATCCGCATTTATGACATTGTATTTGGCTACGATGTATTGTTAGAAACTGATGCTTTCATTCGCAAAATTTTGCAAGCTGAACCTTTCCAAAAGCGGATGGGAACAGCAGAATTTCATTATCTTTTAGGTAAGTATGTGCGGGAAGTCGAAAAGCAATTGGGTGTGCAGCATTCTTGCTTGCTGGCGACAGCTTATGAGTGTGGCGTACCAATTTACACTTCTTCCCCTGGGGACAGTTCTATTGGGATGAACGTTGCAGCTTTGGCGTTAGAAGGTTCGCAATTAATCTTAGATCCCGCCATTGATGTGAACGAGACAGCTGCGATCGCCTACAATGCACGAGAAGGTGATGGTAAAAGTGCGGCGGTAATTATTGGTGGTGGTAGTCCCAAGAACTTCTTACTGCAAACCCAACCGCAAATTCATGAAGTACTAGGATTAGAAGAACGCGGACATGATTTCTTTGTCCAGTTTACTGATGCACGTCCTGATACTGGCGGTTTGTCTGGGGCGACCCCATCAGAAGCCGTTAGCTGGGGTAAGATTGACCCCGAAGAGTTACCCAGCACAATTGTTTGTTATACCGATAGCACGATTGCTTTACCGTTAGTGACAGCTTACGTATTGAGTCAATGTTCGCCTCGCCCATTAAAACGGTTGTACGATCAACGGGAAACAATGTTAGCCACTCTGCAAAAAGATTATCTCGCAGCGAAAACGCAACCATCTGATCAAGTACCTGCGGCTATGGTTGAAGATGCAGAACAAGGTGTTGCAACTTATCCTTGCGGTAGATTGATTCCGAATAGTCCATAAGTAGAGGCTAGAGGTTAGGGGTTAGAGGCTAGAAAAGAATTTATCCAACCTCAATCCCTATTCCTTTCTTTTTGTCCAAGTAATAGATAAGTTGCTATTTTCTTTTGATGGGGAATTTCTATTTCATGCTGTGGTGTTAGGACAAATTCATCATGTATTTGTTCGTAAGCCGTGGCGCTGACTTGGATCGTATCAGCTAAACTTTGAGTTTGGAGGACTCTAGCAATATTGATAGTGTCTATTAAACCAACTGCTGCTGCTGTAACAACTCCAGTATGGATACCAATACAAATTTTCAGGTTTTGTTGATTTTCTATATTATATGTGGCGATCGCAGCTTGCATATCCAGCGCCATTTGGGCTATAGCTTGTGTATGATCTGGGCGTTTTATGGGTAATCCTCCAATCACTATATATGCTTCATTGATGGTTTTGACTTTTTCTAAACCGTAGCGAGTGCAGAGGCGATCAAAATTTGTAAAAATTGGACAAAGTAAATTAACTAATTGCATCGCACTTCCCGATATAGAAATTTCATTTAAACCGACAATATCAGCACATAAAACCGTCACGTTGATTAAATCTACTTCTGTAGTGTCTATTGGTGATTGTAAAGTTTTAGATGTTAATGCTGGTATTCTTGCTTGCCAGAATTGTTCTGTTTGGGCTTGCTGTTGCTGCAATGCTGTTTCTAAAGCGACTCGCTGTGTAATATTGCGAAAAATTCCGCGAGTTGCCACTGGCAGACCATTAGCAAATTTACAGTTTATATTACCTTCCACAAAAATTGTTTCACCATTTTTGGCAATAAAAGCTGCCTTCACTTGCTCTAGTTGTTCTCCGGACATTAACCGATAAAACATTTGCCGACAATGTTCTTTAAAATCGGGATGTATAATGTCAAAGATATTCATTTGCTCAACTTCGGTGGCGCTGTATCCTAATGTTTTACACCACATGCGATTAACATATAAAAACCGCCCATAAGGATTAACAGACTGAATTAGCTCATTAGCATTTTCACAAATATCTCGATATCGAGATTCACTTTCTAACAAATTTTCTTCTGCTTGTTTGCGTTTCATAAATTGCGCGATTTGACTGCCTACAGACACCATCATTTGTAATAAATCTGCGTCTTTAGGTTGCACATCACGGCTAAAAAAAGTCATTACTCCTAAAATTTTATTGTCATCTAGGATCGGGAACCCAAATGCTGAACGTAATCCAGCCGCGACAGCAGTTGGCGATCGCAGTGAATCTCCATAGTCTAAAATATTTTTAATCCATAAAGCCGAACGTCTGCTCCAAATTTGTCCTGGTAATCCGACATTTGGCAAATATGTAGTCTGCCATGTCACGGCTTTAAATTCCCGCGCAGATACAAGTCGGCTTGACCAAATTTCCACACATCTTAATACTGCATTGTTACTTTCTGCCGGCACATCAGTACTAATATATTCACTGATTGTCCATAATTCTCCTACATCCCACTCTAAACTTTGGCAAATTGCCTGTAAAATTTCTGGCATTGCCTGTTTAATACTTTGCGATTCAGAGAGAATTCGGGTAATTTCATACTGGGCAACATTACGTTGTTCTCGACGCTGGCGACTGGTAATATCTCGACCAATATAGATAATATCTTCTAGAATTTCATTCTTCTTTTGCATGACTGTACAAGAAAAAGCTACTAAGACTTTTTCTCGTGTTTTTTTGCGACAGACAACTTCAAATTGCTGCAAATCTCGGTTGATTTTACTATAGTGATTAATAATTCTGAGCAATAAAAAATTATCTTCAAATATCAAAGATATGGGTTGGTTAATTAACTCTGCTTCTGAGAAATCAAATAATTTTTGTGCTGCCCGATTAACTTTCTTAATTTTTCCTGTATTTGTAGTTATTAATAAGGCATCTGCCATTGAACTGATAACTGTTTCCATATAATTTTGATATGTTACCAGTGTCATCGACAACAGATTGGTAGTATTGGTAATTTTTAATAACTCTTGTTTTATTTTGATTTTATCTGTAACATCTTCAAAAAAAATCATCAATTTTCTATCAGATAATTTTTCTTGAGTTTCACCAATAATATATATATTAATATAGATATCGGGTTGATTTTCCCGATTCCGCCTAATTGCCTCTAATTCAAATATTTCTTGTTGCCCTTGAATGATAGATTGTAATATATCTTCTTGCCCTACAAATTCGGGAAAACCGATGCGAATATCTGTGCCGAACTTCACTGCTGTTGGTTGCAGTGCAAAGCGCTGTACTTGCTCAGATTTATCGATAATACAAAAATGAACATCTAGTTCTAGGTATTCAAATTTACGTAAAATCGAATATTTGTTAAAAATCTGCTCGACTACCTCGTATTTCATTATATTCTTGAGTAAGTGATGCAATTATTTTGACAACAACTTTCAATTGCAAGCGGCGAAACCAATAGAGAAAAACTTAAAAAACCACTTTTTGTTGGATAAATATTTTATCCTTGATGGACTCAAGACTAAAGTCTCTAGTCTTAGTATTTAATGTCAGTACCAGTTATAATTCTATAGTTTATTTTGGCAAAAATTCACTCTCAAATACAGTTAATTAACAGCCAGTACCAACAATAAGTGGCTTAAAAGATCCAGCGTTTTGGTAAAGAATAAAATTTTGCAACAAACAGCAAAATTTTCAGAAAATATTATATAAATTAACAAAATGCAGGGAAGCGATCGCACAACCAGCGGAACCGACCTTCTAGCCGTTCCAGACTCTCTGGATGCTGTTGTCCAATAATAAAATTCCACAGCACGCCTTGAAAAGTCCGCGCTTCGATAAACAAATCTAATACTTACTGATCTATGGCTAGTCCATACAAGCAGCATTGATGGCATTTTCCAGACGAGCTTTTTCTGGTGGACTAGTCATAATAGGGGGAACAGAAAACTTCAGTTAGCTGGATGCTATTTCAGTATTTCGTCTAATAAGTTTCTTGCAGGTTGAGCTTTTGTTAGTGCAGCTTGATGATCACTGTAAGCCCGAACTAAACGTACTAGACCACTGACCCCAGTTTTGAGCAGTTCTAGTTCTTCACCAGCCAATAATTCACCATCCAGCATTCTTTGGACTAAGGGTTTGATATCGCCAACTTCCTGACGCACCTTTTGCAGTTTTTCCACGCTACTGAGTAAAGCTTTCAGCGAGTTGAGAATTTCATCAATATCTTGGGTGTTTTCCACTGGTTCAGGTGCATCTTGCACCTTATCTGTATCTTCCGTATTGGTAACTACATCTGGTTCTTGAGCAGTTGTTTCCCCTTTAGCCCCATTTGACTTTGCCATGAATGTTGTCTCCAGAATTTTTCCCCAGTCTATCGTTAAAACCCCTTGTCTAGTTTGGGAACTTATGCAAAGTTCAGCTAGGAATTACGTAGTGAGACGAAAAATCAAGGGTGTAAGAGTGTAGGGGCTTCGTCACCCGCCTTGAACTCAAGTTCAAGGCTAATAGCTCAAGTCTACTTAAGTAGACTCAAAGATTTGGGGTATATTTAGTCATCTTCAGATGACTTTTGCTATGAGCAAGGGACTTGAGTTCCTTGCGGGACACGAGTTTTACCTTAAGTTGACACTAATGAGGGGTGTATGTATCCAAAACCCTTACACCCCCATACCCGTTCTCAACAGACAATTTTTTTGCATGATTGGGCTAGAAGAGCGATCGCAGCACAAAATGGCTTGTCTAAATTGGCATTTTTTCCGAGTCTATTTGATTTATACTTTTAGATTCGTCTGAAATTATCAATAAGAACAGTTTGAAAGTTGTATGTCCAGCCTAAGTCCTGACATGGTACGCGTTTATTTACGAGAGATTGGCCAGTTCCCTTTACTCACCTCAGACCAAGAAATCACTTATGGCAGGCAAGTACAGCAAATGATGGCCATTGAGGAGCAAAAACAACAGCTGAGTGAACAATTGGATCGGGAACCAACATTATCAGAATTAGCGAATTTTGTAAACAAAAGCGAATCTGAAATCACTCAAATCCTCCAGCTTGGTCAGCGAGCCAAGCAAAAAATGGTGACAGCAAACCTCCGACTGGTGGTTTCCATTGCCAAAAAATATCAGCGTCGCAATCTAGAATTATTAGATTTGATTCAAGAAGGTGCAATTGGTTTACAACGAGGCATAGAAAAATTCGACCCCAATCGCGGTTATAAGTTGTCAACCTATGCCTACTGGTGGATTAGCCAAGCTATTACCAGAGCGATCGCTGAAAAATCCCGCACTGTTAGGCTACCAATTCACGTTAACGAAAAACTCAATCAAATCAAAAAAGTCCAACGAGAATTATTTCAAACTCTTGGTCGTCGTCCTTCGGTGGCAGAAATTGGTCAAAAATTGGACATCGAACCCAGCCAAATTCGAGAATATCTCAGTGCTGCTAGTTCGACAATTTCTTTAGATTTAAAAGTTGGCGATAACCAAGACACAGAACTCAGTGAACTTTTAAGTGATGATGGTGTCTCCCCCAATGACCAAATTACCCAAGAAATGCTGCGTCAAGACTTGGATAACTGGTTATCATCACTGAAACCTGTGCAACGTGAAGTATTAATTTTGCGTTTTGGACTGCTAGATAATCAAGAACGGAGTTTGGCACAGATTGGCGAAAAGCTCAATGTCAGCCGCGAACGTGTTCGTCAAATTCAGCAGCAAGCCATGAATGTTCTGCGTCGTCAACAACCAGAAATGGGACAATATCTATCTTCTTGAGCAAGTGCTGAGTGCTGAGTGCTGAGTGCTGAGTGCTGAGTTTTAAGTGCTGAGTGAGAAAAAGGATACTCAGTTTTTGAGAATGTTACCCATTTTGGCTTTATAAGGTTCAGTTAAGACTCAAAACCAATTTTGGCGTAGTAACTATCTTGAAAATCAAGAAAACAAAATTGTAGGGGTGAACGGCTGTTCACCCCTACAGTTGTATTTGTAAGAGGATGTTTTAAAAGTCATGACTGATGTATCAAATATTTTTTACCTCACCCTAACCATCCTCTTGGAAAGGCTGCGGTGTACACATAAATCTGAGTTAAGTGCATCTATCCCACCTCGGAATTAATTCCGATTCTCACAGCACAAGTCCTCTTCAGAGGACTCAACTAGAAATTTATGAGTCCACTTGAGTGGACTTTGGCTATTAGCCTGGAACTTTAGTTCAAGGCGGGATAGGGTTTCATACTACTGGCGTGCGAATTCCATTCGTCGGGGCTGGGTGCAAGAATAGAATCTATTGCGGTGGCAAGTTGACATCTTGTGCCAAACGCAGGTTTTTCAATAATTTAATTGCCCACCAAGTCATATCAATTTCCCACCAGCGCCAACCACACCTCGCTACATGAGGATAGGCATGGTGATTGTTGTGCCATCCCTCGCCATAGGTGAGAATCGCCGCCCACCAGAGATTACGCGAATTATCATTACACTCAAATGTGCGATATCCCCACATGTGGGTTACTGAGTTAATAAACCAAGTTGTATGCCACAAAATTACACATCTCAAAAACACACCATAGATGACAAATGACCAACCGCCGAGGGCATACAACAACAAGGCGACTGGAATTTGTAATAGTAAAAAGTAGCGATTCAGCCAACGGTAAAAAGCATCTCGCGCTAAATCAGGAGCATATCTTTGGTAGCAGTCATAATCAAAGAACTCTTTGTTGGGGTAGAAAATCCATAACATATGACTCCACCAAAAACCCCTGCGGGCAGAGTAGGGATCTTTGTATTCGTCTTCTGTGTGAGCATGATGTAACCGATGTCCTGCTACCCAAAATATTGGCCCACCTTGCAAAGATAGCGCCCCCAAAATTGCGATCGCATATTCCAACCACTTAGGCACACGCAAGCTACGATGGCTCAACATTCGGTGATAGCCCAGGCAAACTCCAATACTGCCAAATAGCCAATGCAGCAAAACCATCACACCCAACGCAGACCAAGAAAAAAACCACGGTGCTAACAATGCCAGAGCATGAATTATCGCAAAAAAAGCGACAGTTAGCCAATCAAGACGTAATGATTGGGGATTATCTGACCAAGTTTTCATGGAATTAAATTTCACAAACACTCCTCATACCAATTCAAAAGCCAAAATTCGGGGAGTCAAAACTAAAAAATTAAATATTTTTCTGAATTTTTCACACCCAGTTGCTAATTCTTCAAATCGCTTTAGAATAACCAAGATTTGCTCTTTCCCGCAGATAAACATCAAATACAGCCGCAATGTTGCGAATGAGTAATCTGCCGCTTGGTGTCACTTCAATTTGATTAGGAGAAAGTTTAATCAAACCATCAGCTTCTAATAACCGTAATTGTAATTGCTCTGTTTGGAAATATTCAGCAAAATCACTATCAAAGTGTAGATGATATTTTTCTTCTATTTTGTCTGGGGAAAGCTGGACTTGACACATTAATTCCATAATGATTGTCCTACGCACAACATCATCTTGATTGAGTTTCACTCCTTTTTCGATTGGTAATTCATCATTATTAATCGCTTGATAATAATTTTTGAGTCGTTTATGATTCTGCACATACACATCATGCAGCATACTAATTGAACTCATTCCAAATGCTAACAAATCAGATTCTGGTTTGGTGGTATAGCCTTGGAAGTTGCGATGTAGTTGCCCTTGTTGTTGGGCGATCGCTAATTCATCATTTGGTTTCGCAAAATGATCCATACCGATAAAAACATAGCCATTGTTGCTTAATTCTTCAATTGACATCTGCAAAATTCGCAATTTTTCTTCAGCTAATGGCAAAGCCTCTTGCGGAATTAAACGTTGAATTGGTTTTAACCAAGGTACATAAGCAAAGTTAAACACTGCAATCCGGTCTGGATTGAGTTGAATTGTCTTGTTAACTGTGCTTTTAAAAGTCTCTAAAGTTTGATAAGGCAAGCCATAAATTAAATCAACATTCACACTCGTAAAACCAGCATCCCGCACCCAATCCATCACCTGAAACAGCATTTCTTCCGGCTGAATTCGGTTAACAGCTTGTTGTACTTGCAAATTAAAATCTTGAATGCCAAAACTAATGCGATTAAAACCTAAATCTTTTAAAGTAAACAAGTAATCTCTATCTAAAAATCGTGGGTTGACTTCAATAGAAATTTCTGCATCATCATCAAAATCAAAACAATGATTGAGTGCGTACCATAAAGCCTCAACTTGACGTAGTGATAAATAATTTGGAGTACCACCACCCCAATGTAATTGTTGAACAGTCCGTTCGTGATGAATTAAAGACGCTACTCGTTGAATATCCCGAATCAAATAATTTAAATAAGGTTCAGCAAGTATTTTATTGGGAGTAATAACAGTATTACAACCGCAGAAATAACAAGCACTTTCACAAAAGGGAATATGACAATATAGTGATAGGGGTGTTTTTTTGTAATTGCCAACTGCGATCGCTGCTTTAAAATCAGCTTGTTCAAAATCCTCTGTTAACTCTGTAGCGGGAGGATAACTAGTGTAGCGCGGTAAAGGCTGATCATATTTTCTCAGCAAGTCAGCATCAAATCTCACATTTTGCGACAAAACGTTCATAAAAATTCGGAATTACAAATCTTGTATTTACAGGTTTTTAGATCCTCGACTTCTTGAAGAAGTCGGGGATCTGTTCATTTTGCAGCACTTCAAATACTGTAATTAAGTACCTTATTTTGTTCAGCCCTATTTTCTGTGCTACCTGGTTTATCTTGGCGAGTCATCAAATCAAAAACATGATCACCAACAACAGCTTTCACATCTGCTTCTAGTTCATGAACGACATCCCGGTTGAGGGCAAAAGCATAGTTAGCTTCGTCTACAATTTTCTGAACTGTAGCTTCATCTATCGCCAAAGAATTCAATGCTTGACGGTATTGTTCTTTAAATGCTCGTTTGGCTTCTGGGGTAGGAATTTGTTCAAATTCGTGCATTGCAGTTCCTTGCTCTGATGGTAAATCCATTGCCGAACGGGCAATATTTCGCAGTGCTTGTCCACCAGATAAATCTCCCATATAGCGGGTGTAAGCATGAGCAATTAATAACTCAGGTTGTGTGTTAGCAATTTCCCGCAGCCGATTTACATAAATTTTTCCAGATGGCGAAGGTTTAATTTCTTCTTGCCAATTTTCACCGTAATAATATGCTAAATCTTTCTCTAAATTGGCTTGACGATTCAATTCCGGAAAATAAATCAACCCCACAATTGGATGATTTTGATATCGTTGTAATTCCGCTTCTAAAACAGAATAGACAAAGTAAAGATCCGCCAACAATTTCCTAAAAAAGCTCTTTTCGACAATCCCTTTCAGGAAACATTTCATAAACGCAGTATTTTCCGCCAAGGTATGGGAATGTTTTGTTCCTTCCCGTAAACGCACATCTAAATGGCTACTCATAGCGAATACCTCATTCATTATTAAAAAGTTTTGGTTATCTTTTTGGGATTGGGGTAAATAAAAATCTTCCTCTGCTCCCCTGCTCCCTTGCTCCCTCTGCTTTCTTCTACACCCAATCTCTAGGCTGAAGAAAAACTTTCGTCAGTTCTGCTTCTGGGGTTCCTGCTTCTGGTTCATAGCAATATTCCCAGCGTGCTAAAGGTGGTAATGACATCAGGATAGATTCTGTTCTGCCCTTGGTTTGTAACCCAAACACTGTGCCTCGGTCGTAAACTAAATTAAACTCGACGTAACGACCCCGACGGTACAGTTGGAAATTACGCTGGCGATCGCCATACTCTGTTTCTTGTCGCCGTTCTACAATGGGCAAGTAAGCAGGTAAAAAAGCTTTACCGCAAGACTGCACAAACGCAAAGATATCTTCCCAATTGCGATCGACATTTCCCACTTTTTGGCTGTAAATAGCGGCTGGAGTATCTGTTTGAGAACCGACGTAAAGCTTACCACTAGCATCTTGATAATCAAAGAAAATACCGCCAATACCTCGCTGTTCTTGACGATGGCGCAAATAAAAGTATTCATCGCACCAACGCTTAAAAGTTGGGTAATACTCTGGATGGTGGGAATCACAAGCATTTTTCAACGTTTGATGAAAGTGAACAGCATCTTCAGCAAAAGCATAATATGGCGTTAAATCTGCGCCACCACCAAACCACCAAATCGGCCCAGCTTCAAAGTAGCGATAGTTAAGATGTACTGTTGGCACATAGGGATTGCGGGGGTGCAACACCATTGAAGTTCCTGTGGCGAAAAACTCATGCCCTGCTGCTTCTGGACGTTGCGCCAAAATCGAAGCTGGTAAGCTTTTTCCCCAGACTGCGGAAAAGTTCACACCGCCTTGTTCAAACACCCGCCCTTCTCGAATCACGCGGGTACGTCCTTCTCCACCTTCTTCTCGCTCCCAGTAATCTTGTTGAAAGCGTGCTTCTCCGTCAATTTGCTCTAACCCTGTGCAAATCTCATCCTGGATGTTTTGCATAAATTGCAGCACCCGCGACCGTGAATCCTTGGGTATGGTGTTATTGGGTGATGCGAGGAATGTTGTGTGATTTGGATATTCTTGCAGAGACTTATCGAAATGACGGCGCATGGTAAAACCTCTAAAATTTCGGGTCGGTGAAATTATCACCACTTAATAACTCTATAGTTATGAATTGACTTTGCAACAGAGAAGTTTCAAAACTTAATAAACTATCTCAACCCCAGCCCTCTAAGGCTTTGATATAGTCTGCTCTGGTATCTATAGTCTGGGTGATTTCCGACTTTACTCAAGGATTGTAAAGAGGTCTAGCCAAAGAATCCCACTTATCATAACTTGATAGTTATGAAATTATTTACTTGATTACCGCATTACTTATGGTTAATACTCTGCCCAAGCCAGGAATTAAAACCCCCAGCAAAGAAACTGTACTCACTCCCCGCTTTTATACAACAGATTTTGAAAAAGCAGCCAACTTAGATTTGTCTTGTCAAGATACAGAATTGCAGGCGATGTTGGCAGAGATGCGAGCCGACTATAACCGCCACCACTTTGTTAGAGATGAAGCATTTGAACAGTCCTGGGAACACATTGAAGGTGAAGCGAGACAGGCGTTTATTGATTATTTAGAACGCTCTTGCATTTCCGAATTTTCTGGTTTTTTACTGTTTAAGGAGTTGTCCCGCAAGCTGAAAAATCGCAGTCCATTACTAGCAGAGATGTTTCAACTCATGGCGCGTGATGAAGCCCGCCACGCCGGATTTCTCAACAAAGCAATGGGAGATTTTAAACTCTCCCTAGATTTAGCAACGGTGACGAAAACCCGCACCTATACGTTTTTCCCAATAGAATGGGTACTTTACACCGTCTACCTATCAGAAAAAATCGGCTATTGGCGTTACATCATTATTTACAGACATTTAGAAAAGCACCCGGAAAACCAGTTTTACCCCATCTTCCGCTACTTTGAGAGTTGGTGTCAGGACGAAAACCGCCACGGAGATATATTTAAGGCGCTGTTACGTTCTCAACCGCAACTTTGGAAGACCTGGAAAGCTAAACTGTGGAGTCGCTTTTTCTTGCTGTCGGTATTTGCTACCCATACAATGACAGTTCATGAACGGTCTGGTTTTTACAAAACTTTAGGACTAGATGCTACAGAATTTGACCGCCAAGTGGTTTACAACACTAACGAAACAGCCGGACGGGCTTTTCCTGTGATGTTAGATACCGAACATCCCCAATTTTTCCCCCGCTTACAACGCTGCGCGGCTTACAACTTACAAATTGCAGAAATTGAACGTAGTTCTCAGCCCAAATTTATCAAGCTGATGCGTAAACTACCTTTAATCACAGCTATTATTTGGAATTTACTATTGCTTTATCTCATCAAGCCCATTGATGCTGAAGCTTTGCGTGAAACCGTGCGTTAGTTTTGGGTTGTAATGTCTGAAGACAAGCCATTGCTACTGTTCCAATACCAAAAGCCAAACCGATTTTTGGTGTAACTGATTCCATTCGTATATTCTTCGTGTTCTATCCTTCGGAAAACCGCTGAAGCGTCTATGTACCCTTTGCGGTTCTTTTTTATTATTTATGTTATTTTTAGTAGCTTTAATTACTTCCAAGCTAAACAAAGCCAGTTTTGATCACCTCATAATTATCAATGAAATCTAATTTTTTGCTCTTAAATTTTGTGGAATGTGCAGCCTTCCGCTATCTTAAGTTTTGAGATAACAAATTGCGCTTAACATGACTTCAGTTTCTCCTCACCAAAAAGCCAAAGCCTTAAAACCCGGTAGCCGTCGCCCAGCCAAAGAACTGTGCAGCGAATGTGGGCTATGTGATACATACTATATTCACTATGTCAAGGAAGCCTGCGCGTTTATCACCCAGCAGATAGACACCCTGGAAACACAAGCTCATAGTCGTTCTCGGAATCTCGACAACCCGGATGAACTTTACTTTGGCGTGCATCAAGAAATGATGGCAGCGCGGAAACAACAGCCCATCGAAGGCGCACAATGGACAGGCATAGTCAGCACCATTGCCATCGAAATGCTGAATCGCGGCTTAGTGGAAGGCGTGGTCTGCGTCCAAAATACTAAAGAAGACCGCTTTCAACCCATGCCTGTGATTGCTCGCACTCCAGAAGAAATACTGGCAGCACGAGTAAATAAACCAACACTCTCACCCAACCTTTCTATTTTGGAAGAAGTAGAAAAATCCGGGATGAAGCGACTATTAGTAATTGGCGTTGGTTGCCAAATTCAGGCACTCAGGGCAGTAGAAAAGCAACTAGGTCTAGAAAAGTTATACGTTTTAGGTACACCCTGTGTAGATAACGTTACCCGTGCCGGACTGAAAAAATTTCTAGAAACCACCAGTCGATCGCCTGAGACAGTAGTACACTACGAATTCATGCAAGACTTCCGTATTCACTTCAAACACGAAGACGGTTCAATAGAGAAAGTACCATTCTTTGGCTTAAAAACCAACCAACTCAAAGATGTCTTCGCACCCTCCTGTATGAGTTGCTTTGATTACGTCAACTCCCTAGCTGATTTAGTCGTTGGTTACATGGGCGCACCCTTCGGCTGGCAGTGGATTGTCGTGAGAAATGATACAGGTAAAGAAATGCTGGACTTAGTAAAAGACCAGATAGACACTCAACCAGTAATGTCCCAAGGAAACCGCAAAGAAGCCGTACAGCAGGGGATTCCGGCTTATGACAAAGGCGTAACCTTACCGATGTGGGTGGCGAAAATGATGGGTGTGGTGATTGATAAAATCGGCCCCAAAGGTTTGGAATATGCACGCTTCTCCATTGATTCGCACTTTACACGCAATTATTTGTATGTGAAGCGGAATCATCCTGAGAAGTTGGAAGCGCACGTGCCGGAGTTTGCTAAACGGATTGTTGGGCAGTATAAGTTACCGGATTAAAGCCTCACGCAGAGGAGCCACTGCGTTGGGCGGGTTTCCCGACTTGAAGCAAGTGGCGTGCGCGGAGGCGCAGAGAGTTTTTTAGAGGTTGTTGACTACGCGGGAGATTCCATCTTTGATGAGTGTGACGTTGAAGTTGATGAGTAATCCGACTCGTTTATCAGCAAGACGGAGTTGAGCCACTCCCCCGTTTT
>JAGKSW010000065.1 GCA_018993265.1 Nostoc sp. TH1S01
TGCCAGTTGCGTAAGTCCTGGGGATAACTCAAGCGAGAATTGAGTTGCTGGAGGTATTTGAGAGAGAATTGGTGATACGTGCTGCTGACTTCAACACCATCTGGTTGGAGAAATTCTAGGATGGTTTGAAAGTCCCGCAGAATTTTTCCTGGGGAATTTTGGCTAATGTTTTGCTTTCGTAGGATTTGCTTTTTATCTTCCGTCAGGGTGGGAAGTTGTTCTCGCAGATGATTGGGAACGGAGAAAAGTCGTCTCATCATCTAATTTCAACTCTCATTTACAGGGTATATGAAATGCTTTGTTTACAATAATTGCAGCTTATTTTGACTTTGCAGAAAGTAATATTGCATTTGGGCGATCGCCGCAGCCAGAAATCAATGTAAGCTGGAGGCGATCGCTGTTCCGTCTCTTGATTAGAAAATCAAGTTATTTTGGCTGAAGTTAGTCGCGGTAAAGTTATTGAGCGTGACCAAGGTACTGAAAGCAGAACTACTACCAACACCATCAGCGTCAACCTGTATGAGAGTATTTGTCCCAGATTGAATACCTCGAATGTAACCATCTGTAATCGGATTTGTACCTGTGTAGTTCAAGCTGGTCAACAGATTTTGCACCACTAGAACATCATCTGTACTGCTAAAGTCGGTAATCGTATCAATCCCTTCACTCAAACTTGCAAAGACAAATTTATCATTACCAGTTCCACCAGTGAGGCGATCGCTTCCAAGACCACCCACAAGTGTATCGTTGCCGTTGCCGCCAGTTAGAGTATCATTGCCATTACCGCCATCAAGGGTATCATCTCCATCACCACCTTTGAGGGTGTCATTGTCACCACCGCCAAATAAGCTGTTGTTAGCCGAGTTACCAGTAATGGTGTTTTTCAAACTATTACCAGTACCGTCAATAGCATTACTACCTGTGAGGATGAGATTTTCAATGTTATCTCCTAGTGTGAAACTAAAGCCAACACGGACAGTATCAGTTCCTTCGTTGAGTAGTTCTGTAATCAGGTCATTGCTGCTGTCAACGTAGTAAGTATCGTTACCAGCACCGCCAATCATGACATCATTGCCAAGACCGCCATCTAAGGAGTCGTTGCCAGCACCACCATTGAGGGTGTCATTACCCGCGTCTCCCTTGAGAGTGTCATTGCCATCATTGCCCAACAGGATGTTATTGGCACTGTTTCCGGTGATGCTATTGTTCAAGCTATTACCAGTACCATCAATGGCGTTAGTACCAGTTAAAATCAGATTTTCGATGTTATCTGCTAGTGTGAAACTGACAGTAGCCCGCACAGTATCAGTTCCTTGACTAAGGGCTTCTATAATTTGGTCGTTGCTACTGTCAACATAATAAGTATCGTTACCAGCACCACCAATCATTAAATCGTCGCCCAGACCGCCATCTAAGGTATCGTTGCCAGCACCGCCATCAAGGGTATCGTTACCTGCATCTCCTTTGAGAGTATCATCATTATCTCCACCGAACAGTTTGTTATCAGCAGTGTTGCCTGTGATGCTGTTTTTCAGAGCATTCCCAGTACCATCAATAGCACTGTTGCCAGTGAGAATAAGGTTTTCTACATTTTCACCTAATATCCAAATTACACTAGCACGAACGGTGTCAGTTCCCTCATTAGCTAATTCTACGATTTGGTCGTTAATGCTATCGACATAGTAAGTATCATTGCCAGTACCGCCAATCATGGTGTCATCACCAACACCACCATCTAAGGTGTCATTCCCGGCCTTGCCCTCAAGAATGTCGTTTCCAGCATTTCCTTTGAGGGTGTTACCGCCACTGTTACCAATAGACTTGTCCGAAATATTAACTTAGAAAAAGAAAAATGGTAAAACGTTAAATTGAGCGTCTACCATTTTTCAGAATTAGTTATGGTTTTCGATTATATCGAGAAATATCCACACCGGACAAAACAAATTTTAGGAATTAGTTACGAACAACTGCAATCACTGTTAAGATGTGCCGAAAAGCGACACCAAGAAATCAAAGTGAAACAGGAGAGCCAAAAAATTAGAATCAATGCGTCTGGAGGAGGCCGCCCAACCAAGTTGTCAAGAAGTGAGCAAGTCTGTTTATGCTTATATTATCTAAGACAGATGCCAACATTTCAAGTATTAGGAATGATGTTTGGCGTTTCTAAGACAGAAGCCAACGATACTTTTCATTATTGGATATCAATACTGCGAGATGTTTTACCTGCTAGTTTATTAGAGCAAGTCTCAAATAATGAGAGCGATTTACTATTTGTTCAAGAAATATTAACAAATTTTCGGCTATTAGTCGATAGCCTAGAACAGCCAATATATAGGGATTCTGACCAAAAAGAACAACAAAAATATTTTTCTGGCAAGAAAAGACAACATACATTAAAAAGTCTAATGATTGGGATGCCTGAAGGTAAGGATATTGTTGAAGTTGAAGTAGGTGTTCCTGGGCCAACAGCCGATATAAATTTGTTTCGTAAATCTCAGGAACAGTTTGATAAGTCTCAACCTTTTTCTGGTGATAAAGGCTTTCAAGGAGGTGAAAACATTACTACCCCTCATAAAAGAAAACCAAAACGAGAATTAAATCAACAGCAAAAAGATGAAAATAAGGCTTTGTATAGTAATCGAATATTTATTGAACATTTGATTCGATTGCTTAAAATATTCCGGATAAACTCACAAAGATTTCGATTAAAGCTCGATACTTATGAACAAATCATCTTAACAGTATGTGGCTTGGTTAGATTAAGAATAGGTAGTTTAGTTTTACCAACTTAGTAACTAGGAATAACTAAAAAATTTAGAAAATTAGGAGTTAATTTTTGTGCCTCTAAACTATCAGTAACTATCTCAAACCCTTGTAATTACGTTTTAACGCATATATCAAAGTTTTGCCTCAAAGCTTTGAACAATCTGGCTTTGGAGTTTTCGGACAAGTCTAATGAATCCTCATCCACTCAAACAGCGAGAGCAAGATTTGATGCAACTCTACAGTTATTGTCAGTTGGGTATGACTCCCAAGCAGTTTTACACCAAGTGGCAGGTGAGTTATGAAGAAATGGCGCAGATTTGCGATCGTTCCCTGTCCACTGTCCGACGCTGGTTTGCAAGAGGTAAAAACTACCGCCGCCCCATACCAGACGATTTACGCCACCAGGCACTGATGAACTTTCTACTGGAAAACTTTGAGGAGATTCCCGAAGAACTGTTGCAAAACCTGTGTTTCCCAGACGAAAGTAGGGGCAGTTTCATAGATGTGTTTGGGGATAAATGAGGTTATTTGTCAACCTGCCCCTACGGCATTTAATTGCAATATCAAAATGATATTTCTTGCCAGCCTATATCTCAGTAGGCTGGCTTTTGTCTTGGAAATTGCAGATATTACCAGGAGGACTTTATGACTTACCTTGAAAAGCTGAATCCTTGGTCTATAGTCCGGCTGTTACCTAATATGCAGAACCAGATTGTCGCTCGTTTTCGCCGCCGCAGCGATGCCGAAGCTCATCTACAAGTTTTGCGCCGACTCATACCTAGTGTCAGTTTTACACTGATTTTCAATGTGGGGTTAGAACAGCCAGACTGAACTACTTGAAATCAACAGTATCGATTTCAAGCGATCCAAATGATCCAAACAACCTGTATTCGTGCGATCGCCGATCACAAACATCAGCATTAAAAATCTAGCCGATATGGGGTAACGCTAGTAAAAGGCACTATAACAAATATGGATCAGCATTACTCAGCCTGCTTAAGGTTGAGCGATCGCCACTGTGTTCCTTTGCTGCTGTGGAATCAAAGCAGCGATCGCCATTTGCTAGACAACTTACAGCAACATGGCTTCTGTGTGAGTCGCCCTGTTTGCAGTTATTTGTCTGCTTTGCTTCTGTTCATAGCAGATATGTTTTCGTTTTCTTCTACCCAGTTTTGTACCAACTGCAATAACACCTCATTCATACTCACACCTTTGAGAGCGCATATTGACTTAAATCTGGCTCTTAAAGACTCAGGTAAAAACATTTTGTAACTCACCTGTTTTTCTTCTGCTTTTTCTGGCACGACAATTGCCACCACACTAAACACCCACTTGATTATCCCTTTCAAGTTAAATTCAGTCATTGGGTGCAATGGGTGGATTGTGTTATTTGTGTGGTTAATGTTATGCTACCACTATTAGTTTCAAAACGCCTAGATATCTGACACCAAGCCAAATTTCACAATGTTGGGCTAAGAGACATTTTTTGCCAAAAATTCTTTTAGTCTTAGTCAAAACAGGCGTTTCAGGATTTTCAAGAGGAGGTTAAGAATAATTGCAACTCAGCCAATCAAGGCTGAAAATTTCCCCAGCACTTCAATACCGGAGTATGGTTTTTTGGCGATCGCTGTGTATGGCTACCAAACCGATAATTACAAAGCGATCGCCACTCAAGATTAATTTTAGTCAACTAGCCAATCAACCCAAATAACTCAAACATTTAGACAAAGGAGGTTTCAAAGCTGAAACATACGCCTGTAATTTCTGCTGCATTTTTACGCCCAGTGTCTAAAATATGGCCAACATTCTGCAAGCAAAAGTCTCAATTGAGGGAACTAGAACACTTGCCATACACCACTTTGGAGTTGATGCTTTGCCATTAGAAGCTAAAGAAAAAGATGGTGTAGCAGGTAATAGCCCTAATGAGTGGAAAAAGACTGTTCTCATGGATGAAGAACGCCAATTGTTTTTACTACCAACATACTTTTTCGGCTGCATTAAGTATGGCGGTAAAACTGTGAAACGGGGTAAAGGTAACCTACTTGCAGACATTGCCAGTACCCTGCAAGTCATGGACGACCAGATTTATATCTGTAATAGCGACGGGCCAATTAAGTTACCTGATCCACCTCAAGTCATTGAAGCCGGAACTATAAAACAGGAGAAACTACCCGATGGCTATGTCGAAGTGATTGGTGTACGTAACCCTTCTACTAAAGCGAGAAATATTCGCTACCGTGTAGCTGTGAAACCTGGATGGCAATGTTCATTCACCATTCTTTGGGATTCGGTTGTTGTTGATCGAAAGTCTTTAGAAACCGCTATCATCAATGCCGGAACTTTAGTAGGTATTGGCGATGGTAGACAAAGCATTGGTTACGGAAGATTTGAGCTAAAAGAATTTAGCATTCTTTAAATACCCGTCTCGTTTCGTCAGGTCTCGTTAAGGCGAGTCCCGTCACCTTCCGTTTCGTTACGTCGTGTTGTGTTAAGTCGAGTTCGGTCAAGTCATGTCTTTTGAACTTTACACAAAAGTCAAACAAAAACGCCAGCATCCAAACCTGCCTGTTTACCAATGGAAACGCCAGCCGCTTGAACAATGGGAAATCACTCGGCAGCGTATCTACTCCAGAGATGAAGGATTGTGTCAAAGTCCAGACGACAAACCACCAAAAGCAAATGGATTATGTCAACGAACAGTTAGTTTAAATACTGCTCACATCGACCACATTCGCCCTTTGTCATCTGGTGGGAGCAATCATGCTTCCAATCTGAGAACTCTTTGTCCAGTGTGCCATGCGCTGCGGCTTGATCGAAAGCATGATGGTATGAGAAGTAGGCTTGTCAAGAAAGGTTTAATCCCTGTCAATTGGAGACAGTTTGTTTGGGATTAATTTTTTTTGATCCAAGTTTTCAATCACAAGTTGTTAAAAAGCTGGTTGCCCTTTTTTTGTACAACTTTTACTGTTAGTAGCACACTTAATACTAAAGTTTGGTATGTAAGTCTTTTGGAATTAGACAGGTTAGAAGGTTTATATTAGTCCAGTTATTACTAAGAGGGAGACTAAAGAGTATTTAAACTAGACTAACTAGTGGCTGTTTTTTTCTTATTAGTACATAATTACTATATTAAGTATTAAGTGTGCTACTGAAAATAAAATATGGAAATATTAGGCAATCTTAACCCTGACAGGCAGGAAGATGAAATATATGAAACCTATGAACAATTCAATAGTTCAGTAAAAATAATTGAGTCGAATAACAAAAAATTTATTTTTAGGCTTCCTCCACCGGATGTTCGTCCAGTCTTCAGTCCAGCACCAATAATTTCGACTTGTTCTATAGCTAAGAAACAGAAGGAGGAAGTTAGAGAAATCATTAAACTGTTAAATTTAAAGGAGCGTCGCATTCTGCAAATGATGGGATGCTTGAATATGTACATTTACCTTATAGCTAAGGATTGGGAAGCAATTCAACAAAACACAAAGAATTCTGAAGGTTTCAAGTATCAAATCAACCATAACCGCCTACATGAGATGGTAGCGATCGCAGACAGAGGAGAGTTAGAAAACGCTTTTCCAAGTACATACGCTGTTGAGTATTTGAGCCAATACTGGGGTATCTCCTGTACTCGTCGTAGTTATTGGGGTGTCAGGGAATTTTTTAGAAATTATCTTTCATTATTCGATTTTGAACCAGGGATTTACCAAACAAGGGCAATCCCCATATACAAGCAGATTAATTTCAGGCGAATGCTTCTTGTTTATGAAGTTCTAGAAGAAGAGTTAAACGAACGTAACAAAGGTGATTTATTACCTGAACACTTAGGTTCTAACGTTGTTCACATCTATAATGCTGTCTTTTTAGGCTATTTCAAGTACAGAAGAAATTGGCGTTTTGATTATGGTGCTGTCATTCACGAAGAAACTATGCAGCGTCCGGTCAATAAAAATATCAAGAAGCCTAGAATTCGTAGGTTTGGCAACAAGTCTTGGAGCGAATTGACGGGAAAAGTTTGGGATAGCTTTGACAATTGCTGGATACCTTGGTTCAGAACAAAAGATGAGCTAGATGACCATCTAGCAAAGCAGCGGAAGGAATAAGTTGATTGGCTCTTTTTTTGAACAGATGAGATACATCCCTAAAGTTAGAATAATTTTATATGTGAAATTTAGGTATACCTCATCAGTATAAAAAAAATGCTGTATCAATTTTGCTGATTAATTACAACATAGGTGGGTTCTGTTACTGAATAAACTCCACTTGTTTTTAGCTCTAAAAAATCCATGCCCTTATCAAAAATAATTTTGTATCGCTGACCATCTGCTGTCTGCACTTCCATTTCCCGTGCATGAGGAAAGTGGGAGCGTTCATGCAAGGGCTGAACTTTAACAGTTGTAGAAACTCCCATACTTTGAATTTGAGTGAGTGATGCCTCCAAATTAGCTTTTCGCTGAGAACCTAACTCTCCTTTGTAATCTTCTAATACCAAAATTCTGACAGAGGAATCTGCATTGAGTCCATCACCTTGTAAGAGATCAGCAAGTATTTTTGCTCCTTTCTCATTCAGGTAGCGATCGCGATAAACTATTTTCGCTCCTCCACTACCAGACAAAACACTTTCTATTCCGAGCCTTTGCCGTAGTTGCTGTATTGTTAAATTACTCCAAGTTCTATCAGGAAAGATAACTGTAGTATTGGGGTTTTCCAATTCCTTGGCTTCAACAAGTCGAGCTTGCGATCGCAGCTTTTGTAAACTTTGAAAAACAGTATCTACACCTTCATAACTTCTAGTTTCAAACCATTCTTTTTGATGCAGTTGTAAAGCAATTCGATGTTGTTGCTGAGTGCTTAAGCACAAAATCAGCACATCATTTACAGATGTTTGATAAAGCTTGAGTAATCCTTGGTCTACCCACTGTTGCAAGTGCTTTTGTAATAACTGCAAATGGCTTCTGGTTACATTACAAGTTGCAGTATTTGGTTGTGGCAACTGATTTAAAATTAATTCCAGGGGAATCTCACTACGTTGCATTGAGTAAACAGCATCTTTTAATAGCTTTAACCAAGCCAGTGGCGAACCATTATTCAGATTAAAAGTATCTATCAAACTGGGTAAGTAAATCATACTTACCTTACCAGCCATACGACAAATTGCAGGTAAGCGAATTGCCATTTGGGATAATTTGACTCGATGCGCGTTCGGTGCAAAAGCTTGTAGTTCTGGGTCTGGTTTAACAACCAAATCTGTGAGAAAATTAGCAACTATTTTTCGATTGAGTTCTGCATGAAATGGTTGGTTTGAATAAGTTCTTAAGCAGTCATAGCAACTTGTATCACAACTACAAGATGCAGTAATTTCTAAAGCCTTCTCTAATACCTGAAAAAAGTGATCAGCAATACGCTTGCTATAACCTGCTCCCCCTGGAACATTATCATAGATAATTATTTGGGCAAATTGATTTGGTAATGGTGTAAACAAACCATCCAACTCTGAGCGAGGGACATCAATAACTTGTGCAGCTGCGGCTATCAGTGCATAGGTTAGCGATCGCCAAAATGCCATACCATCGGTGTCATGATATAGTTGTTCAGTTACAGACGCAACTGTCCCACCATCACCATAATGAACAACGTCACCAAATAGAGGTTGAAGATTTTTGGTTGTGTGAAACTTAATTTTTAGCAAATCACTACAAAATTCGTGACCTAAATGAATTAGCCGATATCTATTACAGGAACATTCTTTACCAGTAATGGGGTGCTGATGCAGAGGTAATTTATCACTATTAGGCTGTTTTTTATTGCGCTTAGTGTTCCTTTCTTCACGCTGTTTTTGTAACCATTCGCTAAAATCTCTCCCACAATATTGACAGATGGCAAAACCTTCTTTACTGAAGCCTTTACCACGTCCTATACTTCCTTGATTGGCGAGAAACAAAGTCCCACCTTTATTAACTGTGAGTTTGTAAAATTCATGTTCTAATTGTTCTTGGTCTTCTCCAGACTGAGCTAAAAATACTTGTGAGGTTAGTTGACGCTGAGGTTTGGTGTAAGGTGTAACTTTAGGTACAACTAACCAGTCTGTAGTAAAAGCTTTAGGAACTTTATAAAGCTTCATCTTCCTAGCAGCAGGGGTTGGCTCGCATTTACAAACAGAACATTGATCAACTTCTGGTTCTTGAATTGATGATGTAAAATTATTACAATTCTTGCAAACCCAATAGTATTTCTCTTGCAAATCGCTGGGTCTAAGCAAACCAACGCTTTGATAAACTCGGTCATCAACTACAATATCTTGATTAGGCGCATATTCACCCAGCGCAAGACGGCGATCACGTTCTAGTCTATGCTTTCCTTGAGATGACTTAAATTCGTCGCTTTCACCTGTTAGTAACCGCACAACATCAATAGGAAAACCATAAATAGGTAGGATGCTTGCTTGGACTAATTGATCATGTAGTCGGCGCTTACCAATTTTTTCTAACTCTGCTTCAACACCATCCCGTCGCTTTTCCATTCCCTTACGTTTTGTCCGGTCAGTTTCAGCAGCAATATTGTCTTGAATCTCTTTCAGGAGTGAAACTAAATCATTCCAGTCTGCCAATTGTACTTTTTGAAATGTTGAAATTGCCTCAACAAATTGATTCAATATATCAGTAGCAACATAAAAAATTTTCAGCTTATTTATCCATATCTGTGTTAGAGAATGAGCATCATTGCTATGCAGCCACTCTTGTATTTCGCTCACAATTGCTGTGGGTGGTGGTGTCTCTAAAGAATCAAATTTATCTAGAGATAAACTGAAAAATTCAGCAATGGTAACTTTCTCTGCCCCTCTTTCCTTGGTCTTCAAAAACTCAGCTAATAATTCAGCGCGAATATGACGCTGTTGAATTTGGAAGTTATCAGCATCAAGTTTAGGAATTTGATTATTACCAGCAATTAATTGTTCGGGTTGCTCGAAATAAAATCGGTCATGGGGACGACGCTGACCATACATTAAAGTAATCGCAACTCCATCAGTACGCCGTCCTGCACGTCCTGCGCGTTGTTGGTAATTACTAACATGGGGTGGAAAGTTGCGTAAAACCACAGCTTGCAGTTCGCCGATGTCTACACCCATTTCTAAGGTTGTAGAACAACTCAGGAGATTGATTTGACCGCGACGGAAACGGTTTTCGCGTCTTTCTAGTTCACCTACTCCTAACTGTGCTGTATGTTCTTGCGATCGCAACGGCAAAGGCAAGCGATTATTGATAATATACTGCTGATAATGCTCGTTTCTAACTTGCTCTATTTTCTCAGAGCTATAAAGCTGAAGCTTACCAGTACATTTAAAGGCTGGACAACCAAAAATATTCAGCTTAGTTTGAGATGTCTGGATATCTGATAAACTCGGAATATGGATAATTTGTTGACAGCGATCGCACTGATACCAATCGTCCTGAGTTTTAATAATATTTAATTTTGCCCAGTTTAATTGCTGACCACTTTTACTTGGAACTAGCAAGCGTAAATCTTGTAATTGTCTAAATAGTCCAACCAACTTCTCTTTAGTAGGCAGATTTTCACCAAATAGCTGTAGATAATACCAACCCAGTCTATTGGGAAGTTTACTAACCTCGCCTGTTTTCTTCCTCACATTTCCCAGAAAAGAAGGTGAATCTTTGAACTTCTTCTGCTCATCAGGCGACTTCTCTAAAAATAAATAATTTTTAGATTTCCCTTGAGCATCTACCATTTCCGGTCTAACGCCTTCAACACCACCAGTTTCAGGGAAATATTGCGATGCGCCTTCAACACTTACAATTCCTGTGCGGCGGATGATATCTGTCAAACAAATCAAGAAAATCTTGGCTTCAACATTTGAAATCTCAAATTCACGAGCTACCCATTCAATTAAGCGCTCATCCCTCAACTCAATATGACAAGCAAATAAAGCATAGGCTTCTAAGGTAGAACGACGATTAAAGGGAAGAGCAAATTCCCGCAATAATAACTCTTTAGCACGAGCTTCAGCACTATTTTGACAATCTCTAGAGTTTTCTAAACTTTCGTCATCATCAGGACGATAACTCAAATAATTCTTTGTTGAAATTCTGTCTGGATGATGTATGGATTTTTCTAAAAATTGCCGTTTTATTTGACTAGCTAATTGATTAATTGAAACAATATTATCATCAGAATTAAGCTCTTGGAATGCTTGGCAAATTACTTGTCGATAAACTGTTTCTGTATGATTGCGTTGATAATCTGAAGCAAAAAAAGCTGCATCCTGACGACCATCAGAAAATGTTAATAATTTGCGTTTTGATGCACTACCTTGATTTTCTTGAGACTCTGGTAATAGCTCAAATAAGCTATCAATCATCGCCTCTAAAGGTTCATCTGTATAAGCTACAAAGCGGTTAATAGCTTGAGATCGAATTGGTCTGGTTCCACAAGCAGCACATTTAGGAAGATAACAGCCACTTAAATCTTTTGTATCTTTTGGAGGATACCAAGCTAAGTGAAATTCATTATTGTCAGAAGATTTATTTGTAAATGCTTCTCGTGTGGGTAATCCAATCCAACCATCACGCTGGCGAATTATTAAAGTGTTTACTAGTGAAGATTCTTGTTCTTCCTCTCCAATTTCTTCTTCTTCAGTAATGCTGTCTAATAGCCCTGAAGTTAGCGTATATATCTTGCCATTTTCTCTTAAACCCTGATTTGAGCGTGGTAATGGTTCCAATTTATTACCGTTTAGTTGCGTAAAAGCATAAGATTGACCACATTGATAACAACTACCCAACTCTAAAACCGGGGAATCGCAATCATCACAGGTTGTTTTTTCGTTCAAATATAATCGACCATAACGCCGGGGTTTGTCTTCATGATTTGGGTGATTAACTCCACCAGAACACTTAGGATTAATACAAGCATACAACCCTTCTAAACTACGGAATAACAGATGGATTCTGACTGGAAGTAAGGGTAAATTATCATAATTTTCACGAGCTAGAGAGCCTAACTGTAATAGATGAGCAAGAGCAAATTTTGTCTCAGTATTATCAATAGTTCCATCGGCTTTAAACGGTAAATCAAATCCCCACAGTTCTGATGATTGTGTAATTTGCTCCCAAGGTCGGGGCTGACGGCTGAGAATTTCAATCAGACGGTGAACTAAGGGATGTTGCTTGAGTGTATACCAGAGAAACTTATGAATATTCCCTTGAGCTTGAGTTTCTGCTGCTTGTAGTTGTGTGGTAGGTACAAAACCACTAAGTCTATCAGCCCAAATGCTTAAACTATCATCAATTTTAGGCAATTCTAATATACTTAAATATTCTAATATTTCCTCATCAGTAAATTCAGGAGGTAGGATATAAGGCTCACCTAATCTTTCGATAGCTGTGACGCGATCGCCTCGAATTACCTGAGTAAAATTTTCACCAAAAAATTTTGTAGCAAACTCTAATATTTCTTTATTAACTGAAGCATCACCTAGACTGGCACTAGTAGCAATACAGCGAATCTGTCCAGGCTTCTCTTGCTTGACAGCGACTTTTAGCCGTTCAATTAACATCGAAACTTCGCTACCAGTAGAGCCGTTGTATGTATGAGCCTCATCTACAACTAACATTTTAAAAGTTGATGCTGAAGTAGCAAAAACTTGATTACGTTCTACAGGACGAATCAACATATGCTCTAGCATGGAGTAGTTTGTTACTAATATATGCGGCGGTTTATCCCAAATTTCTTGGCGAGAGAGAGCTTGGATTTTTTGAATTTTGGCAATAGATTCATCAACTAATCTTTCACGAGTGCTGAGATTGATAGATGCTTTTTCCTTATCAGTAAATAACTCTCGCAATTCTTCAGACTCATAAGCTTGTAATTCTTGTGCTAATGCTGACTCTGCTTTGTGTTCATCAATTTCTGTCCGACTAGTATAAAATCCAAATCTAATTCTGATTGTTTCTTGACGACATAATAATTTTCTTAAGCGTTTAACTTGGTCATTTACTAAAGCATTCATGGGGTACAAAATTAACGCTCTGACCCCAGCTATTGCTAAATTTGCTTCTTCTTTCAACAGCATATCTAACATGGGAATCAGGAAACACTCTGTTTTACCTGAACCCGTACCAGTAGCAACAACAATATTTTGTTGCTGTTGAATAACTGTCTTTACAGCCTTGTTTTGGTGTTCGTAGAGAGGACGCTGATTTGGTGTGAATAAACTTGCCATTTCGGGATGTAAAACACCCTGATTTACGAGTGCATTTACACTTTCAGCAGGCCGATAAGGTTGAGAACCTTCTAAATAAGGATGCTGCCAAACGGTTCCCGGTACTTCTAGCTGCTGTTTTAAACCGTAACGCAGATGAGGATCTCGTAGAGGGTATGCAGTCAACAGGTAGCGAATAAAATCTTGGCGGGGTTGCTCAACTGCGGCGATGGGGTCGAGGTAGATGCGGTTGTTTGTCATACCAAAAGGCATCCTAAACGCTGAAATATAGTTTCTAGTAGGGGGTGATGACGATGTTCGATGATACGAGTTCTATATCGCTCACTATCAGGCTCGGATAACCGCCAAAGTATTTGAGCATAAGCACTTGGCAAGCTAGTTCCTTGGAGATTTAGGCGACATTGGGGTTTATCCCACTCAATTTTTAAGCGATGTCCCGCTTCTTTGTCGAGGTAAAACATGACCAGCATTGCTGTATCTGGCTCTAACTCGTAAAAGCATTGCTCTTGAAACCAAAGATACTCACCACTAGGAAGTTGCAGCAATGACTTGTCTTTTAATTGGTAATAGTTCAAGGTTGTCCAGCGATTTTTTTGGGGTGTATCACGGCTAGGTATGTATTGATGTAAGCTTTGACCTTGCCAAGGATTAGTTAAAAATGGATTTTCCGGCCAAGGAGAACGCAAAATAGCTGAAGTCGGCGGGTGGGGATGAGCTAAATGCTCGACGCTATCAGCAACAGTCACTAAGCGGATTCCAACTTGATTTAGATGGTCTTTAATGCGATGAAAGCCGTGTATTTTAGTACGGATGGTTATATTATCGTGATTTTGCTCTGTTTTTAAGACCTGATGCGCCAGAGGAAGATAGGTGCGATCGCCTTGGAATCGTAACCCTGACAAATTGTCTTTATCTAAAGCCAATGCAGTTGGCGGAGCAATACAGTAACGATTTCTCACTCCAGCGTAAATTTCACCTTGTGCTTGCAACTCACTCAAAGCCTCATGTACTTGACTTTGTAATTGCGCTTGCGATTCATTCGGTGACAAGCTAGAGCGAATTAGTGTTATTAATTGGTGTTTAGTCAAAGTCGTCGGTATCGCCGGATTTACAGGATGCCGATGATTACTTAACAGCAAGATAATTTCGTTAAGGCACATTATTGATTTCCTATCATTCGGCTAACTTGTTCTAACGGTAACGGCTTGCGTTCAATACTTTGAAAATAGTCAATCTTTTGCAAGTATGTATCGGCTATTTTAAAATTAGTTAAATTCACTAAAACAATATCACCATAAACATAGTCTTGGGGAACTTTTATATCTAAAAACACTTTATCTAATTTATTTTTGGCAATAGTAATTTTTAGATATTTTATAAAAGATTCCCGCTTTTTAGCTCGAACATTAAGTAAATACCATTTGCCGCTAACGAGCGAAGGTAACGGAGGTTCTATAGGTTTTATTAAAAGGGTTGGCTGTATAAGTTTTGGTAATTGCAAAAACTCTAATAAGCCTTCAATTTTAGCAAGAAATAAATCTTTATCTAACCACTCTGGAAAATAATATTTATTATTTTTAAGTGACAGAATTATGTTCTGCAACTGTTGAACATTAAAATCTAAATTAAGTTGATTAACAGCTTCTACAAATGATTCTTTTGATTCACTATTGCCTAACACTGTATAGCAATAGTTTTCTCTATCTTCATTAATATTTTCAGGTAAATCGTTTTTACCGCTACCACACCACCAGCCTAAATTTTCTGGCAGTAGTTGAGAAGTAACAAGTTGAATATGATAAATTCCTGTAGGCAGTTCTAAAGGAACTTCTATAGTAGTTGTACTACGAGCAATCAAGGGAATTTTAAGTTCCACTGGTTCCCAATCTGGTAATAGCAAATTCCAGCATGATAGAGAATATAACTTATCAGATTTAAGACCAGACAAATAAATAGATTTGCTTGTAAAATTCCAACTTATATTGTCAGATAAATTCTGGAGTTCGACTAATCACTGTGGCTCTAACCCCAAACGTCGATAATCCAAAGCATACCAGTTAGAATTAGTCACTAAGTCATACAAAGTAGATAAATTGATTGTTAAAACACCGGACGTATCTGCTTGCATTTGCTGTTGTATCTTGTCAGATTCGTTGGCTAAAAATACAATAATTTCTTCTAAAGGCCAAAGTCCTTCGATTTTAATCATTTCTGACCAAAACTCATCTCTATTTTCATGCTTTATGGGTAAAGATTCAGACAATTCAGAATTACTGCTAATCTTTAGCTGATTTAATGGTGCAATAGCAGAAGTTTGATGTTTTGATTTTATTTCAAACCGATATGACCATCGCTTTTCGTCATACCAGAAGCGAACTTCATAGTATCCAGATGCGGTAATCCATTGACTTAACTTAATGGCAACCCATTGTTTATTAGGCAATAAAGTTTCAATTGACCGACTAATAATACTCCGGGATGTAATATCTTCCACTAATACATTAATATTCAGATTTTGATTAATAGGTGGATACCAAAAATTAGGAACTTCTAAATAAATTGATTTTTTACCTGTTAATTTCAAACCTGTAAATACTGGTTTATTCTGTTTTACAAGTTGCCAGCTAATCAGTTGAGGCTGATTAGTTTCGGGCATAGTTAGCACAATAGAAGATTCTGGAACTATTAATCTAAGATGCCGACCTCGCCATCCCCGAATACTTGAGGGAATATAATTATCTAAAACCTCGATACCGTTAGTAAATTCTGGTTGAATATTTTTAGGAGTAAAGCAGTAAACTTCTTCAACTGCTGTAATTGTCGGCTGAGAGGGGTTGATTGGTAAGTGTTCTCCAGTTAAAGCATCAAATACTAAGCAGGGAAAGTTATTATTAATTCCTTTGTAGTCCCATTCCATCAAATTCTGACGGTTATGGTCTACTAATTGACAATTCCACTTTTCCGATTGTTGATTAACCTCAATTATTAGTTCTGGAATAATTAAATCTCCAGCATTGGGAATCGTATTCTCCCATTTCGCTTGAGGAATTTTACAATATGTTCCTCTTAGATTTCGCCACTCTGGTTTCCACAAAACTTGTTCTGGTAATAATAATTGTGTATTGAATGTATCTTCAACATCTAAGCTCAATAACAGAGGTTTACTACGTCTAGTTATAATACTTCTACTGCGAATAGACCCAGATTTTGGTGTTAAAACTTGAGTTAGTGCGTCCCAGTTACGCAGGAAAAAATTGTTCGGCAGATAATAGTTACCTAATATTTCTTCACGCTGCTCTTCATCTTTTAAAATTTCAGGAGAAGCCTTTTGCCGTTCTAATTCTTGTGCTACTATAGCAACGCCTTGTAATAGCTGTCCTGAAACTGGTTCTGTTTCTGCATCCTCCGAGCAACTAGATTTTAGGAAGTTAATTAATGTACCCCACTGCGGATGCTTTTCTGCACAAACATTCAAAAGTAGCTGTGAAAGCTCTTCTGGCTGGGTGTGTGCCAATTCCCACCAGCCATATTCATCAGCAATTTCTTGTACTAACTGGGCGAAATGTTCAAGGTTTTGTTCAGGAATGCCACTTTGTAACCATAAGGTTGAGACATATTTATATCCACCTTTAGCTCTAACTAAACCTAAAAGATTAATACCTTCATCGACAACCCGACGGAATGTATTTTCTACTCCTTGATTGTGATTAATATCTAAGCGATCGCAAAAACCTAGCCAAAATCTCTCGCTAGAATAGTAGTAAGCATACTCTGAAAGCGCAACAGTTAAAATTTTTAACCAGTTTTGCTCTAATTCGTAAAATTCATCTTGCAAAGAATCATACGTAACTCTGTCTAATTGCTGCAAGTTTTGACCAACAATATCAAGTAATTTTTCACTTGCTTGACGCTTAATCTTCATGCTCCCCAGAAATCTACGTCCAGCTGGGCGATCGCGATGAGACCAATGTGGCAATATTTGTTGTTCCCATAAATTTTGTGTATATCGAGGATTCATAAAGGTAGTGCCACCACTGGTTCGTGTTTGTCTTTGATGTGAAGGAATTTGAGCTTTTAGAGCAACGGTTTTATTGAGTAATTCTTCTGCCTTAGTATTAGTACCTGAATCTGGCTTACTTTCTTTTGTTGCTGGTTGATTTAACTGAATTTGGGATAAGTGAGTTTGTAAATTTTCTTTTCGTGCAGTTAGCAGTAACAATTCATGAATTAACTGCTGTTTATCCTGCTGTAATTCACGCACGCTGGCTTGCAAGCCATTAAGATTTATTTGTGCTTCTTGTTGATCTGTTGTCAGACTTCCAACAGATTGATTTAATGAAGCCAACTGATTTTCTAAACTATTAATTTCTAGCTTAAGGTTAGATAAATTAATTTCTAACTGATGTTGTTTTTGTTCTAAATCAGCTAAGTTTTGTATAAGTTGTGAGCTATAATTTTCTTGCGCCGAAATCTGATTTTGTAGATTGCTAAGTTCTTGAAGATGCTGATTAAGGTTTTCGTCTGTTTGCTGCTCTTGAAGAATAAGACTTTCCAGCGATTTATTTAAGCTAGTTTCCTGTTGCTTGAGATGCTCAATTTGAGTTTGTAGAGTTTCTATGTTTGCTTCTAATAGATGTTTCTGCGCTATTAACTGGGTTTGTTCCTGTTTGTATTGCTGTTGATTAGAAATCTCGGTTTGTAACTGGGTTAACCTTGCTTGCAGAGAATTACAATCTGTTTGCAGTTGTTGCTTTTGTGCGGCGATCGCCTCTAAAGATTGGTTTAATCTTAATTCTTGTTGTTTTAGTTCATCATTCCTCGTTTGCAGATGGTGGTATTCTATTGTTAATTGCTGCTTGTGTGCTTCTAGTTCTGATAAATCCTGCTCTATAGCTGCTTTTTGGTTTTTCTGAGTGGCTAAAAGTTCTTGTAGTTGACTTAGCTCAGTTTGTAGGTTGCCAATAGCGGTTTCTACCTGTTGCTTATTTTCTTGTCCAGCGACAATAGCTTTCTCCAGAGCGGCTTTCTGCTGCTTCAGGTTCTCAGCTAGTTTCTCAAGTTCTGTAACTCTTGTTTGTACAGGCAAGAGTTCTTCACTGATTTGCTGCCTGCGACGATTTTCTGTAATCACAACTCCCGCAGACATGGCAGGTATTGCAATCAGTCCTGTTAAAGTAGCTCGCTTAATATCTCTTTCTAGTGCAAGACTGATACTAAAGCCTACACTAAAGCCAATTGCACCCAAAATAAACCAGTTTTTTGCCATTGCTTTCTAAAGCATCCCAGCTACAACCATCCATCAGCAATCATGAATACTTAATATTATGTTGTAATTACTACTATAATCTTTAAAAAATCTAAGTGTCTAAATTTATTGAAAACATTAAGAAAAGCATATATATCTATCTTTTGCGGATAACCTCAAGCACCTGTGTGATTGCAAGTAACAAGTTCTACGCATTTACGCCTTACTTAACTTTTCCTTGAGCCAGCAGAATTATTGTTTAGTAGTGACAATCCGATTAAATTGCCTGATCCACCTCAATAATTTGAGGTGGCAATTGTAAAAAATGAGAAACTATCTCATAGCTGTGGAGTTAAGTTCTTGTTGAGCGATCGCCTGCACAACTTTGTCATGTAATTTATTAAAAATGCTGGCTTCTGCTAAAGTCTTAAAAGATTGACCTGTGACTAAGTTTAGGCAATTTAATACTCTTGCCTGCCATTGTTCTGGATTAGTCACATCTTCACCCCAAGCAGCAAATAGTTCTTTTTCTGTTAAACCTCCTAGACGATGAGAAAGATTATTTCTCATCTCCCGTGCTGAACTCCAAAATATTTGGAAATCACGACTAGTTAGAGTTTTCTGTATAGCAGAATTTAATAAAGTTTGTAAAACCCAACCATTTAGGGGAATTTCTGAGAGTAAGAGTCCTTGTGTGTTGATAAAACGAGGTTTTAGACTAGGATGCTTCTGCAATATTGAATTTTTAAGCGATGGATATTTATTCGCGTTTTCTATGACATGATTTGGAAAAGAGTTTACTGCCCATAAAGATAAAACTCCCTCAATAGCCCGATGGCTATGTAAAATTGCTTCTACAGTGTTCTGTTGCTGAAAGCGAACAACACCTAAATAAGCTTGCTCGTAAGCCATCCACCAGAAGATACCCTTTAGTTCTGGTATTTTCATACAACTCTTAGCGAGGGAAATAAAGGTTTTAAATTGTTCCTGATTCCAAGCCATACCTGCTTTCAGTAGATTTGGTATTGCACCAAAATTTGAAGGTGATTGCTGAAAATAAGGTTCTAATAGGTCGTAAACTTCTGCATAGTCATATCTTGCTAACAGTTTCAAAGCCTGCTGCTGAGTCCTATCCCAAAGATAATTGTTGCCCAGAAATGGGCCACTGTAATCTGAGGGAATTCCAGCTTGATTTGCTTTAGTATTTTGCTTAAACTCAAAAAACTGAATGCGATCGCCGTATAAACTTAAACCAGAAATCCTTGATGCTTCCGAAGCTTGACCCACTCCACCCTTGAGACAAAGCCAGATAGCTTGTTCTGCTTCAATGGTAATTTTCTCTCTCCAAGTTTGCCGCCACCAAAAAAACATCTGCTCAAAATTAGAGGGATTAGTTCCATCTTGTCCCAACAAGATAATTTCAACACTGATATGGTCAAATTGATTCACAATCCATGTTTTTATCAACTCTGCTGCATATAGCGTGTCTTTCTCTCGTTCTCGCACTTCTAATTTTTGGTCAGTCGCGATTAAATAGACTTTCTCAATATTTGCGGCTTTCTCATTGAGTAGTTTGCCAATGATGACTGGCTTAAATTGGTCTAGATAAATTGTAATTTTATCTAGTAAATATTTAGTTAAATCTCGAAAATTAATATTGTACAGCCCTAAGTCAGAAATTACCTCTGCTTGTTCGCCAATGATCTCTCCATTTTGCATTCGATCATCGCCAATATTATACCAAGTACCCGAAGAGATTTGGAACATTAAATCTCTAGTACCAATTGTTGCAATTAGAACAGCTTTCATAGAGATATTAAGTTAATGGATAAAGTTGGAAGTAGCTTTGGCGAGAAGTGCGATCGCGTAATTTAGTTAAATATTCTTTGCGTGGGTCGCTACTAGCACCAAAAACTGTCACTACTTGGTAATCACCTAAATCGGCAATCCAGACTGGTGAAGGTTTAACTGGGGGTCTGCCGACCTTGCCACAAAGATTGGGGTTATAGTTATCACGACCATCTCTGTCTTTAATTTTTAAATCTGGGCTATGTAAAACTCCCAGCGCATAAGGCTTACCAAAATCTTCTTTGCCAGCACATACAACTATGCGACAATTAGAATCAACAGCTTCAGACCAGTGGTCATTGCTGACTGAACCAACAGTTTTAGGTGAGCAATAGTTAAAAGAAGCCCCCAATGCAATCAATGCTGCATAAAAGTCTTGTAACCGTTGCTGAAATAACTTCTGGAATTCTTGAGGACTATCTGGTAAATCCCAAAATGAGTCATCGCTATCAGGTATAAGTGTTGAACCTCGCCACCAAGGAGCAGCTGGACGATTTTGACGAGAATAGCAAGGTCTCCTTGCTCCCTGACCAATACCTCCCAAATGAAACATTAGCCAAGTGAGATTTTTGCATAGTTGCTTAATAGCATTTTGCTTATCTTGCGGTGCTTCTGGAGAGTAATGTAGCGTTAAAATTCCCTGCTGTACTCCACAAGGATCATTTTGACCATCACGATTTGAGCGCGGTTCTTTTTGTGTGACTTTACCCTCTACTATTCTCACCATCAACCAACCGCGTTCTTTGGGATTAATTGCACCAAATACTTTGGCTTCCCAAGTTTTGGCAACTTCAGGTTCTAATACTCCTAATGCAAATGTGCGGAACCAGTAGCGTAACATTGATTTAAAGGCAACAGGACGTACTTCTGCATCAGATAATGTATCTGGCTTTAACTTACCTTGCCTATCAGGTCTTAAGTTCCCTTGATAATCTTTTTGATAAGGTTGGGAGGAATTTTTATATTTTTGTCTCCCATGAATCAATTGCCCTTCTAAAGTAAACTCTATTCGGAAAAACTCACTTTTATGACTAACTTTACCTGCTCTAATTAATTCTCCATAGCCCGTGTTAACTTGAGAACCAACACCAGATTGTAGGCCTGTAGTTAACCACTCTTTTACTTGATTTAGTACTTGGATATCATTACAGCCACTAGCAAGGCGTATGCCAATCAAAAATGTAGCTTCCTTAAGGCAGAAAAAAGGATTAGGATTTGGCTCATATTTCATTGAGTTACCATCCCACTTCCAAATATTATTTGCCATATCCATCGCCAGCCCTCCAGAAGGTTGATTTGGTAATGGATAAGCATCAAAGAAGATAACTTTTCCTGCCTGATGGGCGGGATTTTTCGTCTCTAAAGAACCAAACCAAGGCGCAACTTCTTTCTCTGCTGCTTTCCAAGAGATTTGTTTTTGCACCATGATTTCTCGAATCGCTTGGGTTCTGGCAACGCCGCGCAAAGTGCTAGAAGGAATATAAGGCATTCCCAAAGCATCAAAGGCTGGTAAAAGAATACTTTCCGGGCCGCGATGTCCACCTACCCGAATTCGCCAAGGACATTTGACTTGAAATGAATCGTTGGCAATTAGTTGAGTGCGTTTCGTTAGCTGAGTCAGGCGATCGTGGTAATTTGCTCCTTCCTCAGCCATTTGAAGTAACTGCACTTTCGTAGCATCTTTGTACTCGCTATCAAGCGATCGCATCCAACGCAGATATTCAACAAAACTCGCTGCTGGATCTGGTTGAGGTGGATTTTTTGGATTTAACCAAGGAGAAGGTATAGAAGGCTGAGTACTGCCACCATGACCACCGGAACTACCACCAACACCAACAGTAATTACTTTTTTAGGTTTATTAATATCTGATTTAGCAGTTGCAGGTGGTTGAGGTTTTTTCGGTTGATTAGGTTGAGGTCTATCAAATACCATTAGTTTGAATCTCCCTCAATACCTGAATAAATAGCAGTCGCCCAAAAACTAAACTCTTGCGCTACAGCTAGTCCCAATCCGGTTAAACCTAGATATTCATCTGTATCAAGACTTTTTAAAGTGACTAAACCTTGTTCGTTAGCTAAATTGGCAATACCTGATAGTTCTTGTAAACATTGAAAAAATTTGTTTACTACCTGTTTTTTACCTTTCATATTATCTGCTAAAGCTGTTTCTTCAGCTTTGAGTCGCATCATTCCCCAAGTAGAAAGATAGGTGTAAAGTTCAACTGCTTGCCCTTTTTGTTGTTTCAAACGAGTGTCATCTTGATTAGATTCAGAACGCAACTCATGTAACACTTCATAGATTGGTGTTGCAATTGTTCTGGGGTCAAATGTCATATTAATTAATCCTTTACTACTAAATGTTTACATCCACTGCTGGACAAATCCTCGTCCTAAACTTTCTTGCCCACCAATTTGTAATATTTCATTTGCAGCTAGTAAATCCCGAAAATCTTGAGATGATTTCTTGCCTGTACCATTAGCTTGAGATGTGATTCCCCAAGGTAAATACATTAATGTGTCTGGGGGAATTGCTTCTTCATAACGAAAACCACCATCTACCGATTTGTGTTCATCGAGTTTAATTTTCACTTGTCGCCATAAACTCATTTGTACCAATGTAGTGCAGTGTTTATCTGGTAAAACTAATAAACGATTTATAGAACTTGTTGCTAATGATTTGGGAACAAATTCTTCCCATTTATCCCAAGCTTGTAATTTATCGGCTTTGATTATTGCATCTTTGAGATAAACAGCAGATTTACCATTAGCAAAGCTGCAACTATATTCAGGAGGTATAGTTAAGTTACTACCTTGTAGACGTTGCCAACGTTGTAGCAACATAGGACAACTAATCCAAACTACACTATGACTTAAAGAAGGGACAGGTAGCCACAATATAGAAGCATCACCAAGCCAAATGTTACCTTGTTCTAATTGGTTGCCATCTTTTAATTCATTGCCAAATAGTTGATATTTGATTTCTTCATTTGGAACAGTTGACCTAACTTTACCGCGAATAGTACTTGAAGGTATGTAAGGTAAATTAGTATGAGATTCACGGGCAATTCCAAGTAAATTACCTTCTTGGGTTGCACCACCTGTATGTAATGAAGAAAGTAGATAGAGGTAAATAGAATTAATCATATTTTATTGCCTTATTGCTCTTGATAATTAATCCACAGTAATTCGGAATAGCCGAGTTTTCGCCAGTTATTTACTTTGGTTTGCTCGTTCTCTTGGAACAGCGATCGCGGCTGATTCAAGTAATACAAACTGCCAGGAGGTGCGGCAAAAACTTGAGGTGCAGGGATACTTTTATTGATTTCATCTTTGTCACGAAAGCGGCAGCTTACCAGTACTGCTTTATCAGTAGCAACACTAACTAAATCTCCCGGTGTTTGATTTTTGTTAACGGTATGAGCTAATTTCCACTCCCAGGGAAAGGCACGGCACAAAGATTTCTCTGTACCTTTATCTTTATCCTTACGTTCAAATACTCCAGGAGTGACCAAATAAGCTATTGACTTTCCTCCACTCTTAAAATTTTTCTGAGACTGCTGTTGCAAGTTTGCCCACTGCTCATCCAATTCATTACAACGCTGTAAAATTGTGCGATGTCCTTCCCCTCCTAATCGTAAAGTTGTGGGCGTATTGATTTCTTGATCTATGGCGATCGCTAAACTCCATCCAGCATAAAGACGAATTCCATTCTCTACGAAATAACCATCAGCAGCTTTAACTTGCCTTGTCCCTTCTTCTAAAGAATTATGCGATCGCGTTTCTACTGTCCAAGGTTGGTCTTCATAACTTCCACCTTCAACAAGCCAATCTTCTTTATCTATCTGCCCAGTTTCTAAGTACTTGTGAACAACTTCATAGGGCAAATACTGCCGAAACTTTTTCTCACTATTACTAGTGCTGGAACCATCTTCATCTTCGATCAATTTCACCAACGGAGAAGGTTCAGTTTTATCCCATAAAGCTTGTTGTAAATAAGAATCAGAGTTCCATTCTAATGGAACTAGGGGCGTTGACTTATAAAATCCCAGAGGGCGAGGTAAATAGAGTTTATTACCTGATTCAGTTTGTCGGCAAAGAAACGGCCCAATTAAACGTAAACGGAAGTCTCTATTTTGTGAGAATAAACCGCGCAGTGCGCCAGCGATCGCATGACCATTAGGCGGAAATACACTCCCAGCCCAAGCCCGTTCTCCTGGGGTAAAGGGTTTTGCATCCCGTAATAGCAGCAGATCAAGTGGAGTTAAGGTATACCAGAACATAAGAATTATGAATTATGAATTATGAATTATGAAGAATAGATGGGGCATTGGTTGTTATTATTTTTTGTTTTTGGTATTGATAATGATTTTGGTGATAACAGCAATTATCTCTTCGGTTTCTTGAATGAGATTACTTAGACGGTCACTGGAAACAATTGCCGATTTAAATAATAAACGCAGCCAATATAAACTCTCTCTTGCTTCCTTTTGAGCGATAGTAAATTTATGGATAAAATCAGCTTTACTTTCACCAGATTGAGCCTCTTGAATATTAGCTCCAATAGAAGTAGCAGACCGCAAATATTGTTTTCCGATTATGTAACCAGCACCATGTTTTTCCCCCTGCAAAAACTCAAATAATTTAATCGCCCTCAACGCATATTCAAAAGTTCTCTCTCGAATATCCCAAGTTTTAATCTTCTCCCCACTCATAACTTCCTCTCCCTTTCATAATTCATAATTCATAATTTTTCCTAACAGTAAACGCGGTAAGCTTTAGCCAGTTTTGCACTTCCAAATCTCTATCAATCTCAGAAGTTGTTTCCCATAAAACTCCCAAAAATTCTGCTAAATACTGCTGAAATTGGTTTTTGGCAACTTCATCTCCTTGGAATTGATCGCGGCGATCGCAAAATGCTTTTGTCCAAGGTGCGATCGCTTCTTTTATAGGTGCGGGATGCTGACCCCAAAGGCTGGCGGCTTGTTCAAAAATGGCAGCATCTAGTCCTTTATCTTCTTCGGAAGCAGGCTTGCGAGTGAGGTTCTGCCACTGATTAAATACTTCAAACTTTGTAGTTGCTTTTAAGATATTGCCATTGCCATACAATACTCGCACTTGTACCGCGTCTTTTTGCTTACCATCAGGAGATTTGTGTTCCTTGGCCTTTTTTTCTGCTTCCCAAAGATTTTCAAGGGCGATCGCTAATGGTACAGAATGATGGGCTATTACTATACCAAAGCTAATTGTGGCTTCTCTACCCATTGTGAAGAGGGGGCGTTTAGCTATTCCTGTTTCTGCTGACAAAGAAGATTTAGCTGGGGAATTCCACTGCCAATAATCACCTTCATTGTTAAACTCACCTCTAGGGTCTTCATCACCTCGGAAGCATTGGCGAATATCCCATAACCAGTTATCCCATTCCCAAAGATTGGTATATGCTAAAACATCATCACCACCACCGTAAATTAAACGCCCCGCATAACGTTGTTCGGTTAGGTAGGGAACTAATTGATTAGAAAAGTCTAATAAAGCACGGCTGAGGGCATTATGAGTAGATGGCCCCATACGTTTTTTGACTTCCAAAAAGCTCTTGAAGCTGTTGAGAGATACTGATAATCCAGAGGGAATGTAATGTTGATATTCTTTGAGATATTTCCCTTTTAGCCATTCACCCATTCCATCTCCATCACCTACTGCTAAGAGGCTATTTATAAAGTAAAT
>JAGKSW010000232.1 GCA_018993265.1 Nostoc sp. TH1S01
GATGAGTGGAGTCTTGCATTCGGTAGTTATCTCTAACTACATAGCCTTGAAGTCGATAGAATGCTTTGGCTAATTTTTCAATGAGTGCATCTGTTTGAAATAATCCGAGTTCTTTCATGTTTAAACTTAGGTAAATTGTATTAACGTATTAAAAATGCGTCGGATGGGGAATAATCTGGACAGAAATTTTCGCTGTATCCATCAGGGTAAATAGCGCATACTAATCTTGTTTTTCCATAAAGCACCCCATGATAATTAATGCAGTTAGAGCAAATTCCTGGGTCAAAGTCATCTATTCTTTCAAGAAGATAATCATCAGAAAAAGATACTGTACCGATAATTTTTGAAGGGTCAATGAATGAGTTCGCCCCTATAATTTTCACTAACAAACTATTTCGATGTTTATCTATTAATTCTAATCGTTGAATCTGCCTTTTGTTGGATGAATAAAGGAAACTCTCTTGAAATACTAAAAAAGATTTGAAAGAACTCTTGCCTGATAATTCAAAATCTCGCTGCTCTCGGTATGATTCAAGTTTTGCTATTTATGAACGGTTCATTTAATTACCTACAATTTGATTATTTATTAAATAGTATTTTGTTGTTTCATAGTTAATAATCTTCTTCATCTATAGAACAATCACAAGCAACATAAAGGGCTTCAACTGGTATTTGCAAAGCTCTTTCTGGGAAGATTTGTACGTATAAACTTCTTGTTAAATAGCCCTCGTTATTACAGATATTGCAGAGTGGCTGATTTTCAAGAATAACTTTCGCCATAACTTGAACATCACTATCTGATATTTGCCCTTGTGTTTGAATCAAATGCTGTAATATCCCGCCTTTTAATCCATCTATTTGTTCTGGTGACAAATCAATTCTTATATCGGCTGGTAGTGCTGAATTAATCAAATTCATAATCCAGGCTTCTTGTTCACTAAACTTTCGGTAACTCATTTGAATTTCTCTTGTTTATGAAAGGTTACGCTTGCTAATTAATTATCATTGACCGATGACCAATGACTGTTAACCAATGACCATCAAGCCGTAACCACAGCTTTCTTAGAGAATGCCCCTGCTTGTTTGAGTGCCGCCCCTGGACTTGGATGTGCGAAAAACTCCTCAATTGCTTTGGTTAACCCCGCAACCACGATAGGGTCATGACACGCGTAAACGTAAACTGGTTGTTGAGTACCGTTAACCAAACGATCCTCTTGGCGATCGCCCAACTGTGGGTAAAACGTGCGAACCCATGTACCCAGATGACCCCTGTAGTGTGAACCACTGATCGGGACTTTTTTACCAAGTTCGCTCTCTGCAAAATTGACCACCCCAAGCCAACGTTCATCTGTTGGAGCCAACATTTTCCGGTTATGTTCAGCCAGCAAGTTCCCGGCGTAGTCTTTAAACTGCTGTTCCATGTATGGGTTGAGTCGGCCACCAGTCAACTCGGCTAAAGTCTTCATTGCCAGGACAAGAGTATGCAATCGCTGTTCAACTGGAGGAAGTGCAGGGGGTTGTTGGGGTGGTTGAGTGGTTGGTATGGCTGCAACCAAATCTAAAATAATGGTGCGTACTTGGGCAGCAATCTCGGATTCGGTTAGCAGCATTGCAATTCTCAGTGTGCCTAAAGCTGAGAAAACCCTGGCTTGGGATGTTCTGGATGGTAAACAGAGCGTCTGACGAGCATCGCGTAAGTCCTTGCCTGTAAGGGTTTTGGTTTCCAAAGCTCGAAATTCAGCCCCATTAACTCGAAAGAGTTCTCTGACAGATGACTCCGTAACTCCAAAATATTCAGCGATTTGTGCGGTAGTCGCCCAGCCACTACCACCCCAGACTGCAAAGATAATCGCTTTAGCCTTGGTCAGAATTTCTAAAGCCTTGTCGTCAGAAAAATTGGTGATGGCTTCAGTTCTAAAAGATTTGGATTCGAGCAGTAGCGACTGATTTAAAGGTAATGTCATAGTTCGCTCCTTAATTCCTAAAATAATTCTTCACGCCTTAAAGTTTGTGTGCAAACTGTAAATTGTGACGATTTCAGCTACTAATCTCTGCAAAGAGTTTTCTGAGCAATATTTGACATAATTTCTGACCAGATTCTCGTAAATAGACCAATCCTTTGTTAAACCGTGATATTGCCTTAACCGAAAATAGTAGTCCACGAATCCTTGCATCGTCTGTCTTGTACTGTGGTTGTGCAGCCGATTTCGCTGTAGATGCGCTTTAGCTGGTCTAGGGATTTGCAGCGTAGCTGTTGTTGGGTATAAGTTGGATGTGTCATTATATTGGTTACGCCATCTGTATGGTGGATGTTTTACAAAAGGCGATTACCTCCAAAGTTTGTCAGGCTAGGGGTGTCGCCTTTTGTTGTAAGTATGGTTTCCCTTGCTTACTGAACTAATGCTATGCTTTTTATGGCATACTGTCAAGCCACAAAAAGCATATACTATGCTTTAAAAGCCTTGCATTTTTCCTTTTAAAGGTATAGAGTAGTTAGGAAAAGAGGAGATTACTATGTCTGGCATTAGCAAATTGCCTTATGCCTTTGTAGACTTATATAGAAGTCGCAGAGGTATAAGTATGGATATGTCCGTGATTAGGGAGCGGATGGATGAACTAGGCATAGATTTGGCAACGTTAACCCGCCGCTATTGTGAGATTCGTCGTCGCAAAGGAGATGAGTCTGCAACCCCTGTCAATCGGAGAAATATGATTGCTAAAGCAATATCTGACCAGGGAAATCCAACATTAGAAACTTTTATGGACATAGTTGCTGCCTTAGATGGCAAAGTTCTTCTTGAATGGAAAAGCACAAAGGTCAAAGAGTTTGGAGGCGACAATGTAGCTTGAGCGCAGTCTTATCTAAAGCGTTCAATCTACTGGCATGATTTTATGTTTTTAAATAAGTGGAAAGATGCTGCGATGTTGTAGTTGCTCGAATTCAGGCGTAAGTTGAGAAATGCGTAACCGATACATGATGGACTTTACTTAGTGCCTGAAGAGGTAAAGCATGAATGCGATTAATGCAACAGTGGCGATCATCTACTCGCATTTCGTGAGGCTATTAATTAGGTATAGATACTGTTTTACTAGGGGATATGAACAATAACCCTAGTAAAAATAAAAAACAATCGCACATATCATCTACTAAAAGCCCTAGTAAAAGCCGCCGACGCAAGGGCGAAGGTAACGGCTCTATTTACTGGCGCATCATTACCAAGAACGGCAAAGATTACACCCAGGCTTATTACCACTGGCAAGAGAACGGGCAGAAGAAAACCAAGTACATTCCCAAAAAATTACTAGGGGATATTCAAGAAGCCAACGCAGCCAAACGCCCAGTTGCAGAGATCCTACGGTTGTTGGGGGGTGAGGTTAGCCCTAGTAATTTACTAGGGGATAACGAAATAAACCCTAGTAATGACATATCCCCTAGTAAAATGCGGCGAAACAAAGGGGAGGGGAGCGGTAGTATTCATTGGCGAACTATTACCAAGAATGCCAAGGATTACCAGCAGGCGTATTACCACTACGAGTTTTGGAGCGATGGCGATCGCTTGGTTAAATCATCAAAGTACATCCCCAAGCGATTACTCAATCAAGTTCAGCAGATGGAGCAAGAGAAAGCGGGGGTTAGGGAGATTTTGGGGGCGCTGGGGGTGATGAAATGATGAGTTTGAGGCTGTCATGGTAACTGCGGTTGAAGTACCTGAATAATCCAGCAGGAGCAGAGCGATCACTTGCATTTAGAGCGAAAAGTCGAGAGGGCATTTTTTGAAGCGATTTTATAACCGTTATACAGCAAGGTTTTGAGAAATATTATAAAAATGTGCTTGTTTGATATTTTGCGGGAGAGCGCGCCTGTGGGAGCACATATCTTGTACCTCTAATTACAACCCTTGGATCACTGCTGTGAAATGTCAGCATTAGAGGTAATTACTTTTTGAGCCTGTTTTAACTGTCTGACAAGTTATTCTGGTTTCCAACTATTTAAAGATGCTTGAATAGGAGCCAATTCATTCAAATATTCATTAAGTTTAGCTTTCTGAGTTTCAAGATTAGCAAGAATTTGCTTCTTTTCGCTTTCTCTTGTTTCCCGTTCTTGTAGTACGCGATTAAATTGCTCTTGAAACCTGTTCATGTATTCATTAATTTGCTGTTCTGCATCTCTAAAGTCTCTTGATACCTGTTTATCAATCACTCTTTCCAATAAGTAATGGTTCCTCAAAACCTGTTCATCTATTTTTTGCTGAATTAACCTTGCTGTTTCTTTAAGGTCAATATCATATACATCTCCTATAATTGGAATATCTACAAAGTAATCAGGTTGGCAACAAGAGCCACGTACTTTTTCTGGTTTATTTCCTATAATGACATTCTGTTGATGTTGAATTACAGCATCGAGACCTTTAAATTTAAATTTTGGAAATTGAATTTTATTAATATGAAATTCAACTTCTAAAGTATTTCCAAGATATTCAGATAGCTCATTTGATATGATTTGAATATCAGTTTGGATTTTTTGTACTAATTTTTCTCTTATTTCATTGCCACTCCTTACTAATATATCTTGCGTTTCTAACCACAATTTCTGAATATGCGGAGTGCAAAACTCATTAATTGTTATCTTGATAGTTTCAACCTCTTTTGAGGATTTAACTCTTATTTTGTAGGGATCTGCAATTTTTGTATTATCTGTTTTTACAAACGAATCTTTACTATCTAAGTATTCTGGAAAAGTTCTATTTAAGGAACTAAGCAAGGATTCCCCAACTTTAACTCCTGCTTTAAATATCTTGGTCAAACCTCTTAAACCAGGAAAAAATTCCAGTATACCTTCGCTAAACTCTTCTATAATTTCTCCTAAACTATTAGTATTAAATTCTTGTTCCTTTGATTTTTGATTAATGTTTGAAAGTTGAACAGGTTGATATGTAATTGCTCTAGATTGAGCAATCTGATCAATTTCTTTCTGAATACTAGTTTTAGCCGCTTCAGCAAACATATTAATTCCTTTACTAAAGCCTTTCATTAACTTCTGTTTTTGTTGCTCTACAGAGTCCTTAACATCTTCAACCTTTTTTTTAGCAGAATCAGCACGCTTTTTATACTCCTCTATCTTTTGCTTAAGGCTTTCAAGTTCCATTTCCCAACCTATTAACCGTGTATTAAGAGTATCTTCAATTGCTTTTCCTGATTTAATAAGACTTGCCAAAACATCACTCAGAAGATTCCAGCCAGAGTTTTGAACAACAGTTTGAATCACCGATTCTTCAATAGCAGGAATAAAACTATCTTTTAAAGCTTGTGATGCAATTTTCTTTGGCGCAGGAGTTACAAGATCTCCTTCCTCATTCTCGACCGCATACTTAGCACTAAAAAATCTCTTAAAATTTTTTAAATGATTATCGTTGGCTGTACCTTGCTGGATTAGTTTCGCTAAAAGTCCTTGCCATGAACTAGTAGGATAGATTATGGGTTCTGGAATGCCAAATCCTATCAAAGCTCGCTTGAGATCTCCTATTACCTCATCAATGGCTCGATCTCCTTCTGCTTTTCGATCAACTTTGTTGAGAATGAAGTAGATTTTACCAGTATTGTTTGCAAGAAACTCTCCACGCTGTTCTATTAAATCTTGAAGCAACTCTGAATTAGTATTGTCTTTAAAGGATGAGTAGTCCAATATAAACAAAATAGCATCACATGTACGTAATGCTTCCAAAGCTGTTTGCTTAAGTGTGACTGTACTAAAACCTGCTGATTCCCATTCGTTTGGGCCTGGAGTATCTACTAAAGTAAAACCAGTTAGTGATGAAAGTTTGCTAATTGCCTCTATAGGATGCTCTAGTTCAAAGCGTGTGATGTTGTCCTGGTTAGCTGTAGCTCGAAGCTTGTGGGTACGATCTAGAAATTTTTGCCGAATTTCACTAGCATCACCCTCAGCAATCACAACAGGTTTCTTTTGTCCTTGCCGATACTCTAATAATCTTGGTGTAGTCACATTATAAATTGGTCGAATATCAGTACGGCAGATTGTACAGGCTTCTGCTTCACTGGCAAGAACATCCGCACCAATTACAGCATTGAGAAAAGTACTTTTACCTGCCTTCATTGCTGCAATAACTGCAACTTGATATTTTTGTTCTTTTAAGGCACTAAGAGCTTTAGTAATATCATTCTCAATGCTTTGTAACCCTTTAGTTTCATCTCCTTCACTTAGCCTATCTTGGCGGAGGTCTTGAAGGTACTGTAAAAGATGTGTACCAACTTTATAAATACTTTCGTGCGCTGCTTGAAACTGTTCAGAAGACATATTTGCCTAGAGCTTGAGTGAAAGATTAGCTAAATCACGTATAGCTTAAATCGCTTGTATAAAGATTGGCGGCAGTAATTATACGGAGTAAAAAGCACAGTCACATCCCCTATAAATAAACATTTTAAACAGTGTCATTATGTTTAAACTAGTTTAAATTTTGAAACATATATCCTGTTTTGTTGGCAAAATCTGCCAGATTCTTGCAAAAGACAACCCAAAGCTTCGACGGAAAGGCGCTTGTCGGGCAATTGTCAGTCAGGTGAATAACTTTAGTTGCACCGGGAGAACTTGGGATAGCGAATGTACTGTTGGGGTGCAGCATCTGCGATCATTCGATTACCTGCCCCAGGAGTGTCAGCAGATGCTCTTGATTTGCGATCGCATCACGCGGTTACGGGAGAGTGAGAACTTGGAAGAAGCTGCTCGTGCTGTGCTGAAGTGTCTGGGGGAGATGAAGCGACCGTATTTGACAGCGTTTGAGGAAGAACTTTTGAGTTTTCTGGAGGAAAAATCTTATTACCGGGATGAGTAATGTTTACACATGAGATACACTAACTAATTTACTCCTTGAGAGATAATTAGTTAG
>JAGKSW010000066.1 GCA_018993265.1 Nostoc sp. TH1S01
CCTTTTTTCGTTCACCCACATATTCCCCACTTCCTACTCCCTATTCCCTTGCGTTACACCACACTCATCAATCGCTGATTAAAGTAGCTCTTGGGTAAAAAGCATTGGTCGAGCAAAAATGGATTGCGGAGATTTTGACTGGCAAGATTATCTGATTTATGCAAATGGCAAAATGGTGGCACAATACCCCAGTCTTCTGCTAACCAAATCCAGTATCCTATTTCGATTCTGCCGTAATTTGATACTGTGAGAATTTCTCCCACGCTATCATTTATGGAGACTTCTGGTGAAGATTTAACTTCAATTAATAGCCAAGCTAATTCATCTACAGAAAAATGATAACCGTGTTCGGCAGCTATTTTAATAAACTGTTGCGGATTTTTAGATGCTAGTAATTTCTTTTTTAAAGAAGGGGTTTTTTGTGCTGTGTCAAACAAATCCCAAATTTGTTTCCTGGTGACAACAAACCATGCCAGGGCTTCGGGAGTTAGATTGTATCCATAGTTTTTGGCTAATTGGATAAAGCTTTCAATGCTTCTGGTTTCTCCTAATTGAGTTTTGAGTGAAAAGTTTTGTTCTACTAGTGCTAAGAAATCAACAATTTTTTGCCATGTAAAATGGTCAAGTTTTTGGTTGGAATTAACTATTTCTTTCCAATATAAATACCTATCTTCTCTCAAGAAGAAAATCCAAAGTTGATAATACATAAGTTATTTTTTAAAGTTTAATCGTTGTATGGATAATTACCAGTGTAATAAGTATAAGTTGAGTTAATCGACAGTATTAAATAAGCTAATTCATGTAAATGAAGTTACACAGTAGCTCAGTGTAAAAATTAGGTAAATTTTAGAACGAAATAACTTTACATTTACTGAAATTATGAGAATTTAGGGCTAGGCGATCGCTCTTGAACAGTGCATATTGTAAAGCAAAGTAATTTTTTAGCTAAATATTGAAATTTTTATACGCAAAACTTAGTACTTAGCTCAACATAAATTTGTATATAAATATACGAACAACTTTGCAATGGATGAACTGGTCTACATCAGCAGATACACAAAATAGTTTTGATTTAGTTAACAGCATATTTCTAGAGAATGAATGCAGATTCTCTCAAAGGCAGGAGTAAATACTGCGATTATTGCTGCATGATTTTAATAATGAAAATTTAAAAAAATTGGCAATAACACAGCATTTAAAAAATGCAAGGTGATCACAAAATAAATGAACACCATATATCAAAAACCTAAAAAAGCTCCCTTACCTGCGGCTGTATTTCTTTCCGCTTTGCTATCAGTTCCTTTGTTAAGTAGCTGTGGTGATGGCTCCCGCACAGCATCACCTCCACCACCTGTAGATGACACGGTTGGTAGAAACGTAAATTATCCCACTGCTACCAACCAACCCCAAGCTAGAAGAGGATTATCTACTGGACAAAAAGTAGCAATTTTAGCAGGTGCTGCTGCTCTTTATTACCTATATCAACAGCGTAAAAATGCCCAAGGAGCAGGGCCAAATGGTAAATATTACCTGTCTAAAAATGGGCGTGTTTACTACCGCGATAACCAAGGTCGCGCTCACTGGGTAACACCGCCACAAGAAGGAATTCGCGTTCCAGAGTCGGAAGCACAGCAATATCGAGATTTTCAAGGCTATAACGGGCGTTCTACAGGTCGTGATTTAAGAGATATTGCTCCCCAAGAAGCGCCAGCTTATTAGATTTAACCAAAAAATTTCAGGAGAATAATTATGGTAGACGGTTTTTTTCAAAGAGCGAAAGAGTTTTTCACAGGCTCAAATAATGACGAGGTTGACCAAGATTTAGACCGCGAGGTGCGTCCAGCCAGCGAAGATCCTTATGGCGACCCCGCAAATCAAGACTATGGCAATTTTACTCCAGCTAGCCAAGACCCTTATGGCGACCCTGCTGAACAGTCTTACGGCGATGTCACTCCCGCCAGCCAAGACCCCTATGGCGACCCTGCTGATGAGTACAGCAATTACAGTCCCGCGAGTGAAGATCCATACGGCGATCCGGCTGATGAATATGGACGTTAGTAATTATTAATGTCGTGACGATAAGTAGAACGGCTTAAATAATCCACGCTATGTCATTGCGAATGAAACGAAGTGGAATGAAGCAATCACAAGGGTTATGTCGATTTTACATTCTGTTACATAGTTAGGTTTATTCTCAACGAGTTACTTAAATTAAACTGGTGTTGATTTAAGGCGGTGGTATTAATTACCACTGCCTATTTTTTTTTGCACCACAGAGGCGCAGAGAACGCAGAGTTATTTTGATAGTGGGGATTGGTAAGAAAGAGCGATCGCTCTTTCTTTTTTATAATAGGAAATGAATACATCATCATATTAATATGGCTGAATCAACCGCAAAACACCCCGCACACCGAGGCCGAATATTTCCAGAACGAACTTTATCACCTGAAGAATTATCCAGACGCAAAGCAGAAGATGAAGCATTTTATCAGCGTTGTCGAGCAATTTTTGAGCGCGTGCGTCCTGAGTTGATTAAAGAACATTACGGTTGGTATATTGCAGTTGAGCCAAATAGTGGTGATTACTTCATTGATATTGATAAAGAAATGGCTAGTCAAAAATCGCGTCAGCAGCATCCCCAAGCTATACACTTTATGTTTTGCCTAAATGAAACTGGAACTACTGGCAGAATATGATTCAGGGTAGTTTTGGTACTAGGGGGCAACTATTTTTTGAAATTGAATTCATTACAGACGATGGATTAAATTTGCCTGTAGATGCCATGCTAGATACAGGTTTCACAGGCTTTGTAGCAATTAATCGTCAAGATTTGGATGGACTTAATTGGCTGTATGTACGTAAGGAAATGCTCAGGACCGCACAGGGAGAAGCAAGATTTGATATTTATTTAGGTAAAGTCTTACTTGATGGGCAAGAGTACGATATTCCTGTATTTGTAGGGGATGAGATTACAGAGGTTTTGTTAGGTTCAGAGTGGTTGAAAATCTTGCCGTTGGTTGTTAATTATCAGGCTGGCATTTTGACTTTGGGATAAAGGAGATGTTTGAAAAAAGATACTTAACATTTACACCTCGGAACAACCTAGCTAACTTTGCCTTTACGGATATTGTCTAATTCCTCTTTAGCAACCCAAGTATGAATAGGGGTAACTTTATATTCATCCGTACGTCCTGTACGTTTTTTTTGTGTGACTAAATTAGCATTAATAAGAACCTTCATTGCCTGTTGAGCTTTACGCATACTCATTTTGCAGATTTCTGCTGTTTTGCGAAGACTTGCAAAACAGACCCCATCAGGCTTCCCGCCAGTTCTGCGAACAATGTGGGCGTACAGTCGAAACTCATAAGGGTCTAGCCCATACTCATCCAACAAGTTGTGAATATAGGCTATAGAGGATGGAGCAGAATCAACTGGTACATAAAATTTAGACTCTTCAGCAGGAGTTTCCACTTTAGCTTGCATATTTATATATGATGCGTCTAGATATCAATATTATAAGCATACCCTGGCATCTTGTACCACAGTCCTGTTATATCTTATATGTATATTTTAAATTTATCATTTAAAGGTATAGGCAGGGAAATTTAAAAAAATCAAACATGTCTACATAAATTCAATTATGAATGAAACCTAGTTAAATAGATACTTTACGCCGTCAAGTATCTATTATGAACTTCATAATTTGACGCTTTATCCATTGAACCCTAGCATAAGATGCGTCTTAGCTAGCAAGAAAATTTTACCCTCTAGTCTGAAATACTGAATGTTGATGTTATACTTCAGAATAGGAGCATCTATTGTGTCTCCTAGTCCACAAAAAAACGACCCGACTAGCCTACTGATGCTTCAGAGCTGCCGAGCCGCCATATATTAATTGATTTGATTCTAGTTTAACACATGGCAGGTTGGTGCATCTTTAGGCAAGGGCTTTTCTCGTGGACTCTCAACTCATTTCTTGCAAATTTCTGGAGAAAAAAATGATAAATGAAGATGAAAACAATTTTGATATCGAAAGTTCAGATATCATTTCTGCTGAAGAGCCTCAAAATAAAACCCTGCTTGAAAATTCAAATAACATTGAGAAATATTTAGAACCGACATACAATCTAAGGCAACTAGGACAGTGGATAAACAGTATACTTCCCTATTTAAAACCTTCTGGTAAGCCTGGTGCTTTGATTTTGACATTAGGTGTTGCTTCAGTTCTTGTTTCTTCTCCACTTCTTTTATTTTTCATAAGCGGTGATGCGTCTATAGCTTTCATGATTGCTTTAGGGGCTATAAAGATTGCTATTCTTTCTGTTACGGGAAGTATCATAATTGCTATTCTTTCCTCTTTACAGGGATAGTTTAGCTCAAAGTTTAAAACGCATTTTTGATTAAAGTAGGATTCTAAAATCCTACTTTAATTAACTTAACTATTAAATAAAATTTTTAATAAACTCACTTATTAAATCTGTGATGTTGTTGGCAAAATTCGTTAATCAAAGATTGCTCCATAACTAATTTTTCACTAAGCAAAGTGAAGCAAAATTATGATGGTGCTGCGAAAATTTCTTGCGATCGCTCGATATTTTTCCGCACAGATTGAGCCGATGTATGCAAAGCTTTTAGCTCAAAATCACTCAAATTTAATTCCAAAATACTTTCAATGCCACTGCAACCTAAGCGACAGGGAACACCAATTACGACATCTTCTAAACCGTATTCACCTTTTAAATAAGCCGCGATTGGTAATAGCCGCGACTGATTTAATAATATTGATTCAACCATCATACTTGTCGCAGATGCTGGAGCAAAAAAAGCACCACCAGTCTGCATTAATTCCACAATTTCTGCACCACCGTTGCGGGTTCTTTCTATTAAGCGATTAATTGTAGCTGCATCTAATAATTCTGTGATCGGAATGCCGTTAACAGTCGCATAGCGTGATAACGGAACCATCAAATCACCATGACTACCTAATACCATCGCCTTCACATCCGCCGGTAAAACTCCCAATTCTAAAGCGATGAAAGTTTCAAACCGGGCTGAGTCTAACACACCAGCCATACCCATAATGCGATCGCGTGGTAAACCTGTAGCTTGCCAAGCTAAATAAGTCATCACATCTAAAGGATTGGTGACGATAATAAAAATTGCATTGGGCGAATGTGCGATCGCACCCTTCGCGGCTTCGACTACTATCTTGGCGTTGGTTCTCAGCAAATCATCCCGACTCATCCCTGGTTTACGGGGAAGTCCAGCGGTAATTACCACAATTTCTGAACCAGCAGTATCAGCGTAATTATTTGTGCCAATAATCTGACGGTTATGTAGTTCTATTCCTCTCGCTTCTAATAAATCCAGTGCCAATCCTTGAGGCATACCCTCAACGATATCAAGTAACACCACATCTGCTAAATTTTTCTCGGCAATACGTTGGGCGAGAGTGCTACCAACTCTACCAGCACCAACGATGGTAACACGCGGTAAATGGCAAGGTATAGGATAAGACATAATTAATTCGTAATTGAGACTTAGAACTTAGCACTCTTTTAAACGAATTGGTGAAACTTGGGGATCACTACTATATATATAGTGGAGGACTGCGATCGCAACCTTGTAACTTAAAAGGTGGGCATAACCCACCTTCAATTGTGATTCGCGTTCAGTTAGTTAACCACATCCTTTAGTCTGAGGATGGGATGCTTACTTAAATTCTTCTAGTTGGTCTAAGCGTAACCAAATATTTGGTGTTGGTACTTGTCCGAACTTCACAAAGGCATAATCACCTTTAATATCTACAACTTCGCCCTGGGTTTCAAACAAGTAAGCTGGAAAACGAGTATCACTGGCTTTTGCTTCGACACTATTTTCTAGCTTTTCACGGATAGCGCGAACTATATCTCCTTTTTTGACTGGCATATATTCCCCTCTCAAGTTTGCAGATTGTCTCATAGAGGATTTTAGCTTGCACCAATATACCAAATCTCAGAGCGATCGCTTTGATACATTGAATTTATCCATTGCAATCTATATGAAATATTAATTACTACTATTCAGAACCCCGACTTTTTCAAGAAGTCGGGGTTCTAAATTGTGCGTGTCTTACTAACGCTGACACTGGGGACAAAAGTGACTAGAACGCCCAGCTAATCTAATTCGCTGGATGACGTTACTACAAACTCGGCAAGGTTCTCCAGCGCGGTTGTAAACCCAGGCGACACCACCATAGTTACCGTTGATCCCCTGAACATTTAGAAAGTTACTAAAAGTTGTACCGCCAGCGGCAATACTAGTTTCTAACACTTCAATGATGACTTTGCGTAACTGCTCAATTTGCTCTAGTTGTAAATCTGCACACAAGGTTTCAGGTAATATGCCACATTTAAATAATGCTTCATCGGCGTAGATGTTACCTAATCCGGCAACGACAGATTGATCTAATAATGCGGTTTTAATCGGACGGCGGCGGTTTTGCAGTTTAGCAGCCAAATACTCAACGGTGAATTCTGGTGAAAAGGGGTCGGCGGCTAGTTTCGCCAAACCTGTAATTACACTTTCTACCGGAACTTTTGGGGGAACCCACCACATTTGGCCAAAGGTACGTTGGTCAACGAAGCGCAATTCCTGTTGATCCCCAAAAAATATTCTGACTCTTGTGTGCTTGTGCAATGGTTCATCGCGGTGTAGCCATAATAATTGACCAGTCATCCGCAGATGTACTCCAAGGTAGCCAGCAGCCGGGGATAGTTCAGCGAGGAGATATTTACCACGGCGGTGCCAAGTCATAATGGCACTACCTTGGATTCCATGAATAAACTCATCAATAGAAAACGGGTAGGCGATGGTGCGATTTAGCAACACATCTCCACCCGTAATGTTTTGATTCAGGGTCAATTGATTTAGACCCCGGCGGACTGTTTCAACTTCAGGCAGTTCAGGCATTGGAACTGAATAAGCAGCAATTTATGTAGGGGTAGAGGAAGATGAGGTTGTAAGTATGTATATACCTTTCGGTGGACATCTATTCTAGCTAAAAGAAACCGTAAATACCCGCAGGGCAGTTTCTTGGAGGTAGAGTAGGCTGATATGAAGCATGGCAGAATGGAAAGTTCACGCTTCGTTCTACATACTTAAAGCTTCCCTTCATCATCCCATTAAAAAACCCCTATTTGGCTTTGCTGCTTATTTTTTGGGTTTAGCCTTCGGTGCTTCTGTTTCGACTAATTCATCTAAGGCAAAGTTATTGGTATTGATACCAGAGTAATTTACCTTATCAAAACGGACGATTACTGGGTATTTGATGCCGCTTTGATCGATAGAAGCCACGGTGCCGACATCTTGGAACCAGTAGGATTCTGGGCGGAGAATACGTACTTTAGAACCACGTTGAACCATGATTATCTTCCCTTTTAGTTATCAATTGCCGATATATAGGGCTATTTGATTTCACTCTACAACCTGAAGGTCGCTGCTAGAGGGTTTGTTAAGTTATTTATCTGATTTGTCATTGGTCATTGGTCATTAGTCAATAGTCAAGAGTATTTTCCCCTTGCCCCCTGCACCCCTGCCTGATATCTTCCTCTCGTTAGGTTCCAAGATAAATACCTATACCTAGAATAGGGTCAGACCCTACTTGACAAAGCGCACATGATCGAATAATTTCGTTTCGTTCGGCAACTCACATTTTCAGGAGAACCTTATGTTCGAGTTAAAACAAACACACTACCCTCGTTACCCCTGCCAATGCGAAGATCATCATCTATATAAGTAATATCTAACCAACCTTGTTGGTTTTCGCTGTTAATTGGTAAATCAATTCCGGGAAACTTTTTACCTGATTCAATTTGGTCAATAAAATTTTCTGGGGAAGTGTAGCCAATTAAACGTTGCAAACCTACAATGGATCGATTAAATTTTACTTGAACGCGACGACCGGAAACTGGCTCAAATTTAGCTGCTACGCTAACTAATCCTTCGAGATAAGGTAAGCCATAAATTTCAGCAATATTGTAAACGCTGGTAGTTTCTACCCGTATACACTGATAAATTTGACCAAGTTTACATAAAGGTAAACGATCTAGGTTTAAAAGAGCCTTACTAGTGGTATAAAGTAATTGCCAATTCCCATCTAGTAAGTTACCAGCTTCCACTGGACGTGGTGTTGGGTTGAGGTCTTCTAAATTGGCGATCGCAGCTAAGATTGCTTGTTTCTGTGACTCAGTAGCCAGCAAACCGCGATTAGTAGGAGCGATCGCACTGATTAAAGCCGCTTTTCCCATCATTGTTTATTACCCCAAATCAAGAATGTGTAAAATTCATCCACCTTAAGTTGAATATTTCTGCCTATGTATCAAGCTCAAAAAAGTTTTAAGAATTTATTCCTACTTGGATTAGCACTATTAAATAAAATATTTTTGCTAACTTACGGATTTCAGCAGTCAAGACTTGAATCAGTAAATAACTAAATTATTACGTTTCAAGTGATAGACTGCTTAATGTCTAGTTACATTAACATTTTGTTTCTTCGTCGATATGTTGAATTCTCCTTTACGTGAAGAACCCCGCAACCAACGCGCTGCCGTAATTCCATTAAAACAAGAATCCTCCCTCTTAGATTGGTTGCAATCCAATGGTCGTTTAATAGCGCGTGATGTGCATGAACCTGATTTTTCTGAGGAAGAAAACGAAGAAATTTCAGATTTTCTCGGTGGAGAAGATGGCATTGCTGACTACCTTGATGATGATGACGACGATATAACTATTGACGAAGATTAGCCCTGTGTGGCTAGGGACTTGGTGATAGCTGTCGTCCCTGTAATGAAATTTTGTAGTGTGGAGTGAAGGGAACAATCCTGTGGACGCTAAATTATCTCCTAACCAAGGATTAAACATTTTTTCTGGTATCGGTCTTGCTTCTGCCTTAGCCACCGGGCTAGGTTTAGCAGCAGTAATTTGTGATTGGATGGGCAATAGATTGCCTTGGCAAAATACATCACTCACTATGCCTTTGTTGTTGTGTGCGGTGATTTCGGCGGCTGTGGGTTATGTGGTAGTACCTCTACTGCAAGCACTCAAAACTGGACAAATTATCCGCGAAGATGGCCCACAAGCCCATCTCAAGAAAGCAGGCACACCAACAATGGGTGGGATATTCTTTATTCCTGTAGCTGCGATCGTTGCCTGTATAATGTCTAATTTCGCCACAGAGGTAGTTGCTGTCTCCGCATTAACCCTTAGCTATGGCTTTATTGGTTGGATTGATGACTGGCAAATTCTCCGCCGCAAGTCCAATAAAGGTATTTCTCCCAAAATGAAACTAGCTTTGCAAATTGGTTTTGCAGTGCTGTTTTGTGTATGGTTAATGTTTAATCACCCTTCTAATATTACAAGTATTGCTTTGCCTTGGGTGAGCTTTGCACTGCCTTTAGGTGTTCTGTTTTGGCCTTTGGCAGGGTTTGTGCTGGTGGCAGAAAGTAATGCAACTAATTTAACTGATGGTATTGATGGTTTAGCAGGCGGAACTGTAGCGATCGCACTTTTGGCTTTAGGTGCTGTAGTTGCCCCAACTTCCCCAGGATTGATGGTTTTCTGTGCAGCATTAAGCGGTAGTTGCTTAGGTTTCTTGGCACACAACCGCAACCCAGCCCGCGTATTTATGGGTGATACTGGTTCTCTGGCTTTGGGTGGTGCTTTAGCTGCTGTAGCACTATTAACTAACAGCTTGGTAGCATTATTTATTCTCAGTGGTATATTCTTTGTGGAAACTCTCTCTGTAATGGCGCAAGTAGCTTATTACAAAGCAACTAAAGGCCCAGATGGTAAAGGCAAACGGTTGTTTAGAATGGCTCCTTTACATCATCATTTAGAGTTGGGTGGCTGGTCAGAATTACAAGTTGTGGCTGTATTTTATGTAATAGCTGCAATGTTAGCGGTAATTTGTTTAGCGATCGCACCTTTCTAAATCTTTAAAAAACTGATTTAACAAAAAGAACCCCCAAAACTTCGAGGGTTCTTTTTTATTGAGTTGAATAACAATCTTTTATCTAGATTTACAATATGATGTTTCTAGAGCCAGAAAATAGAGAATAAAAATGACAGTATATGCTCTAAATCTACCTGACCAATTGAAGCATGAAGTTGAGCAATTAGCCCAAAGCCAGGGCGTTTCCCTCGACCAATTTATTTTGTGGGCTGTAACAGAAAAAGTAAGTACCCTCAAGGCATCTTTTCCACAAATTGCTTATCGCCAGGGGACAGATGGACAACTTGTGCCAATTATTAAAGGGACGGGAATTAGGGTGCAGACTGTAGTCATCGCTTCCCAAAAATGGAGTATGAGTCCCAGCCAAATTATTCATGAGTATGAACTTACCGAAGCACAGGTAAGAGAAGCTTTAGGATTTTATGCAGTCAATAAAGAGCAAATTGACGCGGCGATCGCATCCGAGCAATCCTTAGAAATTACGAATGGTTAAACTTAAGCTTCATCTAGATGCAGATACCTCAAGTAAATCGCTGCATTCAGCATTAGTAACTAGAGGGCATGATGTTACTCGAACTCCAAATGATTGGATGCCTCTGGATGCTAGTGATGAAACTCAATTATTACGCTCAACTGCTCAGGGCAGATGTATCTTTACTTTCAACGTGAGAGACTTTATTGTTCTATCGCAACAGTATCCTCAACATGGCGGTATTATCCTTGCTGCTCAGAATAGCTGGTCACTTTCAGATTTAATTACAGCGTTAGATTACTTATTATCTGACGCAGAAGCAGCAGATTGGGTTGGCCGTGTAGATTGGCTCAATCGCTGGCGTTAGATATTCTAAAATAGCTGAATTTGCAATGCGATCGCTCTCGATAATTCATACGCACAAAAAAGCGATCACCTGTAGATTTCCACATGAAAGTGGAGCGATCGCCTTCATAACACTATCATTCCACCTCAGAACAAGACCATTCTCATTTGAAACAGGAACGTTCTCACTTGAAACAAGAACATTCTCACTGAGAACAGGAACGTTCTCATTTAGAACAAGAACATTCTCACTTGAAACAGGAACTTTCTTGTTTGGAATATGAAACTTTGAGTTCAGAACGCGAACCTTGGAGATAAAAGCTTGATTGATGAGGCTGAGAACTTGAATTTTACTGTTCTGAGGTGAGGCGATCGCGAAGATTAGCCAGGTTTTCACGAGCAGCAATAGTATTGAAATGACTCACCCCTAACCGTCGCTCAAGAATATCCAAAGCTTGCAGGAACAACGGTTCAGCTTCACTGTATCTTCCTTGGGAACAGTAGAGTCCCGCTAAGTTGTTGAGGCTCATCGCAACAGATGGATGTTCCACTCCCAGCAGGCGTTGCCTGAGTGCTAAAGCTTGTAGAAATAAGGGTTCGGCTTCGCTGTATCTTCCTTGCGAATGGTAAAGTCCCGCTAGGTTGTAGAGGCTACTTGCAACAGGTAGCTGTTCTGCTCCCAGCAGGTGTCGCCATAGTGCCAAGGCTTGCAAAAATAAGGGTTCGGCTTCGCTGTATCTTCCTTGGGATTTGTAAAGTAACGCTAGGTTATTGAGGCTCAGTGCAACATCTGGATGTTCCGTTCCCAGGAGACGTTGCCATAGTGCCAAAGCTTGCAGAAATAACAGTTCGGCTTCGCTGTATCTTCCTTGGGAATTGTAGAGATTCGCCAGGTTGTTGAAGCTAATGGCAACATCCAGATGTTCCACTCCCAGCAAGCGTTGCCTGAGTGCTAAAGCTTGCAGAAATAAGGGTTCGGCTTCGCTATATTTTCCTTGAGATTTGTAGAGTAATGCCAGATTGTTGAGGCTACTAGCAACAAATGGATGTTTCTCTCCCAAGTATTCTTTGATAACTTCTAAACATAGCTCATACCAAGGTGCAGCTTGGTCATACAATCCTTGACCATCGTAAAATCTAGCGTTACCGACAAAAGACCAAGGTAAATTATCATTGCTAACGTACTGAACAAGATTCTTCGCTACTTCAGCTATATGAGATATGTAGGGGGAGACATCGGTGATTTGCTTAAGGGTGGGAGTTTCAGGAATATCTTTAGCAAGCGCTACCATTACCCGGCAAAAACTTCGCTTTAATTCCTCCCCCTTATCTAAACCTGTAAGCTTATATTGAAAAAACTCCCGTAGCAGTGGATGCAGTTGATAAATTCCCTCACCTTGGCGCTGGAGTAAATGTAGATTCAGCAAGCTATCGTCTCTAATTTCTTCTAAATCTTCTGCATCTTCATCTGGTAAACACTGTTCCACCAAGTTCCAAGGTATGGGTGCGGCGGCAAATAAACTCAATAAACAGCCTAGTTGCTTATCGTCGTCTTCTAATTCTTGCCAACTCAACTCAAAGGCTGCTAACACACCTCGTTGTGCTGTCATATCGGCTTCCGACTTAGATTTAGACAGGGAACGCTCATCTAGTCGCTTGTTCTCCAACCGCCGCAACATTTCTGTTAGAGATAAATCCTGTTTCCGCGCCAGATAGCGCCCCACTAATTCCACACCCAAAGGTAAATATCCTAGCCATTCACACAACTGATTTGCTACAGCTAATTCTCGCTCAATTCGCTCTGGTGTTTCTTTGAGTAAAGACCTCAACAACTCTAGCGCCGCCTCTGGTTGCAGTACATCTAAAGATAACTGTGGGATGCGTCCCAAGTTCTGGCGTGTAGTCATCAACACTTTAAACCGAGAAGGTAGCGACTGAAAGTAACGCTTAACTTCCTCGTAGTCGCTGACATCATCCAGCACTAGCAGCACGTCACCACCACGCCAACGCTGCCAGCAATATTGCACTTGGGCGAGTATATCAAAATCTTCTGGCGGGTTTAAGTCAAGCTGCGTTCTGGCAAACTGCACAACTTGAATGCCTATATCCCCAGTTTTTGCCAGCAACCAGCAAAGCCCACCGTTATATGTTTCGCGTTGCTGGATGGCATATTGCAGGGCGAGTTCTGTTTTCCCAACTCCACCCATACCAGCAACAGCAGCAATGGCAACTTGTTTATTATCGTGCAAAAGTTGGCGGAGTTTTTGCAATTCTGCTTCACGTCCAACAAATTTCACCACCCCACTCAGGGGCAAATTTTGCGGTATTTCAGTAGCAGGATTTGACTTTACCCGTTCCTGTTCGGGCGACGGTAGTCAAAAGTTAAAGGTTTGGGTTCGGTTGTCATTAGCAACGTTCCCAACATTCCCGCCATAATTTTTATCAACCGTGTTCGTAAAATTCTGAATAATAGAGGGTTGAGATTTAACAGCATTAGCCACCGTCTCAACAGCTTGAGCAATTTCTGGGTCTTTGTTTGCCGCTTCCTCTACCTGCTGCCCAATAAGATGAGCTTGACTATAATTTAAAGGTTGTGTTTTAGCCTGTTCGATAACCTCCGCCGTGCTAGGTTCCTTGCGTTTCAGCAGAACTAACAACTTTTCGCCTTCGTCCCAAGCCTTTTCGCCGATGATTTCACCAGTTTTTTCAAAAGCTTTAGTGATGACCAAAGTTGCGATCGCTGCTGCTGTCAGTGATACTACAGGCTCCATAGTTTTATCAATAATTGCGCGATTATACTTATATAATCACCAGTCTAAACTTTATTTCCGCATCTGACTTACTAAATGAGTCAGTTCAGGTAATATAAGTTTTTCCATACCTAATCGCACAGCATTACTGGAACCAGGGAGAGAGAAGATTAATTTATTTTGATAAACACCAGCGACAGCGCGAGAAGCGATCGCACGGGAACCAATTTCTTGATAACTTAAAAATCTAAATACCTCTCCGAATCCCGGTAGAGTTTTTTCTAATAATTTTTCAATAGCATCATAAGTGGTATCTCTTGGTGCAATCCCTGTACCACCATTGAAAATTATTGCGTCCAAATTGCCGCTTTTACCCAGCGATTCTATCTGTTCTTGAATCTGCGTTGGTTCATCTTTGATAATTGCGTAGGAGGCAATGCTATGATTTGCATCTAACAATAATTGCTTGATCAGTTGTCCACTTTTGTCTGTTTCTGGGGTGCGTGTATCGCTGACGGTAACTATAGCGCAAGTTACTGTCATTGCTACTGTATCTGGATGGGGTTGTTGGTTCATCCGATTTGAAATTTTGAATGAGTTTCATTAATGAAAAAAGATGAAGAATGAAGGCTAAAGCGTTGATTTCAGACTTCACATTTCAGACTTCATACTTCACACTTCATACTTCAGTAGTTTGCTTAAGATTTACTCAATCCCAAACCATTTTCTTCAGCATATCTTTCCATAAAGCGCATAAAGCGATCCCACTCGTCAGAAGATTTCATAATGTAAACAGCTTCTAAGGCTTCTGCTCTACCGTTGACGAATTTTACCTTAACTTCGCGGGTAACTATTTCGCCTTCTTCGTCAAGCATATACATGCCGGTGACTTCATCTGTGTTGCCTTGGTCTAGAATTTTGGGATTTGTAAAAACAAATGTTGCTGTACCAGTATCACCACTACGCGATCGCGTCAAACGTACATCTGGTACTACATCTTCGTTAACACCTCTAGAAAACTGGATTTTTGCCATGATGAAAGAATTTAAAGTTTTGTGATCATTGATTTAATATTCTCTCATCATTTAGAACTCAGTAGTTTATGAAGTCTGAAGTGTGAAGTATGAAGTCTGAAATTTTGTCCTTGTGGCTTCTGCCTTTTGACTGTTGACCATTGACCAAGTTACCGTTCTAATAATAAAGTCACTGGGCCGTCGTTTTCGATGGAAACTTGCATCATTGCGCCAAATTTACCTGTTTCGACATTTAAACCACTGGAGCGTAGCTTGTTAACAAAGCTGTTGTATAAATCTTCTGCTGTTTGAGGCGGTGCAGAACGGTCAAAAGACGGACGGCGACCTTTGCGACAGTCACCATAAAGAGTGAATTGACTCACGACCAACAATTCACCGTTAATTTCTTGCACGGATTTTTGCCATCTGTCTCCACCTTCATCATCGGGAAACAGCCGCAATTCTAAGGATTTACGCGCCATCCAGTCGAGTTCTGCATCTGTGTCTGTATCGGCAATACCTACAAGTAAGTTTAATCCTCGTCCGATTTTACCAATGATTTCACCGTTAACGGTTACTTGCGATGATTTCACTCGCTGGATGATAACGCGCATAAAAGTATGAAGTATGAAGTATGAAGTCTAAAAACTAATATTTCATACTTCAGATAACGGTGACTTGTGATGATTTCACTCGCTGGATAATAAGGCACATAAAAGAGTGAAGTCTGAAGTCTCGAAATTAATATTTCATACTTCAGACTTCACACTTCATACTTACTTTCCGAAGCCTTTACCCCGACTAACGGAAGGTAAACAAATGCAGTTTTCTATTTGTGCTAGTAAAGTTTCGCGGTCGAGATTTTGACCAATTAGCACAAGCTGGTTTTTGGGTTCGCCTTTCCACTCATCATCATCTAAGGTGAAACGTTTACCGCAGAGGTGGAAAATGTGGCGTTTGGGACTTTCATCAAACCACATCACACCCTTAGCGCGGAAAATGTTTGTTGGTAGTTGGTTATCTAGGAAATATTGGAATTTTCTGATGGAAAAAGGCTTATCGCTTTGGAAAGATATCGAAGTGAAGCCATCATTTTCTAAATGGTCGGAATGATGGTGGTGGTGATGATGGTCATGGTCGTGGTGGTCGTGACCGCAGGTTGAGTGGTCATGGTCGTGATGGTCGTGACCGCAGGCTGAATGGTCATGGTCGTGATGGTCATGATCATGATGCTCATGGTCATGTTCATCGGCAGTATCAAAATATTTGTCAGACTCGAACAATCCTACACTGAGAATTAAGGCGAGTGGTACTTGCGATCGCTGGGTACGCAAAATTCTCGCACCTTCTTTGACTTCGTTGATTTTCTTCTCTAACTGAGTCAATGTTGCTTCATCAACCAAATCTGTCTTATTCAACAGAATCACATCACCGTAAGCTATTTGGCTGTAAGCTGCTTGGGAGTTGAATAAATCTAAGCTGTAATTAGCTGCATCTACAACAGTAATAATTGAATCTAGACGAGTTAAATCTCGCAATTCTGTGCCTAAAAATGTTAAGGCTACTGGTAACGGATCTGCTAGCCCTGTTGTTTCTACTACTAAATAATCTAGCTTTTCTTCACGTTCTAATACTTTATAAACGGCATCAACTAAATCATTATTAATCGTGCAGCAGATACAACCGTTACTTAGCTCCACCATACTATTATTATCATCGGTGGCAATAATTAACTCGTTGTCAATGCCAATTTCACCAAATTCATTCACCAACACGGCAGTTTTTAACCCCTGTTGGTTTGTGAGAATATGATTTAGTAAGGTCGTTTTGCCGCTACCAAGAAATCCAGTAATAATTGTGACTGGTAAACCTTGTTTAGGCGCATTCATGGGTTGAGATTCAGAATTCACTGCTGTTTGCATAGTGCGGTTATCAAACAAATCAAAAAATATCAAACTTCTCTAAGTTGCGGCTACCCCCTGGGGTCGGGTGTAAGGGAATAAGGGTGTAGGGGTGTAGGTGTTTTAAGTTATGAATGCTTAACTGTTGGCTTCCTCGCCCGCCTAGAAATCAAGTTCAAGGCTAACAGCTAAAGTCTACTAAAGTAGACTCAAAAATTTTGGGTATATTGAGTCATCTTGAGATGACTTTTGCTATGAGCAAGGAACTTCAGTTCCTTGCTGGATAGTTGGTTTAACGTTAAGTTGAGGCCAATAAAAGACATTACATTCCTACACCCTCACACCCTTATACCTCTTATCCAAACTCTTTTCACTGATATTTCTCTTACATTTACAAAAGGTAGCGCAGATAGTCCAGAAAACACTAGCATAGGGATGCTGGATAAACTTACCAGTTGTTTTACCCTATTATTGCGTATCCCTCTATTGCCGCATTACTCTGTTATGACCCTAACTGTTTACAATACCCTCACCCGTCGTCAAGAACCGTTTAAAACAGTCGAACCAGGCAAGGTTAAGATGTATTACTGCGGCGTGACGGTCTATGACTACTGCCATTTGGGTCATGCTAGAGCTTGCATCGTTTGGGATGTTGTGCGCCGCTATCTTCAGTTTATCGGTTATGAAGTGCGCTATGTGCAGAATTTTACTGATGTTGATGACAAAATTCTCAACCGCGCACGACAAGAACACTCATCAATGGAATCTGTAGCGGAACGGTTCATCAAGGCATATTTTGAAGATATGTCAAGGCTGGGAATTAAAGAAGCTGATGAATATCCCCGTGCGACACATACGATGAACGGGATTCAGCGATTAATTCATGAGTTGGAAAATAAAGGCTTTGCTTACCCTGCTGATGGTGATGTTTATTATGCTGTGCGCCAGTTTGCTGAGTATGGTAAGCTTTCTGGTCGCAAGTTGGAAGATATGCAAGCTGGGGCGAGCGATCGCGTTAATATAGAAGACCCAGAATATCAAAAGAAAAAAGACCCTTTTGATTTTGCTTTGTGGAAAGCCGCCAGACCAGGTGAACCTGCTTGGGAATCACCTTGGGGCGCTGGTCGTCCAGGATGGCATATTGAATGCTCGGCGATGGTGCGCGATCGCTTGGGTGAGACAATAGATATTCATGCTGGTGGTGCTGACTTAATTTTCCCCCACCACGAAAATGAAATTGCTCAATCGGAAGCCGTCACAGGTAAACCTTTAGCCAATTACTGGTTACACAACGGGATGGTCAAGGTGGACGGTGAGAAAATGTCCAAGTCTTTGGGCAACTTTACCACCATCCGCGACTTACTTGATCGCGGTGTTGACCCAATGGCGTTACGCTTGTTTGTCTTGATGGCACAATATCGTAAGCCTCTTGATTTTACCGATGATGCGATCGCTGCTGCCACCAACGGCTGGCACACCTTGAAAGAAGGTTTACTTTTTGGTCATCAATACGCCAAGCAACTCAATTGGGGAGTAGGGAGTGGGGAGTGGGGAGTGGAAAATACCTCACTACTCCCCGAATTTGTGGAACGTTTCAAAGAAGCTGTCAACGATGACTTCAACTTCCCAGGTGGGTTAGCGGTGATATTTGAATTAGCCAAAGAATTACGAAGAGAAGGAAATATCATCGTCCATGAAGGCAAAACTGACACACCAGCCGACGAACTGCAAAAACAATGGCAAACTCTTGTAACTTTGGCAGAGGTTTTAGGTTTAACAGCCGAATTTGAAAATGCTACCCCGGCCAATGATGGTTTAAGTGATGCGGAAATTGAAGATTTGATTCAACAACGCCAAGCCGCGAGAAAAGCCAGGAATTTTGCCGAAGGCGATCGTATCCGTAATGAACTACAAGCTAAAGGTATTACCTTAATTGATAGTCCTGAAGGTACACGCTGGCACAGAAGTTAGTTTAAGTGCTGAGTTGGAAATAGTCATCATCGATGCTTTGATTGCTATACCAAGCCAAAAAAGTAAAGACGTTGTATGCAACGTCTCTACTGAGAATAGTTTTCATAGTTAAGGTTTTAATCGGAAAAAACCCCTAAACCCTTATACTCCTACACCCAATCTCAACCAATAATTAATCAACGCAATCGACTAATTAGTTAGCAATCTATCTAGTAATTGTCACACAGAATTCAATTCTGAATTCTGACTCCTAAATTCTGTTTAATAATTACTGTATTTCGACTTTTGTAAACCTCATATAGGAATCCGGTTTGATTTCTGAAAAAATCTAAGTATATGTAGGGTGTGTTAGGCGTAAGCCGTAACGCACCAAAGGCCTTGGTAGTAGGTGCGTTACGCTGTCGCTAACACACCCTACGTATCTGTTCAAAAATCAAGTAGGAATCCTATATTGCAATTTTTTGAGGAAAAAACTCAACTACAAAAGCCATTCTTTTGGTAAAATCTCATCACCAAAAACTTATGTTTGTGAGTAATGTTATACTTCTATGACATTACTTACCAAGCTATTTTTTCTTGAATTTCCCACTTTGTTGATTAATTGCTGATTTCTGCATTATTGCACTAAATTTAATTTTAAGACTGGGTGGTGAGAGCAGTCTTGAAAAAGCAAGTCATGTCTGATAATTTACATCGATTAGGATCAAAATTAAAGGATACAAATTAGTATCAAATATAACCAATTTTGTTAAAAAACATAAAGTTTTGTAGGCTTTAAAGAAAAGCAGAGTATATTACAAAACTTGTCTAATAACAGGTTAATTGATTGCTAATCCAGAATTAGCAATGCAAAAAAAAACTCATAAAAAAACGAAATTGTCAATTATAAATTTAGGAAATTTGCATCTAAACTATTATGTGGTCTGAACTAACTAAAGCGATCGCTAGTTTTCATATTCCTGCTGATTGGATTGGTATCAGAGCCGTTAGAGAAACAGCCTCGAACCGTTATGTGCGCGATGGTATACCTCAAGCTAATGGTAAATCTACCACCGAGGGAGCCATGATCGAAGTTTTAGTGAATGGTTGTCTAGGTTATGCGGCTACCAACTCTTTAGAATTAGCTTCACTTGAATCTGCGGCTCAAATAGCTTACAAACAAGCACTAGCCGCCAGTAAATGGTGGATATATCCGTTTCGAGAAACTGAACGTCCCAAAGTTATAGGTGAATACAACTCACCATTTTTGGAACCCTTAGATGCGCTGAGTCCGGGGGAAATTAATGATTTGTTGGTGCGGATGTGCCGGACGCTAAAAGTTAATGACAAAATTGTGCAAACCACAGCCAGCATCAATACCAGTGAGCGAGAAAGCTGGTTTGTCAGCAGCAACGGCTCAGAAGTATATCAAAAGTTTATCTCGTTAGGGACTAATTATGGTGCGATCGCTCAAGACGGCGCAATTGTCCAACAACGCACTAATAACGGTTGGCAAGCTCACTGCTATCAAGGTGGATGGGAAGTTTTAAGACAAGAAAATTTATGGCAACGGGTACAACAAGTAGGAGAACAAGCCCTAGAACTGTTAACCGCAGAAGAATGCCCCAATACCTGCACTAACTTGGTCTTAGCCCCAGACCAAATGATGCTGCAAATTCATGAAAGTGTTGGACATCCCCTAGAAATCGACCGGATTTTAGGTGATGAGCGCAACTATGCTGGCGGTAGCTTTGTCACCACCGAAGATTTTGGTCAGCTAGTCTACGGTTCGCCACTGATGAATATTACCTTTGACCCCACAGTGCCGGGTGAGTATGCCAGCTATAGTTTTGATGATACAGGTGCAGTTGCCACACGGGAATATTTAATTAAAGAAGGTATACTGCAAAGGGGTTTAGGCAGTTTAGAAAGTCAAGCTAGAGCCGGAGTCCCTGGAGTAGCTTGTGCCCGTGCTTGTTCCTGGAATCGACCCGCAATTGACCGCATGGCTAACTTAAACCTAGAGCCAGGAAACGCCACCTTTGAAGAAATCATCAGCGATATAGAACATGGCGTTTACATGGAATCAAATCGTTCTTGGTCAATCGACGATCGCCGCTATAAATTCCAATTTGGCTGTGAATATGCCAAATTAATTGAGAATGGCAAACTCACAAAAACCCTCCGCAACCCCAACTATCGCGCCACAACCCCAGAATTTTGGCGCAGCTTAATCAAAATCGGCAATCAAGATAGCTGGCAAATGTACGGCACTCCATACTGTGGTAAAGGCGAACCAAATCAAGCAATTTGGGTAGGACATGGTTCACCCGTTTGTGTATTTGCTAACGTTGAAGTCTTTGGGGGAGGGAGTTGAAGAAAGTGCTGAGTGCTGAGTCACCGAAGTTTGCAAGGGCGGGGGAAACCCTCCGAACTTTGCTCAACGCGGGGAACCCGCGCACGCAAGTTCTCTCCGCACGCAACTTCTCGCTGAGTACTGAGTTATTTATTATCGCCCTTGCTTCCATCTCATTTTCCTTGTCAAGTGTGTCATACCAATGAAACAAGAATTAACTGCTTTAGAATCTAGCTTTAATCAATTGTTAGAAACTCTGCTCATCAAAAAATTAGAGCATGAAGAATTTACCCTTAAACTCAGCAGTGAACAAAGTCAATTTACACGGTTTAATCATGCAAAAGTTAGACAAACTGGCTGTGTAGCTGATGGGTTGATAGAGCTAACTTTAATGGCAGAACAACGCAGTAGTTCTAGACAGTTTCCCTTTACCGGAAATTGGGAAAAAGATTGGCAAAAATCACATCAAGCCTTACAAGAATTACGAGATGAACTGCTTATATTACCGTTAGATCCTTATTTAGTTTTACCTTCAGGAAAGAATACTAGTCGAGAAGTTCATCACAGTAATTTATTAGCACCAGAAGCAGTAGTTTCTAGCATCTTAGCAGAAGTGGCAGAATTAGATTTTACTGGTATTTATGCTGGGGGAATAGTAATTAAAGCATATGGAGATTCTAGTGGTCAAAAACATTGGTTTGCCACCGATACTTTTACCTTAGATTATTCTTTATTTATCAGTTCGGGAAAAGCTGTTAAAGGGACATTTGCTGGCAGTAATTGGGATGTAGCTAGTTACGCAGCCAAAATCAACGAAGCAAAAAAACAACTAAAATTACTGTCGCGTCCAGCCAAAGAATTACCTAGAGGACAGTATAAAACTTATTTTGCACCTGCCGCTTTGGCTGATTTATTACATATGCTTTCTTGGGGTGCTGTAAGTGAAGCAGATATCCAACAAGGTAATAGTGCCTTAGCAGCTTTATCTAGAAAAGAAAAACATTTATCTGCCAAATTGAGCTTAAAAGAAAACTTTCAATTAGGTTTAGTGCCGCGCTTTAATGAACTAGGTGAAATGGCAGCACCAGAATTACCAATAATTAAAAATGGCATTTTAGTAAATAGCTTAGTTAATTCTCGGACTGCTAAAGAATATCAAAAAATTGCTAACGGTGCTAACAGTTCGGAAACCTTACGCACGCCAGAAATCAGCCCAGGAAGTTTGCGAGTGGAGCAGATTTTACCTAACTTAAATACAGGATTATATATCTCGAATTTACATTATTTAAATTGGAGCGATCGCCCGACAGGTAGAATTACAGGTATGACTCGTTACGCCTGTTTTTGGGTAGAAAACGGCGAAATCATTGCACCTATCGAAAATCTCCGCTTTGACGAAAGCCTCTATCGTTTTTGGGGAGAAAATTTAGTTGATTTCACTAATTTCCAAGAATTTATTCCCGAAGTTGACACTTATGAAAACCGTAAATTAGGCGGTAGTCTAGTGCCAGGGATGTTAGTCAATGATTTTACTTACACTTTGTAGGTGTAGGAGGCAAAAGGCAGAAGTAAAAAGGAGTTTATTAATTAGTATAGGATGTAACGAGGTGAAGGCTAACAACGATTTTTATTACTCATTGTTGAATTTCTAAGCGTTGTTTTACAATTTCAATAAACTCATCAGTATTTACTGTTGTACCGTCTTGTTGAATACGTAAAACAGCTTCATGTACAGCATCATCATCATCACGATGAGCTAAAATATACTTTCTTAACTCCTCTGGAGACATTGCTTTATAATTAGGCTTGCTGTTCATAAATACCTCACCTTACCATTTTGGCGAATTAGCACTGCTAATAAAATTTGGCTAACCTCTGCGGAACTTTGCGTTTAACTCAGCGTTCCTCTGCGTTAAAAACATTATTTTTGTACCTCAGTTAACTAAGAATTGCTATATCTGTGATTATTGATTTTTCCTTAATCCATAATTTCAATTTGATAACTATAACCTTGCTCAGTTAAAAATAATTGACGATGACGGGCAAAATCTTCTTCGCAAGTACGCAGCGAAACTAAAGTATAAAATTGCGCGGGACGACCATCAGATTTAGGACGTAAAACTCTACCTAAACGCTGGGCTTCTTCTTGACGGGAACCATATTTACCAGATACTTGAATGAGAACATCTGCATCTGGTAACTCAATTGCAAAGTTACCAACTCTGGATAAAACAAGTCCGCCTAATTCTCCTTCTCGAAAACTTTGATAAAGTTTTTCTCGTTCTTTTTCGGGAGTTTTACCAGTAATTAATGGTAGTTGGGTAACTTGGGCGATCGCTTCCAATTGCGACAGAAATTCGCCAATAATTAAAATGCGGTGTCCTGATTCTTTTGCTAACAATTCTTTGATAACTTGCAACTTGCGCGGATTTTCGGCGGCGACACGGAACTGATTCCGCCTTGGTGCTAAAGCATATTCCATCTGGCGTTCTTTATCTTGAGAAACGCGGATTTCCGTACAACTCGCCGTGGCGATAAAACCTTCACCTTCTAGTTCGCGCCACGGTACATCATACCGTTTCGGCCCAATCAGGGCGAAAACATCACCTTCTCTACCATCTTCTCGAATTAGGGTGGCGGTGAGTCCCAAACGGCGACGGGCTTGCAATTCAGCAGTGATGCGGAAAACTGGCGCGGGGAGGAGGTGAACTTCGTCGTAAATAATTAAACCCCAAGAACGCGCACTAAATAAATCAAAGTGGGGAAAATCACCGTCGCGTTGATGGCGATAGGTAAGGATTTGATAAGTTGACAAGGTAATTGGCCCTGTATTTTTGACTTCGCCACTGTATTCGGCGATCGCATCCTCTGGTAAATCTGTTTTATCCAGTAATTCCCGCCGCCACTGCCGCACAGATGTTAAACCAGTTGTTAGTACAAGTGTACTCTCTTGCACGGCGGCGATCGCAGCCATACCGACAATTGTCTTACCTGCACCGCAGGGTAGCACGATTACGCCACTGCCACCTTGTACTCTTCCCGACTGATAAAATGCTTCTGCTGCTTGACTTTGGTAGTCCCGCAGCAGAAATTTTTTGCCTGTGCGTGTCTCTTCACGTAACTGTATTGCTAAAGCATCGCCTGTGACATAACCTGCAATATCTTCCGCCGGATAACCAGCCACTAACAAAGCCTGTTTGAGTACGCCGCGCAAACTCGCCGCGACTTGAAAGGAAACCTCGGAAAGTCGTTTACCTAATAATGGCGCGACTTGCTTATCTCGTGACAATAATTCTGCTAAAGGCTTGTCACTCATCCGCAGCAGTAAATTATCTCCATCCCGTTCAATTACCGTTAAGCCGTAGCGACTACCCAAAGTGCTGATTTCTTGGGCGACTGCTTCCGGGATGGGATATTTTGCATAGTCCCGCAACGCTGCTACCATCGCCTCTACCTGCAACCCCGCCGCCCGTGCGTTCCAAATACTTAGCGGTGTAATTTGGTAAGTGTGGATATGTTCGGGACTTTTGATTAGTTCAGCGAAAGGTGCGATCGCTTCTCTGGCTTTCGCGGCTGTGGGAGAATGTACTTCTAAAAGAATAGTGCGATCGCTCTGCACAATCAGCGCATTTTCTGGAATGTAAGACATGATTTTGTCAGCTAAATTCTACGAAATATAATTTAGTAATTTTTTGTAATCTCAATAGTAATGCTGTCGAGCAATAGTATAAAGAGAACACAGGATAAATAAGCAACTGGTATGACATCGCAAAATCTGATTGGTGGACGTTACCAAATTGTTGAAAAACTTGGTCAAGGAGGATTTGGAATTACTTTCAAAGCCGTTGACACACAATTACCTGGAAATCCTTTATGTGTTGTCAAGCAGTTTAAACCTCAAAATCCAAATAATTGGGAAATTGGCAAAAGATTATTTGAACGGGAAGCAGAGCAACTACAAAAGCTACAAGAATTAATAAATCATCAACAAATTCCTCGCATTCTTGCTTACTTGACAGAAAATCAAGAATTTTATTTGGTACAAGGATATATTCAAGGTCATGATCTCTCTCAGGAATTAGTATATGGTAAACGACTGAGTGAAACTAACGTAATTCAACTTTTACGCGATATTTTAGAAGTATTAAGTTTTGTTCATAAACATTATTTAATTCATCGGGATATCAAACCTTCAAATATTTTAAGACGTGCATCTGATAATAAAATTTTTTTGATTGATTTTGGTGCAGTTAAAGAAATCACTACTCAAATAGCTAATCCTCAAGGGCAGCTAAATTCTGCCACTATTATAGGTAGTATAGGTTATGCACCTATTGAACAATGTTATGGTCATCCAGTATTAAGCAGTGATATATATGCAGTTGGTGTAATTGCTATTCAAGCTTTAACAGGGATTTTTCCTCCTAATTCAGCAATTTTTACTGCACACAATGGGGAAATTGTTTGGCGCGATCGCGCTCAAGTTAGCCCAGAATTAGCTAACATCATCGATAAAATGGTGCGTCGTGACCACAACCAGCGTTATCCATCAGCAGCAGAAGCATTGCAAGCGGTGAATGCACTTATTTTACCTCCCGACATAACACAGCCTCCGCCACCAAGCAGAAAAATTTCACAGAAAAAGTGGCTGGGGGTGGGAGTATTTGTAACTATCGCCTCCGTCATTCTATGGCTAGGATTTTCAACTATTCGCCCTCAACCTCAGCCTTTAATTAACGAATATTCTCAATCTGATATCAAAATTAAATATCCAGACAATTGGATAACCAAAAAGCCAGGTGATTTTGGTGGTGAATTAATTCAATTAATACCCCAAAATCTACAAAAAGAAAATTCTTGTGTTCCACAAGTTACTGTCAATAAAACCGAATTATTACAAGTCTTATCTCTCAATGAATATAAAAACATAATTTTAGAACGAATTAAGCAAGATGCTTCTCAGACAAAAATTACTGATATAACCAACTCAACAACTACATTATCTCAATACAATGCCTACAGATTAACTTATTCCCGTCAAGAATATCAATGTCAATTTCAAGTTCTAGAAATTGGCACAGTCAGAGAAGGTAATGCTTACTATATTACTTATACAGCAGAACAAAAAGAATATAATCGATATTTGCCATTGGTGGAAGCCATGATTAATTCTTTTGTAATTAAAACTCAATAGATGCGAACATTTGAAAGTAAAATAGTCGTAGTAAGTAGCTCAAATTAAAAGTGAAACGTCATTACAAGTGAAATTCAGTTAAACCAAGTAATCGCAGAGTCTCTATTTTACTTTTTTCAATGTTGACCTACTTATTAAAGGAATGGAATAAAATCGCTACTCAGACAGCCGCCAGATTTTGATAGTCTTGTCACTACTACCACTAGCTAAAGTTCTGCCATCTGGACTTATGGCGACTGAATTAACCCACTCAGAATGACCATTGAGAGTACGAATTTCTTGCCCTGTGGCGATGTTCCAGATTTTGATAGTCTTGTCACTACTACCACTAGCTAAAGTTCTGCCATCTGGACTGATGGCGACTGACCAAACCGCATCAGAATGACCATTGAGGGTACGAATTTCTTGCCCTGTGGCGACATTCCAGATTTTGATAGTTTTGTCACTACCACTAGCTAAAGTTCTGCCATCTGGACTGATGGCGACTGAGAAAACCCAGTCAGAATGACCATTGAGGGTACGAATTTCTTGCCCTGTGGCGATGTTCCAGATTTTGATAGTTTTGTCACTACTACCACTAGCTAAAGTTCTGCCATCTGGACTTATGGCGACTGAAATAACCCAGTCAGAATGACCATTGAGGGTACGAATTTCTTGCCCTGTGGCGACATTCCAGATTTTGATAGTTTTGTCACTACTACCACTAGCTAAAGTTCTGCCATCTGGACTGATGGCGACTGAATTAACCCACGCAGAATGACCATTGAGGGTACGAATTTCTTGCCCTGTGGCGATGTTCCAGATTTTGATAGTTGCGTCCAAACTACTACTAGCTAAAGTTCTGCCATCTGGACTGATGGCGACTGACCAAACCGCTTCAGAATGACCATTGAGGGTACGAATTTCTTGCCCTGTGGCGACATTCCAGATTTTGATAGTCTTGTCGTTATTACCACTAGCTAAAGTTCTGCCATCTGGACTGATAGCGACTGAATTAACCAATACCGATATAGAATCATTGAGGGTTTTAGCTAAAACAAAATTGCCGGATAAGGTATTAGGATTTACACGTGTTGATATGGGCTTTGGTGTTGGTGTCGTACTTAGCGTAGGCTTTGGTGCTGGCGCAGTTGCTATCGGCTGAACTGATGGTGCAAAACTTAAATAAGTCTTCAACGGAATCCCTAACACAGTAGTTGCATTTGTATCAGGGCGAGTTGTAGCCCTTCCGTGAATCCCGACTAATTTACCCTGCTCATCGAGTATCGCTCCCCCACTCATCCCCGGAAAACCACCGATGTCATACACAAAGGCATAACCATCTTTTGGGTTTGACACCAGGCGGGAAATTCCACCTCTACGAAAATCAATGTCTGATGTTCCTTGGGGATAACCCGCTACAGCAATATTTGTCCCTAATGCTACTTGGTCAGAATTTCCCTTTTCCGCCACACGGTAATTTTGATTACTAGTAAACTGAAACACCGCCAAATCAACACCAGGAAATCGTTTTACTTGGCTGTTATTGAATCTATATCTTTGAGCATCTGGTGTCTGTACTGTGTAGTTACCTTCGAGTTGCACTACGTGCCAGTTTGTCACCACAGTATAAACATTGCCTTGACGCTCAATAATTACCCCAGAGCCAGTATTTGCGCCATCAATGCGGACTGTAACTTGTCGAGCAATATTAGCTATTTCTGAGGGTGTCAAAGCTGTAGCGACTGGCTGCACTATGACAATTCCTGTACCCAATAATAATGCCGCAAGTCCACCAGTAACCCTCATGATTGATTCCCCTGATACATCAACATTGATAACTGTTCACTGTTCACTGATTTAACCGGTACAGCCATACTAGAACGGGTGATTAGTTCCTGCAAGTGGGGTTCTGGTTGCGAACCATCTTGATAAACTGCCGGTGTCTCCCACAGGGGATCTTTATGTAAGCTATTAATCCCCACCAATTCACCATGTATATTTAACAACGGTGCGCCACTCATACCTTTACGCACATCATTGGTGTAGCCAATCTGGTAGCCTTGCTCTAAAGCTTTGTCTAACAATAGGGTGACTTTCCCAGAGGTAAAGACAAACTGAGTTTTAGTTGGGGTAGACTGCTTTTGAGTTGCTAAATTGGCGATAAATCCACCCACAAACACCTCATCGCCGACTTGCAAAGGAGACGCATTAGAGAGGTTAGCGACTGGATAAACTATATCGGGACTACGAAATTGCAACACAGATAAATCATCCTGCTGCAAATCGGCAATCTGCAATACAGTAGCTTGATATACACGCCCATCTGGTGTTTGAATTTGATAGGGTGGTTTAGCGGCTCTCAAAACGTGAGCATTAGTAATAACTGTATAAATTTCACCTTGGCGTTTTAGTAGAGTTCCTGAACCTAGTAACTCTGATGTGGTAATTTTGACGGTGATAGTCTGAGCTAACTTTTGCAATTGCTCGACAGAAAGGCGATTAGGTCGCTCTACTCTGGTAGACTCGCTAGAAACGCTTTGCTGTTTTGAGAGTGCTAAGGAAACACCACCAAGACAAATCAGCAAGCACACCAGATAAATCATTTTGTGTTTGAGCCGCCAGTTCATGCAATATTAAGGAGTCGATGAACTACACTCTTTACCGTCTATAAATTCCTTGACATCAACATACACATCACCTTCGTCATAAGTAAAAGCTTGACATCCACTTAAATTAATCACTAATTCTCCTGCATCCCGGCGCAAACTCAGCATTTGCTGTAAAACTCTCCCGGTGTCAGTTCCAGGTTTGAGGGTGACTAATATATTGTCTGCTGTACAAGGTGTCCCTCGGCGGTTAGAAATACACAACACTGGATAGCCGTTAAAGTTATCGCGGCTGGTAATGAAAAGTGGGCCGTTATCGTAGTAGCGTTGAAATCTGGCAGAGACTATCCTACAACGTTGTGCTGGGGATACTTTTCTAAAGTCGTTAGCAACCCAACGAATCAGCGTTTGATTTCCCCGTGCAGTGCGTACCTTAGTGATAGGTACATTTCCTTCTTGAGAACAGAAGAATTTGTTACCGTCTGCGTAACTTGGTTCAGTTATAAAAATCCCCAAAAATAGAAGCGAGGTCACGGATGTTGCTGCTAATCCTGGTAATAATTGAGCCACTAACCTTAGCTGCATATACCAACTACTAATTGCTAAAATACACCTATGCAATTAAGATACAACATTTAATCTGCTTTTTTCTGATTCGCTTTATTTTGTTTCACAAAGTCAAATATGAAACCGCTTGCAACCAGCAATTAAAATTGCTAATGCTTTAGCATTGCATTTTTTCGTAAAATCTGATTGACTGCGATCGCTCACTTTAAACTACCGATTTCTATAACCCCCATTAATCACAATATCTTTAATACATAAATAAATAATCACCACAGTGAGTAAGAATTGCATAAATTGTAAAATAGGGTCTAATCGCCAACCTTGAAACACCAGAATCAATCCAGAAGTTAGCAGAAAAATAGGGATAATTATAGTTTGGAAAATATAAACGATTAAAGATAAACTCTCTAATCTTCTAGCGCGTTGAATTAGCAGAATTATCATAGTTATTATGTAAGATACAGCAAAAATAATCTGCACAAAACCAATCAAACTGGCTGTATTCAAACCGAAATTTACTTGCATTAAAATTAATTCGTCCATGAGTAATTTTAACCACTCAACGCAATACTATAACCCAATTTTTTCACGGCGTTACGGAATTTAGTTTCTGATTCGCTAGGCACAACTAAATGCTTTTCACCTGCTAAGAAACACAGCTTTTTGGTGCGGGAGTCGTTGGCGATTAATACAGCTAAAGCTGCATCAGTGCATTCTATCAACCGGGCTTGACCGCGATCGCGCAAACTATTGCCTCGCGCTTCAATATCTGCTAAAAATTGATTGACGGTTTCTGGCAATTCATGACCACTGCGGGCTTGCAAAAATTCTCGTAATTGGGTGATGCTTTGTCCTTCTTCTATCGCGCTCAATAACTTAGCCGTCTCTAACCGCCACACCGCATCCGAAATTTTTTGGGCGTAAACATCCAGCACGATAGTATCAGCAGGAGTAATTGGTTCCCCAGTCGCGGCTATTTCTAAGTTTGGTAATACTCGGAATACCGCCCGTACTTCTAACGGTGGCGGTGTATAGTCATTTTGCAAACCTAAGCAATATGCACCCAAAGGCGTTAATTGCATACACATCAACCCGTCATAACGGCTGAGAAACGGTAAGTCATCGGTTCCCCATAAATCGCTGTAGTCGGGACGAACCCCACCTGGGTTAACGTAGCCAATATTAATCATCCCCAAGGTGGCGACATATTCAAATAGCAGACATAAAGTATATCTGCCTTGTAAAATCTCCCAATCATCGCCACCATTACCTAAGCTACCGTAATGGGAGTCACTAATATACAAATTCCAAGCATTGCGGGTAACTTCAAAATCGTAGCCTTTGACTAGAATGCAGCGAAACAGTTCATTTACACCCGTCCAGCGTCCAATGGGACACTCTGCTAAGGCTTTGGTAATGGCTTCGCGGCGTTTGTCTGGGGCTGTTAAACCTTGCTTACCTTTGCCTGTTTGTCCTTTAATGGCATCTATGCGGCGTAGTTCGTCTAATACTTTATTTTTTAGCCATTTTTTCCAAATATTGCGGATGGTGGCGGCGGGTGGGTTGGTGAGGGCTTTTTGTCCGGCTTTGGTTAAGACTAGGCGTTTGCTAGAAAGTTCAGCTAAACCTGCGGCTTGGACTAGCATTGCCCAGGCGAAGGGCTTAATAAAACCGATTTTTTCGTATGATGGTGTAGATGGGTCATCGTTGTAATAATCGCCGCCAGTCAATACAGAGGCGATCGCACTCATACTACTATTATTTGGATATCCCGTTTTATCACTAACACTGAGTTTGCCGGCATTAATTAACCGCAGTACCGCGAGTAAATCTTGTTGTGCAGCAGTTTCCATTTCACACTGCTTGACGACAATTTCTTTTTCATGGGTTTCTCGTTCGCGGGTTTTCCAGTTCCATTCTCGCCACTGCAAACGAAAAACCTCTGGACATTTATCTAAGCTATTCATCGAAAATTCTGCTGGTGGCGAAACAAAGGCTTTCAAGCGTGTTTGCAAATCTTGGGGAATAATTTGGCCGTAGATAAATAAACACAACAACGATGGTTGACGCTTGAAGCCGTATACGTCAGATGTTCCCCAATTAGGTTCTTCCAGATATTTAGCGTAGAAACGTGTACCGTTAAACAAACCATCTGTGTTGTATATCGTTTCCGCTACTGCCTTTTGTTGCAGATGATCTAGTTCTCGCCACAATTGTTGCAGATTTTCACCCACAAGATAACGCTGAATCACTGCAATGATTTCGGCTTTGCGTGTGGGTTTGCTATTAGTATTTAGTAATGCTGCCAGCTTTTTTAGTTCATCAACAGATAATTGCTGTAAAGCCTCATCAACTGTGGAAATGCTTAATTGATCCTGATAGTAAGGCATGGCAATGCACTAGAAATAACCTGCGATTTTCAACCTATAAGCAAGATAGGTTTAGGAAAATCTTACAATATTAAGTGCTGAGTGCTGAGTCAAGAAAATATACTAACCTCTAGTCTCTAACCTCTAACCTCTCACCTCATTTCTTTTTTGAAGAATAATTTTGAGATTGATTTTCTTGGCGTAATTGTTGTCTGCCATTGGTGATAATTCTTAACATATCTTTGAGGTCTTGCTCGATATTTTCGAGGACACTATCGGCATATTGATCAGCACCATCTTCAATTTCTTGGGCTTGTGCGATCGCAGTTTGTCGCATTTGTTCTAATTCTTCCATACAAGTTTGCCGCCTGCGTTCAATTTCCGCAAGGGTTTCTTGCATCATCGCCTCACATTCTTGCTGGGTTTTGCGCCGTAGCTGTTCTGCTTCGTGTTCCGCCTGCCTGAGAATATCACTTTCTGCCAAAATTTGCGCTCTTTTGGCTTGAGCTGCTTCGACAATTTGCTGTCCATATTCTTCGGCTTCTAACATCACTTCTTGCTTGTGTTGCAGAATTGCAGCAGCTTCCTGAAACACCGAAGGTAAAGAAACGCGAATAAAATCTAACTGTTCAAAAAGTTTGTCTTCATCTATTAATGTGCGCCCCGTTAGGGGAACTCGCCAACTCGACAAAATCAAATCTTCTAAACGGTTGAGTTCTTGCTGAATATCTACACTTCCGCTTCGGGAGTTTTCCCCGTTGACGACTCCATTGGGATACTCTGGAGGGGAGGGATAATTGCCGTTGCGGTCGGGTTCGCTATTGGATAGTTGTGGTTGTAGCATTTGTATATATCTAAAGCAATGTGCGGGGGAACAAGATGATCGACAGAACCACCAAATCTTGCGATCTCTTTTATCACACTACTACTTAAAAAACTATACTCATTTGATGTTGCGAGAAAAACTGTTTCAATCTGAGTAGACAGAGTTTTATTCGTGTGCGCCATCTGTAATTCTACTTCAAAGTCAGAAATTGCTCGTAAACCGCGTAACAACACTTGTGCTTGGCGCTGTTGGGCATAATTTACAGTCAAACCATCAAAACTATCTGCTTCGACATTTGGTAGGTGTTGCGTAGCTATCCGAATTTGTTCTAGTCGTTGCTGCACAGTGAACAACGGTACTTTATTGGGATTCCGCAGCACAGCTACAATTACCTTGTCAAACAGCCTACTACCACGTTGAATAATGTCAAGGTGTCCTAAAGTGATGGGATCAAAACTGCCAGGATAGATAGCAATCACAATATTTCGATGTATCACAGTTATTGAGGTGATTATATCGGATTACTCTATGCTGAGTTGAAAGTGCTGAGTGCTGAGTGCTGAGTGGGGAGTAAAAAGTACTAATCCCTAACCTCTAGCCCCTAGCCTCTAACCTCTAACCCCTAACCCCTACAGTCTATACTGACGATAAACCTCACTAGCAGCACGATGGATGAGAGAATGTCGCCACACTAGAGATTTCATGTCATCGGCGTATCCACCGCCAATTACACAGGCGACGGGATAACCTGCGCTGACACAGGTATGTAAAACTTGCATTTCTCGACGGAAAAGCCCAGTATCAGTTAATGCTAATTTGCCCAAGCGATCGCCTATGTGAGTATCCACACCCGCATCGTAAAATACTAAATCAGGCTGAATCTCTGATAACAAATCTGGCAAATATTCAGCTAAGGTTTGCAAATAAGCATCATCTTCCATTCCCACGGGGAGGGGGACATCTAAATCACTTTTTTGTTTTGCACCGGGAAAATTGACTTCACAGTGCATTGAGAAAGTAAACACACTTGCATCATCAGAGAAGATAAAAGCCGTACCGTCTCCTTGATGCACATCCAAATCGACAATCAAAATTTTTTGCACCAGTCCAAGTTTTTGTAAAACGCGAGATGCGATCGCTAAATCGTTAAAAATACAAAAACCAGATCCATAACTGGGGAAGGCGTGATGAGTTCCCCCAGCCGTATTGCAAGCTAAACCCTGACTTAAAGCCATCTGAGCCGTTAGTATCGTACCACCAACCGCTACACAGGTACGATTTACTAAAGCTGGACTCCAAGGCAAACCTATGCGGCGTTGGGCTTTATAATCTAAAGTCCCATCACAATAGGCTTGCACATAATTTGGTGTATGCACTAACTCAATCAACTCTTGCGATGGACGTTGCGGAGTGTGAAACTGATTTGAGTGCGCTACTTGATCAGTCAATAGCAATTCATACAATTTGCGAAACTTAGCCATTGGGAAACGATGTCCTTCTGGCAAAGGTGCAACATAGTCTGAATGATAAATTATTGGCAAGTCCATATTATGTATTTTTCACCATATTCCGCTACTAAATATACCTAAAGGTTAAGTAAATACTATCTTTGAAAGATGAGTTATAGCAATAATTGTTTTATAATGTTGCTTTAATTTTTGTCGTTAAATTGAAACAATCACATTAATTATGACCAAATGGATTTTACCGGCCGCACTGATTTTAGTTAGCTTATTAATTGGCATAGTTTGCGAAAAATTTCTCTTCCAGAAGTTCAAAAAAATTATTATTCAAAAACATATTCCTGGCAGCCGGATAATTTTTCAGGCTTTACATCGAGTAACTTTTATTTGGTTTGTCTTAGCTGGTTTTTCATCTGCTTTAGTTGCCGCATCTCCCCACCTCAGCCCAGAATTAAAGATTGTTCTCCAAAGAATCATTACAATTGTTTTTCTCTGTTCAGTTACTTTAGTTTTAGCAACCCTGACTGCTGGTTTTGTGAATGTATTTATTCGGAAAACAGAAGGAGTTTCAGCTTCATTAATTTCCAATCTTGCTAAAGCTGCCGTTTTAATTCTAGGTGCTTTAATCATCTTACAAACAGTAGGTGTAGAAATCACACCGATAGTTACAACTTTAGGAATTGGTGGTATCGCAGTTGGTTTAGCACTGCAAGATACCTTAGCCAATTTATTTTCTGGTTTTTACTTAATTATTTCTAAGCAGGTAAGAACTGGAGATTACGTCAAGCTAGAGGAAGGACATGAAGGTTACGTTACAGATATTACTTGGCGCAATACTACAATTAAAGAGCTTTCCAATAATGTGGTGATTGTCCCTAATTCTAAATTAGCTTCCGCAATTTTTACTAATTATCATCTTCCGGCTAAGGAAATTACCTTAACAATGAACGTGGGAGTTAGTTATGACAGCGATTTAGAACATGTCGAAAGAGTTACTGTCGAAGTTGCTAAAGATGTAATGCGAGAAATTGCCCCAGAATTAATTGCCAACGAACCTTATATTAGATTTCATACATTCAATGATTTTAGTATAGATTTTACTTTGTATATGCGTGTAAGTGAATACTTTGATCAGCGTATGGGTAAACATTTATTTGTCAAAAAATTACACAAACGTTATAAAGAATCTGGTATTTCTATTCCCTTTCCCATCAGAGATATTTATGTTCACAATAATAATTGAATTTAGAGGCTAGAGGCTAGGGACTAGGGACTAAGGGTTATAAAAGAAATGTTTTTATTCTCTATGAAGATGCAGATAATTAGTGAAAACCTCCGTGTACCTTTGCGTTAACCTCCGCGTACCTCTGCGTTAAACAAGTTAGGATTTAACGCAGATTCTCAAAGAATTGGTTAATTGTCAATCAATTATTAAATAAAATAGAATAATACTTTACGAATATTAATAATGACTGGAACCACACAGCAACTACCTTCAGTTACTTTAGAAAAACTCATTTGGACTTGGCAAGGGCATCAAATTCAATATACCGTCATGGGTACAGGTAAGCCATTAGTATTGGTGCATGGCTTTGGTGCTTCTATCGGTCATTGGCGGAAAAATATCCCGGTGTTAGCCGAGGCTGGTTATCGGGTATATGCTGTAGATTTGTTGGGTTTTGGCGGTTCTGATAAACCACCATTAAATTACTGTGTAGAAATCTGGGTAGAATTACTCAAAGATTTTTGGACGGCGCATATTCAAGAACCTGCGGTATTTATTGGTAACTCCATTGGGGCACTGATTAGCTTGATAGTGTTAACAAAACATCCTGAAATTAGTGCTGCTGGGGTGTTAATTAACTCAGCGGGTGGTTTGAGTCATCGTCCTCACGAATTGAACCCACCACTACGTATTGTGATGGCGACTTTTAATCGTGTGGTGCGATCGCCTTTAACTGGTAAATTTGTTTTTAACCGCATCCGCCAAAAATCTCAAATTCGTCGCACTTTATATCAGGTTTACCGTAACCGGGCTGCTGTTACTGATGAATTAGTTGATTTACTTTATACACCCTCGTGCGACCCAGGAGCGCAACAAGTATTTGCTTCCATCCTGACAGCGCCTCCAGGCCCTAGTCCAGAGGAACTTTTACCCAAAGTTGAACGTCCTTTATTAGTGATTTGGGGCGCTGATGACCCTTGGACACCCATTACTGGGGCGAAGATTTACGAAGAGGCGCGTGCGAATGGTAAAGATATCAAAATTGTTCCCATTCCTAACGCCGGTCATTGTCCCCACGATGAAGTTCCAGATATTGTCAACACCCAAATGATCAATTGGTTAACACAAATCTGAAGTCTGAAGTGTGAAGTCTGAAGTATGAAGTGTTAATTTCTGTATTTACAGAGAGTTTCAAGTTAGTGAAGTAAAGTATCTAGGTTTTCCAGCCCGACATCAAGATGATTTTACTTCTGAATTCTGACTCCTGAATTCTGCTTTCTCTTTCAGACTTCATACTTCATCCTTCACACTTTATTTACCGGGTGAGTACCTTTTATTCTGATTGCACCTTGACAAAATCAAACTCAGGTGGTGTGTAATGGAGCTTGATGTGCGTAATAAAGGGACAATTCCCGTCAGTCACCATCCAGATTTTTCTGTGCAAGGCTATCGAGTGATTCGAGAACTGGGACGTAATCACGCAGATGGACGCATTACTTACCTTGCTTATGACTGTAAATCTCAACAATCAGTAGTCATTAAAAAGTTCAACATTGCCCATGAAACTACTGATTGGTCAGGTTCAAAAGCTTATGAACGGGAAATTGCAATTTTACAACAAATAGAACATCCCCGCATTCCTCGCTACATAAATTCTTTCGCAACTTCGGAACATTTTTATTTAGTCCAAGAGTATAAAAATGCTGTACCTTTGGGGGCAAAATGTAACTGTTCTCCGACGGAAGTTAAGCAGATAGCCATATCACTTTTAGAAATTTTGGTTTATTTGCAACAAAAAATTGATCCAATTATTCATCGGGATATTAAACCAGAAAATATTTTAGTTGACGAACAACTGAATGCTTATTTAGTTGATTTTGGTTTGGCTCGCCAGCAAAGTGTCAAAATAGCTTTCACTACCTTATCTGCTGGTACTCCTGGTTTTATTCCTCCAGAAGAACAGTTTGGTTATGCTTTGACAAAGGCTTCAGATTTATATAGTGTTGGCGCAACATTGATTTGCTTACTCACCAATAGCCAAACAGCGAATATTGGTCATAGCGGCTTACAATTTCCCAAATTAGAAAATCATTTCCATCCTAGTTTTCGGTCTTGGTTATGGACAATGGTGCAACCTAACTGGAAAGACCGCTATCCCAATGCAACAGTTGCTTTAGCTGCACTTCAATCAATTCCAGTTACAGGTAAGGCTTCTGTCATTGAAATTTTACTAGCTGCAATGAAGTTGAAAAAACGTACAGCGATGTTAGCCTTAGCAGGGCTGGGAATGTTAGCAGTAGGATTAACAACGTTAATTTTTTCGCAACCGGGTGGTGCAACCCAGCAGTTAGAAGAAAGCCAATCTTTAATTGATTTCCAGTAACCCTGGTGGCGGTAAAATTTCCACGCGCCGAGATGCTATATCTACGACTGGTGTGATTTCTTTGACAAAGGGAATTAAAACTGTTTTGTTAGCTTTTTCATGATTGAGTAATTCCACTTCGAGTAAATCGTTACCTGCGGGGATGACATCTACCACTTTCCCCAACAATTCACCGGATGTTTGCAAGAAAACTTCCAAACCAATTAAATCCACAACATGATATTCATCTTCGCCTAATTCGGGGCGATCGCTTGCCGGCACAAATAATCTACAATCACGTAATTCCTCAGCTTGGTTACGGTTGTCCACCCCAGCTATGCTAATCACGTATAAGTTTTTTCCTTCCAAATAACGCCCGTCTAATAATTCTATTGGTTGCGGTTCTGTTTGCCCAGGACGCAATAACCAACGTGTTCCCGGTACTTCAAAACGTTCGGGAAAATCCGTTTCTGGATAAACTCGTAATTCACCAGCCAACCCTTGAGGCGCAACAATTTTCCCAATTGCCAACCAATCATCTAAATTGGGGAGTTGGGAGTTGGGAGTTGGGAGTGGGGATTTTTTTTCAGTTTTTTGATTCTTCTGTTTTTTGGTCATTTGTGATTATTCTTCTCCTACTGCCTACGGTGTACAAACAAATCTCCGTGTGGTGAACCTGTCCCGCCTCGGAATAAATTCCGAGTCTCATAGCGCAAGTCCTCTCAAGAGGACTCAAGGAAAAACTCAGTCCACTTAAGTGGACTTTTGCCATGAGCCTGGAACTTTAGTTCTAGGCGGGATATGGTTTCAATACACAAATTTCGCCTTGGTATACACTGTCCCGCCTCGGAATAAATTCCGAGTCTCATAGCGCAAGTCCTCTCAAGAGGACTCAAGGAAAAACTCAGTCCACTTAAGTGGACTTTTGCTATGAGCCTGGAACTTTAGTTCTAGGCGGGATATGGTTTCAATACACAAATTTCTCCTTGTGTATACACTGTAGCCCTCTTCCCGACTCCCGACTCCCGACTCCCTAATTTTCACGCACTTACCACAGCACGCTGATAAACTTGCTCGGCGACTTTAGCTAGACGCTGCATCCCAGCTACAATCTCAGCATCGCTGCCTGTCAAGCTAATGCGTAAACATTGGTGTTTGTGTGACCATTCTTCTTGTAACCCAGGGAAGAAGGTACTACCAGGAACAACTATGACTCCAACTTTTTTGAGTTCTTGGTAAAATTCCCAATCAGTGATGGGTAAATCTTTCAACCATAACCATGCAAAGATTGCGCCTTCACCACGGTGGAGGAACCAAGGTAAATCTTTAGGCATAGCAGCGTCTAGAGTAGTTTCCAGAACTGCAAACTTGTTTTGGTAAAAAGGCCGAATAACTTGTTCCGCAATTTCTCCTAGTTTACCGGAGTTGATAGCACGAGAGGCGATCGCTTGTCCATAACGAGAAGCATGAATACACAAGTTTGTCTGGAAGGACTCAAGCACTTGAATGAACTTTTCATCACCAATAGCAACACCAATACGTTCACCTGGTAATCCTGCTTTAGACAAACTCATGCAGTGAATAATATTTTCCCCAAATATTGGCTGCATCTCTGTGAAATTCAAAGCCGGGAAAGGCGGCGCGTAAGCAGAATCAATCAATACAGGTACATTGTAATTTGCCGCGAGGGCAGCAATTTTGTTGACTTCATCGGCTGTCAGGACGTTTCCTGTAGGGTTGCATGGACGGGAGAAGATAATACAACCCGTTTGTTCTGACACCGCCAATTGGCTGAAATCGGGGCGATATTTAAATTTGTGGTTAGCTGCGTCTATATCCAGAGTTGGTTTATATGCAATTAAAGCTTCTGGTTGCAAACACACGCCGCCATAGCCTGTGTAGTCGGGACTTAGTGGTAAAACAATTTGTTGCAGTTCCCCGTTGCTGGTATAGCCACCAAAGGCATTTGCTGCGTAGAAATATAGACTTTGGCTACCGGGAGTAATTAAGATATTGCGAGAGGTTAAGTTTAAACCATAGCGTTTGTTGAAGTCATTTGCGATCGCTTCAATTAATGGCGCATAACCTTGACTTGCACCATAGCGACAAACCACTTCCCCATATTCTGCACTCGCCAACAGTTCCGCCGTTGCATCCCGCCACAACTGTTCCACCTCTGGCAAAATCAACGGATTTCCCGCACTTAAATTAATTAACTCCTGCCCCTGACTCGCTTGCAACGTTTCTACAATGTCCTTCATAATTGCGCGTACACCAGTGAGGTTGGACATTTGAGCGCCAATTTTCGTTAGGGCAGGGTTCATAAGCTTTGTAGAATTAGAATTAACTGAGATGTTGACAAAATTATAAAATTCATGCGGCGGATAGATATCATCTTCCACATTTGCCGCCTGTAACTAATGTACCAATCTCACAAAAAAATGCAATTTTAGCTGAATCAAAAAGAAGCCTCTCGCCTACCCGCAAGGGAGGCGATGAGATGAATCTTTGGGCGATGAGGAGTCCCACCCCCAACCAATAATGACTATCACTCATTGAGGGAGTGGGGTGGGCGACGAATCGCCAAACTTTGGACTAAGGTTCTCAACGCTTCAGACATCGGGATATCCAAAGTCTCTGCAAACTCTTTTAAAAGCCCCAACTCCCTGTCATTAAGCCTTGTTTCAACTCTGTGTTTTCTTGACATAGTTACGACAAATCACCGTAACTATGATATACTTAAGTTGTACAGGTTTAATCAAATTAATAGCTAATCGCTTCCTGTACGCTGAACCTTGACAACTCAGAGTATGGGGTTCTATCCAGTAATAGACATTTGTGTGTCGCCACTGTGGGTAGGTAAAACTCTGGCAGTACAAAGGTGTTGAACATTTGTCTTGAAAAGTTGTTCATGGGGGAAACCCCCAAGACCACACTTTTCGCTTTGTATTGTTCAACTGTGCGGAGGGGCATCTCGTGCAGTCTAAACAAAGCTCAGTTAATGTCCGACGGGATACCGGGAGTCGCTGAGAAGCCCACACTGTACTGCTTGCAGTCAGTGTGGGAGTATGTCACTTCATATCCAGTAGTGTATCTGTCAACCCTCAGAATTACTTAAGAGTCTTTTTCAAAATTCTAGATTTAGATCCCCCCACCTACGGCGATCCCCTTAAAAAGAAGTTGAGCCACTCCCCCGTTT
>JAGKSW010000067.1 GCA_018993265.1 Nostoc sp. TH1S01
CTTTTCTTCAAAAAGCTCCTTTAGTTAAAAAATTGCAACTAAAGGAGCTTTTTAGCAAGCAATATAATATGGAAGGTAAAGGGGATATTTAAAAACAGATCCCCTTTCTGACTGAGATTCTAAGGGTGATGCTTCTTGTCTACTGTTTTAAGCAGCATCTATAAAATTAGACATTAGCCCCAGTTGCAGTTCCACCCAGTCTTTGTTGAATTTTGGCTTTAGCTGCTTTAAATTCTGTAGCTAGTTGCTCACTTTGCTGAGTATTCAAGTTGTTGCGGATAGCAGCAAACATTGTGCTTTCTTCTTGACGAACATGGTCGCCTACAATATCCATCAGGTTTCTGATTCTATCTTTGAATTCAGAGGTTGAGGGACTAATACCCTTAATTTGATTTAAAAGCCGCTTCATTTCAGCTTGTTCATCATAAAGTTCTTGGGTATCGCCTTCACCATAGAAAGAGCGAACTCTGGGGTAAACTACTTCCTCCTCCGCTTCAGCATGGGCAGTTAAATCTTTGTAGATTTGACCAAAGTATTCTTGAATCTTTTGAGGATCATTGCTTTGTAGCAATTCAGTAAACAAGATATTTACCTTATTGTGATCCAAGCGAATAACGTCTTGGATATTCATATCTTGTTTGTCAGTACCTTGGGTAACAGCACTACCTACTGCACCGCTAAAAGCTGCGATCGCATCTTGAACTCTTGCCCAAATTCCTTGGTCTGCATCTTGTCCAGTTAACTCACGCACACCTAGTATTTCGAGAATCCCTTTAAGTTGCTCTTGGTGGGCACGGTTTTCAAAGTTAACGGGATTGATAGGGCCAATAGCTGCCATTACATCAGCACCGACTTTTTGTGCAGCTTTATGTACAAGCAAGCCGCTCATAACTTGCTGATGTTTTAATAATTCATGCTGAGATACTTTTTCGTAGAAACTCAGTTCAGAACCTTGCATCAATTTGCGAACTTGTTCTACCATATCTCGAACAGTTTGTTTCGGCTCTTGCTGAATACCATACTGCACAATTACAGTTTCTATGATTCCCAGGTTTTTGCGATCATCTTCAAGGAAATTACGAATCCGATCGGATATTTCACTATCTGTAGATTCTCTCAAAAATAGTTCTTCATTCTCAATCAGTAATTGTTGAACTAATTTAATACTAGCCAATTTAGCAGCAATAGCATTGCGTTTTGTATCATCTAAAGTTGATACCATTCTGAAGTTCTCCTCAAAAAGTAATCGTATTATTACTAGTCACAGCTTGTCATATAAGTTAATCATCTTCCCTCTTTCTTTTGAGCGATTAATTGCGTAACTCTAGATAGAAAACAAATTTTTTTACATAAGAAATTCTGATTCTTCTTTTGGATATACACAGAAGAATTTTTGTCTCCATCGTTGGGTAGATAATTTTTTTAAATTATTTTTCTAAATTGTCAAAAGAGAGTCAAACACGAGATAAAAATGCAATGTCAGAAAGTCCTGGAATAGGAGAGCAAGCACTAAATAAAGCTGCCGAAATAGGATTATCTAACCAGTTGGATGAAGTAGAAAATCTAGATGTCAATATTAAAACTGATCCAATAAAAATGGTTCAGGGACAAGTAGATGCAATGGAAATATCAGGCGAAGGTTTGGTGATGCAGAAAGACCTCCGAATGGAGGAATTAGAAATGCAAATGAGTAATGTTGCCATCAATCCTTTAAGTGTAGCTTTTGGCAAAATTGAATTGACTAAACCTACTGAAGCTAGTGCGAGAGTTGTATTGACTGAAAATGATATCAACCGCGCTTTTAATTCTGAATATGTACGATCGCAACTTCAAAGCCAGAAAGTACATGTCAATGGTAAATCAATGAATATAGAACCACAACATGTAGAATTTCAGTTATTTGATAATCAAAAGATAGGGCTAAATGCAACTATTGAATTAAAAGAAACTAGGGAAACACAAAAAGTTGCTTTCTCTGCAATACCTAGAGTCAGTGCCAATGGACAAACTGTATCTTTAGAAAATGTCGAGTATGGCGAAGAGGATGAAATCTCACCAGAATTGACCAAAGCTTTAATTGACCAAACCAGCGAAATTCTGAATTTATCTAATTTCGATTTAGAAGGTATGAGCTTGCGAGTTAAGCAATTAGAAGTAGAACTAGGTAAATTAACGCTGCAAGCAGAAGCTTATGTAGAACAGATTCCCTCGGCTTAAACAAAGGATAATTATTTATGGAAACTATGGAAACTTCAGAAACAACGTCGGCTTCTAGCCCTTTTCCAAATATTCCACCGATTATTGAGAGTGATGATAGAGAGTATCGTGATACTGGTGTACCTAGCACAGTTGCGATCGCTGGACATCCCTTACACCCTTTAAGCGTCATTTTTCCCATAGCATTTTTAGCCGCAGCATTAGGAAGCGACTTTGGCTATTGGTTAACTCGTGATTTTTTTTGGGCGAGGGCTTCCTTGTGGTTAATTGGACTCGGACTGGTTGGAGGTTTAATTGCAGCTGCGATCGGGATGAGCGACTTTTTGAAAATTGAGCGAGTCCGGAAACGCACTGCTGGCTGGGCGCACATGATCCTGAATGTTTCTATCCTAGTTTTAACGCTGTTGAACTTTCTGTTGCGTTGGGGTGACGCAGAAGCCCGAATTTTACCTTGGGGATTATTAATATCTCTTGTAGTTGGAACACTGACTAGCATTTCTGGATGGTTTGGTGCAGAACTATCCTATCGCCACAAAATTGGCGTAGTAGGGGCTGGTAGTAAAAGATACCCATAAATGTATTTGAAATTCAAGATATGAAGGCTAAAATCTTGTTTAGTTTCTAGCTTGTAGAAAATGCGCCACAATCATAACTCAAAAATATTCATCATATTTCCCTTGCTCATCGTCACAGCGATGGGCTTTTTATTTAAATACTATCCCGGCCCAGGTCGTCAATGGTTTAATAACAACGGCGCAGCTGTATTTTACGAAATTTTTTGGTGTCTGTTTGGATTCTGGTTTTTCAAAAGTCGCAAAGCAATAGTACAAATTCCTATTTGGGTTTTTGTGATTACTTGTATACTAGAATTTCTCCAACTTTGGCATCCGCCAATATTAGAAGCTATGCGAGCAACATTAATTGGTAAAATGTTGCTTGGTAGTACGTTTTCTTGGTGGGATTTCCCTCATTATGTATTGGGTTGTATTTTAGGTTGGTTGTGGCTAGGAAAATTAAGGGAAATAAGCAATGCAAAAAAAAGTGAAAGTCAAACCTAATTCAAAACAACAAAAAGTTGAAGAGCAAGCAGATGGGAGTTTAACTGTATATTTAAAATCGCCTCCAGTTGATGGAAAAGCGAATGAAGAATTAATTAAAGTCTTAGCTGATAAATTTGATGTGCCAAAGTCTTATGTCAGCATTAAATCAGGTTTATCTTCTCGACAAAAGCTCATTGAAATTCAAACTGAAATTTAGCATTAATGCCATTTTAGCTATTGGTCTTAACCAAATGTTCGTCTAGCCACGCTAAAGCTGCGCCAGATGTTTCCGCTAAGATACTAATGAGACGATATAAAGCGATCGCACCAATCACTACAGCTGACGGAAAAAGATTCTGCAAAAGTGCGATCGCTGTTGCTTCAAATACACCTATTCCTCCTGGCGCACCTGGAACTACCAGCCCTAACAGCCAAGCAATACTAAAAGCTCCGAATAATAAAGGAATTTGGCTAATATTTATTGGGCAAATTGCCAACATAGTTAGCATAAACCCCAGACTACGCAGTCCTAAAAATCCAACTTCTCCTAACAAGGGGCGAAGGGGATAGCGTTCAAGATTGGTAGAAACTTGCGGCTGAGTTTGACTAGAAGATTTTTTATTTTTTAATTTGTATAAAAGGCGAATTACTGGGTTTAAAAACCAAGGATGTAAACTGCCAAGTATGGCACATAAAATTACAAATTGTAATATTTGCAAAGCGAAATTAGTCTGAGTTACAGCAAACTGGCTACCCAACATCACAACAATTATTAAAGCTGCGGCGGCCATAAGTAAGGGTTCTAATAACACACTAATGGTTGCTACACCTCCAGACACATTGGCATTTTTGGCTGCCAAAATTCTTCCATAATAATGCCAAACATTACCCGGTAAATACTTGGCAATATTAGTTTTTAAATAAGCTTGAATAAATGGAACAGATGGTACGGGTTGATTTAAATCACGCAAAACCCAAGTCCAAATCCAGCCAGCCCAAGTATGTGCTAATAAAGTTACGCCTGTGGCGATCGCTAAGATCGCCCATCCTGACATATCAATTTTAATAGTTGTCACCCCAACCCAATTATCCTTTAAGGCTTTGGCAACAAAAAACAAAGTCCCACCCAAAATCAGCCAGCGTAAAAATTGCTTCATCACTTTGGTCATTTATCTAGCTCAAGCACCAAGGGCTGAATGTCTCAAGTCTTATGGTACATCAGTTACATACCAAAACCTGGAATAAATTACTAATTGGAGTTGATGTATTTTAAGTAATTCTTTTAACAATTTTTGTTCATAATACTGCTGTCTAGTAATTTTTTAAAATTTATATATTGATTTTTGCTTATTGTTACTATTTGATGTTGCTACATTTATATTATCTTTTAATATCCCATATCCTCCCAAAGTAGGAATTAATTTTTATTTTAAAAACTTCCTAAATCAACAATAAATTTATTAAGGCTTTTCTAATCGCGAGACTTAAAAGGCTTAGTCTTATCTCTCTACAGTCAGATGTAATTATTACACTTTAAGTCAATATAATGTGACTTAAGCCAGATGTGAAACTTATTTTTCATTATTAATATTGGTAATTGTTGGTCAAATAATAGTTAACTGAAACAAGAATTTAACTTGCTTAATTCACTATATTAAAAGCAAATAAAACTTGTGAATGGTTGAAAGGAGGCACTGATGAAAAATTTGACGGCGTTATGGAAAAAATTAAGACTACGCCAAGTTTTAACAGTATTTTTGGCAGGTATGGTTTTGATAGTTAGCACTGCTTGTAGTAGTGGAGATATTACAGGTGCAAATCCTCAAAATCCCGCAGTACAAGCTGGTGGTGCAAACAATCCTTATAAAAATGGTGGAGATAAATATACTAGAAAGTTAAGCACTAACGCTTATTTACCTTCTAGTTCATTAATTGCTACAAATCCAGAGTCAGAAATACTCTACCCTGGTGCGGAAACACCCCAAGGCAGAGTAGAGAAAGAAAAAGAATTACCAATAATTACAAAGGAAAACTTTCAAAAACCTGAACCCGGAAATTTAATTCAAAATGAATCGGATTTAGGCAATCGAGTGCAAGATAGACTTGAAACTGTAAAAGAACAATTTCAAGATGCTTCTAGCTTTGTCAAAGAAAAAGCTGACGAAGCAAGTGCTAGACCCGAATTACAAAAAAATCCGGCAGTAGGCAGATAGAATTTTTGCTTAATTTGGAGACTAACATTTGAAAACCAAATTTTATCTCCATAGGTTTTTAAGTTACTTACACAAACTCAAGGAGTAAAACTATGAAAAGACTCATTGATTGGGTAAAGAATATTCGCCCTTTAAAAGTTTTAAGTGTTTTCTTAGCAGGTGTTTTTCTCATCCTGACACAAGCTTGCAACAGACCTACCATTGCGGGTCAACCTCCACAACCTAGCGCCCAATCACCAAATACTGAGCGTTATGATCCCACAAAATCTTATAACCTCAATTCTCCTGAAGGTGGAATGAATAACTTTAGTGATGTAGATCCGAGAGCGAAAAATTTTGACAAAGCTGCTAGAAATCGAGCTGAAGATTTGAGCCGAAATGCCGAAAGAAACATTAACGAAAAAGGCATTGAAAGTCCACAAGATTATGCTCGTAACTATCGCCAGGGTACACCCTTTCCTGAAAGAGTGAAAAACTTAGGCGAAGATATTGGTAGTTCTGCTCAAGGAACCGCTGAAGGTGTAGCTAAGGGAACTAAACGTGGTTTAGAAAATCTCAAAGAAAACACTGGTAACGCGGCTCAAGACTTAACAAGAAATGCTCAACGCGCAGGTGAAGATGCTGGTGATGCAGTCAACCGGACATTAAGAAATGTTGACTAAAATTTAGTCAATTTCAAATGTGGAATAAAAAATTGAGGAGTCAGAATCATTTTGGATTCTAACTCCTCAATTTTTTATTGGTAAATTATTTTACGAATGCCAACTTTGCAGCGCAACTCTATGAATTTCTCGCCAAGGGAGATTGTGTTTTCGGGCTAATTCGGCACAATCTTCATATTCTGGCTGTACATTGGTGATTGATTTATCTAGTGATGTTCCTTGCCATGCAACTTTGACACGCACCTGGCCATATTTTGTTTCCACTTGTTGAATTTCTCTTTGGAGGATGGCGCGTTGCTGGGTAGTGCGGCGAATACCTAAAGTACTGGTTTCACGGAATAAAACTGCTTCGCACTGGGTTAAATTATCTGGATGACAGATAACTGTTAATAAAATACCAGGACGGGATTTTTTCATCCCTATAGGCTGAGTGAAGACATCCACTGCACCTGCGGCAAATAACGCTTCAAATACATAGCCAACCGCCTGGGGATTTAAGTCATCAATTTGAGTTTCGAGTACGGAGATGGGTTCTAAAATCGGGCTGATTTCTTGAAAATTGGGGACATCTGCCTGGAGGCTGGTGCTTTCACCCAGCCACAGGCGTAGTATATTGGGAATAGGAAGATTGATAGTTCCCGCTCCCAATCCCACTTGTTTAAGTGTCATCGATGGCGGATTACCAAATTCTCTGACTAATGTAGTGGCGATCGCAGCTCCTGTTGGTGTTACCAGTTCCTTTTCAATGCCGTTACTATAAACAGGGCAACTTCTCATTTCCCATAATTTCAACACTGCTGGCACTGGTACTGCCATTTGACCATGTGCAGCCCGCACTGTACCGCCACCTGTTGGTAATGCCGAGCAGTAAATTAAGGGGAATCCTGAGCGATCGCTGTCAATGCCCAACCAATCTAACCCTAAACAAGTGCCGACAATATCCACAATCGCATCCACGGCACCAACTTCATGGAAGTGGACTTTTTCTGGAGCAACCCCATGCACTGCACCTTCTGCTACTGCCAATTGTTGGAATACTGCTAAACTCCAAGCTTCGGCTCGTGAGGGTAAATTTGCCTGACGAATCATTTGCTCAATTTCTGGCAGATGGCGGCCATGATGGTGATGATGTTCGTGGTGATGGTGATGTTCCTCTACTAAATCTACATGTACCTTAGTTGCCTGTTGACCATTTTTTTGGACAACTTCAGCCCGCAAATTGTACTCCTGAGCAAGTCCTAAGTCATTTAATTTTGTAACCAAATACTCAACAGGAACCCCCAGACTGACTAAGGCTCCCAGGCACATATCACCAGAAATTCCCGTCGGACATTGAAGATAAGCTATTTTACTCATAGGGGTTTGTCAATAGTCAATGGTCAATTGTCATTAGTTATTATCCCCCTGCTTCCTCGTCCCCCTTTTCCAAATCACCGTGTTCTATGGCAAAAATTTTCACAGTGCATCCGGATAATCCCCAAAGCCGTCGAATAGAAGAGATAAAGTCTGCGCTCTCGCATGGCGCGGTCATGCTTTACCCTACTGATACAGTTTATGCGATCGGTTGTGATTTAAATGCCAAGTCGGCGGTGGAACGAGTGAGGAAAATCAAGCAGTTAGCGAATGATAAACCATTAACATTTTTGTGTCCTTCATTGTCAAATGTAGCGACTTATGCGTTTGTCAGCGATACAGCTTATAGATTGATGAAGCGGCTGATTCCCGGCCCTTATACATTTTTGCTTCCCGCCACTAAGTTAGTACCGCGATTAGTGCAGAATCCCAAGCGGAAAACGACTGGGATTCGCGTACCGAATCATACTGTATGTTTGGCTTTGCTAGAAGCTTTAGAAAACCCAATTATTTCCACTTCGGCGCATTTGCCAAGTAATGAGGTGGATGATGGGAAATTTAGCTCAGATGGTGAACCTCGGCTATCACGGGTAGAGCTGTTTGATTATCTGGATAACTTAGTAGATGTAATTGTAGACACTGGTGAAGAACCAACATATCAAGTATCGACAATTTTGGACTTGACAGGAGACGAACCAATGATTACGAGGCGGGGGTTAGGTTGGGAAGCAGTAGCAGCTTGGGTTTAAGCAACACATTTCACAAACTGAAACTGCTGTTTCGCAAACCTAGATTCAAAATGCTCCAGTTCTGGGATTGTCATACTGAATCATGGCTGGGAGTGGGTAGTCAGGATAGGAGTAAAAGTATATACAGCAAGGATTTGCAGCAATTGTGGGCGTGATTAATATATTTGAAACGTCGGCAATTTGGTTACGGTGTCCAAAAGCGACACATTACTTTCACTGTAACTTTTTTAAATTTCCTACAGTCATATACATAAGCAGTGCTGGCAATGAATCTTGTATGGATGAATACTTAATAACTTTCCAGACAAGAACGTTTTCAAATGCTATCTTTGCGTTGTAGTTACGGTGCTATACCCTACCCTAGGAAAATTCATGAAAGCTAACCTTGTAAATCTACCAACCTCCACACCCAATTTTGTTGTTAGCAATGTTGCTATTGAAGAATTCCCCCCGACAGATACTTTAATACAACTTCTGTGTCAGGAAATACAGGCGCAAGTCAAGGCAAGTTCTGGATGTGTACAAGCTGTAGCGCAACGCATAGCCAAAGAAGTCAGACGGATTTGTGAGAAAAGTTCCCGTATCCAAACATCTGGACAAATTCAATCTTGGCAGCTAACTTTAGCAAAACATCGTTTGCACAAGTGTCTGCACTACTACCAACTTGGTTCACGGCGGGGAAGGGTAGAATTACACAGCAGTTTGGGTGCGATGGTTTACCGCCATGTTACGCCACCAGGCGCAGAATATGGGTTTGATGCACGTTACAACTTGATTGAAGATTTTCTTCAAGCTTTTTATATTGAGGCGATTAAAGCTTTCCGGCGAGAAAATGAATTAGCTGAAGATTATCAACCACGTACTCAGCTGCAATTAGCAGAATATATGGCATTTACAGAGCAATATGCCAAGCGCCGCATCAATTTACCTGGTGGAAATAATCAACAGTTAATTATCTTACGCGCTCAAGGTTTTGCCCGTCGTCAGCCCCAAGAAACAGCTGTAGATATTGAAATGGCGGTAGACTCGGCGAAAAGTGAAGAAGCAGAATCTTACCAACGCAATCCAGCCGTGCAGCAAATTCGCTCTAAAATGATTGCTCAAGGTCATGGTGATTTGTCGGAAGAATCAGAACGCGATCGCGTCATCTCAGAATTAGTCAAATATTTAGAATCTCAAGGTCAATCTGACTGTATCGATTACCTCAGCTTAAAACTCCAAGACTTATCTGCACCGGAAATTGACCAAATTCTCGGTTTAACTAGCCGCCAGCGTGATTATTTGCAACAACGCTTTAAATATCATGTAGAAAAGTTCGCCAAACAGCACCAATGGCAATTAGTTCATCAATGGTTAGGTGCAGGTTTAGAACAAAAATTAGGCTTATCTTCCCAACAGTGGGAAACTTTTATTCAAGTACTTTCTCCCCAACAACAGCAAATTTTGCAATTAAAAGCAGCAAGACATAGTGATCAAGCGATCGCTAAAGCTTTAAAATGTACTCCCAAACAATTACAAAAACGTTGGACTCATCTACTAGAAATTGCTTGGTCTATCCGTAATAGTAATAGCGAAGTACAAACAGGTTGAGTTTCAACGCAGAGTATCGCTGAGGTAAATGCAAAGTTACGCAGAGTTTTTATTCATCCAAATTTATCGGCGTTTATCTGCGTGTATCGGCGGTTAATTACTCTGAACTCAACCATTTGGCACTCTATTTTTTAGTACATAAGTACCAAAAATATCCTACTTTTTTCCACATTGAAAATTCATATTAAGTAACTGTCTATATGTCCCTGATTCCATGAAATTCTAGAATATATGGAAATTTGGCGGAGAACTTGAGAATGACTATGACTCAAGGCAAACGGGCAAATCAAGCAGGGCGCATTTTAGAAAGTAATGTAGACGCAATATTAAGTGGACATAATTATTTCCAAATCGGAAATCATGTCACCAAAGAATATCTTTTAACTGCTCATTTATTACCTAAACGCTACGCTAAACAAGTTTATATAGGCTCAGGTCTTTATAATACTTTGTTAAAAGTAGATTTTTATGTTGTTGGCTTACCTATCATTCCCACTGGATTAATTATTGAATGTAAATGGCAAGAAAGCGGTGGCTCTGTAGATGAAAAGTTTCCGTATTTGAGTATGAACATTCAAGAATATTATCCAGCGCCAACAATTGTGGTGATTGGTGGTGAAGGTATGCGCGAAGGGGCAATTCAATGGCTCAGACAGCAAGTGAAACTAAACCATAACTTACTTGGAGTTTACAGTTTAGATAGGTTTATTGCCTGGGCTAATAAAAATTTTTAATAAGAAGTAATTAATAATTCGCTAATGATGCCTCGCTTTTTAGTATTAGAATTAATCGAACGCGATGCGACAATATCATAAATCTTGAAATTGATTTCTTTGTATATTCTTCTGATAAATTCGCAATCAGAATTAGAAACCATCACTTTAACACCACGATTTGCTAGTTCGGCACAAACATCTCGCAAACGTATTTGGTCTTTTTCACCAAAAGAATTGCCATTATAACCTGTAAAATAACTAGTGTTGCTAATAGGATGATAAGGCGGATCACAAAATACAAAATCGTCACTATTATTAGCGTAATTTAGCACATTGATAAAATCTGATTGCTTGATTTCAGAGTATTTCAGAGCTTGAGATGCGGCTCTGAGTAAATCTTTCTGACAAATACTCGGATTTTTATAACTACCTAAAGGCACGTTAAATTTACCTTGAGAATTAACTCGATACAAACCGTTATAACAGGTTTTATTCAGATAAATTAACCGAGCAGCTTGTTCTAGATCATTACTACTAGTATAAGAGCGAACACTATAATAATAATCTCGATTATGTTTAGATTTATGCTCTTGTAATAAGCTAATTAAATCTTCAACTTGATCCCTGACGCAGCGATAAGTAGTAATGAGTTCAGCATTAATATCTGTTAAAATTGCCGTGGTTGGCTGTAAATGGAAAAAAACCGCACCACCACCTAAAAAGGGTTCATAGTAAGTCTGATAAAACTTAGGGAAATAAGGAATATATTGTTGAATTAACTTACTTTTACCCCCTGCCCATTTTAAAAAAGGACGTGGGCAAATTTCAGGAAGCATTTGAATAACCATTTACTGATAAGTTCACTAATTTAAGCTAGTAAATATAACAAAATATAGCTAACGCAGCATATTCTATATTAAGTGAGTAATTTTCATCTGCATAGATTACAATTAGGTAGATAAAGCATATCAAAACAAACGTCAGTTCATAACAAGGCAGTTTAGATTTCCATGTTTGACGGATTTTGGGATAACGTTTTTCGCTACCCTCGCTACTTAATTACGATCCTCGTTGGGCTTCTGGTGAACACATTCGAGCCATTAATGCCCTTGCTTAAACGTCCAGTCACCTTAGTTGCTGTTGTCGGCTTATTACTGGGCGGTCTTACTTTTGTAACACTCACCCTCCGCGCCATGCTGGGTTTGAGTACAATTTAGGCTGGGAAAGATTGGGGCTGTTGCTTTCAGTGTTGTTAGAGCTAAAACCCTGATAGCTACTGGTGGGTTTATACTCAGCACTCAGGACTCAGCACGGGCTAAACGCCCCGCTAACGCTAACAGCACTTTGCCAAAGTCCTTCCCAGATTTCCACTATTGATGTTTTATAACCTCTGTGAGGAGGCAAAGATTTTATGGCTACAAGTCGCCGCGTTTCTCGTGTTGCTGAATTAATCAAACGGGAAGTTAGCCAAATGTTACTCAACGGCATTAAAGACGACCGTGTGGGTTCAGGTATGGTCAGTGTCACTGATGTAGACGTTTCTGGCGATTTGCAGCACGCCAAAATTTACGTCAGTATTTATGGTACAGAAGAAGCTAAGGCAGAAACAATGGCAGGCTTAAAGTCTGCCACGGGTTATGTGCGTAGTGAACTTGGTGCTAGAGTCAGACTGCGTCGTACACCAGAGGTAATTTTTATCGAAGACCGTTCCATAGAACGAGGCACTAAGGTATTATCTCTGTTGAATAAACTCCAGTATGAGCGATCGCCTGAACCTGCCGATACCGAAGAAGACATTGGCGCAGAAGAAGATTAAGAATAGTCATTAGGACGTGTCATCAATTAGTTGACATACTCCCCACCATTG
>JAGKSW010000233.1 GCA_018993265.1 Nostoc sp. TH1S01
TGGCAGCAGAAGGCAAAAGAAAACGAGGCAGCTACAACCCAACTGGTTCAGGTTCAACAAGAGATCCAAACTTACCAAGTCAAGTTTACTGAGTTAGAAGAGAGTGTTGCTCAGAACTACCAGCTATATATTGGTGAGCAACAGAATCATCAGCAGGCACTCTGCTTTTATAACGAAGAAAAAGCCAAAGCCAGCGAATTACTGAGCAAATACGAGGAAGCAAATTCCCAAAAAGAAAGGTATTTGGCTTTATACAATGAGACTAAAGCAGAACTCAAATATGAGCGGCGTTCTAAAGCTAGTATTAAGGGATGGGAAACCCGCCGCAAAGCTGAGAACGAACGACTCAAACGCGAAATTGCGGATATGGTTGTTCTATTACGGGAATCTATGGCCAGTAAGGATGAGGCGGTTAATAACCTCTACGTTGTAGCAGAACGTTTAGACCGGATTCAGTCTTTAGTTGATTCAGTGGAAGAAGAAACAACAAACAACCCTGTAGGTTTAGTGCAGAAGTTTAAGCGCATTTGGCTGGCAATCAAAGAAATACTTTCGGAATAATCCACCCCCTTCATGAGTAAAAAATCATTACCGATCAAACCTAATCAAGGTAAAACCAAGCTGGGAGATCAAATCCGTAGCATTGCAGACCGCCTGAAGCAGGAAACCGAAGTGCAGATTAAAGCAACTTCTCGAATTTTGGGTGCAGCAGCCCAGATTAGTGAAAATCATGACCGATTAATTAATGAAGTAGTGGAAATGGTTGAGGAAGACCTGAACGGGCAAGCTGATATTTCTCAAAAGCACAGCTACACGGTCGAAGCCCTAAAAAAACAATATAAAACATTAAAGGATGCAAAGGCTCACTTTAACCTAAAAGCAAACAGTTGGGAGGCACTTGTTAATCAATTGAATGCTCTATCGTTGCAATCGCCTGTAGCTGAAGATAGCCCTCAGCTAAGTCAAAACTTAAATGGAAAACAGGGAAATAATCATACAGAATTTGAAAGATTAGCAGTTTTTTTAGAGCCTGACGTTGCCCAAATGTTTCCAACCTCAGAAGCTGTGAACGAGGCTTTGCGTTTTCTGATTAGAGTTGCAAGTAAAAGTAACTAAAATTGCAATGCTTTCTAACTAAATCTCTTGCCACAAGCGTTTCAATCCCTATTAGGGAGGGGAGTTAGTGAGATTTCAACAAGAATTCATGAATGCGATCGCAGAGATGATTGGTTTCAATCCCTATTAGGGAGTTAGTGAGATTTCAACCCGCCCACCATTTAAGATAATCAATTCCAAACAATTTGTTTCAATCCCTATTAGGGAGTTAGTGAGATTTCAACGGCGGTAAGTTGAAAGCTAATCTATATTTGGTTTTCGAGGTTCTGAAGTGCAGATGAGGTAATAATAACATAGGTAGTTTGAGTTGAAACCGAGTCAAATAGCTGAAACCCTTGTTAAATAAGAAGCGCGGGTGAACATTTAGAAAGAAATTGTTATAAGCCTTATGCTGAAGGGAATTGAGCCATTTTTCTCTAAACGGTTTCATGTACACCTACCCTTGCGCGGATTAAGCGAAGAAAACCGTATCATCACGTGGTGGTTCGCCACCAATACGTTCAACCTTCCCAAGGCAGCAAGCACACAGAGGGTAAAAATATATAGTATCAGTTTCAGGTTTAATCAACTTATTCAAGCGAGAGCGCAATTTTGCATATTGAGTATCTGTAAGCTGACACTCAAACACACTATACTGCATCCACTGGCCGTAGGACTTAAGAATATTGTGGATTTTGGTACGGCGTTTATCTTCCGAAATATCGTAGGAAATGACAAAATTCCTCACCAGTTTTCACCTCCAGCATCTATTTCAAAATTAGTGGAGGATATTTGTCTATCTCAGCCATCAGATATTTAGCCAATAACCGAGCTTGTAACTCAAAAGCTTCTTGGTAAGTACATTTACGACCTAAAACGGGATGCTTAAACTCGGATTGTTTTTTCTGTGCATAGTTTCGTAGAAAGGTTTTACGTCCCTCTGGGGTGAGTGAAATTGCTCCACTCAAAGGTTCTGTAACAAAGTCTGCTGCTGTTAATGATTGTTTATTTATTGCTGACAATACAACTGCGTCTACGATCAAAGGACGAAATTCTTCCATTAAGTCTAAGGCTAGAGCAGGTCTGCCGTAACGTTCGCAGTGTAAATATCCGAGATATGGATCAAAACCAGCAATATTAGCTGCACCCTGGATATCATGTTGTAATAATGAATAACCAAAACTGAGTAAAGAATTTACAGGATCAGTTGGTGGGCGACGAACGCGCTTGCTAAAAGTAAATTCTTTAGCCCGGATAAGTTGATTGAAGCACCCAAAATAAGCTGCGCTACCAGCACCTTCTAAGCCACGAAGTGAATTAATATTTTTAGTGTTATCAATTGGTGCAAGTGCTTGATCTAAGCGAGTTATGTTTGTAGATAAGTCTAAGTCTGAGCATTCACGTTGACGACGCAACAAGATATTGCGGTAGTTTTTAAGTTTACCTCGGATAAAACCTTGTACTACATGAATTGCTTGGGCGGATTCTCCTGCTGCTTGCCACTGAGCTTTACGCACGAAAATGTTTTTAGTTACTTCTGGTTGTAAAGTCCCTAAATACCGACCATTTTCTGTTAAGAAAGTTAGAGGAATATGTCGCTCTAGTAGTTCAGAGATAGCGGCTGGTGAAATAGTTGCTCGTCCTAAAACTACAACACCATCTATTTTAATTAAAGGGACATCTAAGATTGTCTTTTTGTCGAACTTGACATGAAGACGTTCATCAACTTTTCCAACAAAAGCATCTTCTTGAGTAACGTAGACTGTTCCCATAGTTACATCCATAACTAGCTGATTAGATTTTTTTAAAATTGCCAAGAATTAAGATTCTTGATACCGTTCTACCTTTTCTGTGGCTTGAGGTAAGCAGTTTGAGTATAGACTGCATCCTTCACAACGTTTTGTTTTGACAGCTTTGGGCATTGCACCCGTAAATATGATTGTTTGAACGGCTTCAATTGTAGCGGTCGCACTCTGGCGCAGTTCTTCAGAAATTTCTACCTTTTGACGTTGGTGGGAATGAGCATAGTAGATGTAGCCAGTATTGATAATCTGACCTGTCATTTCTTCCAAACACAATGCTTGAGCGCAGACTTGTAACTCATCGTTATCCCATTCGCCCTTACGCCCTCGCTTGTATTCTACTGGATACCACTCCCCATTTTCTGACTCAATTAAATCTGATTTGCCTATGAGCTTGTATCTATCGGATTTTAACCAAATTGCTCTTATTTGCCATGTCTGCTCACGGTTGCCTTCGCCGAGTGTGTGAACTCGCTCGTGTAAACTTGTACCTTCGATTGTGTATTGATTATCAATAAATTCTCCTGCACAAAACATTCGCCAGCAGCGATGTGGGCAGTAGGCATATTGATTTAAGGATGCAATCGGAATGTAATCTGTCTCATTCATAATTGAGTGTGATAGATAAAGATATAATTTATACTCGGCGTACCATTCCCATACCCATCGTTGTTTTACGCCCTAACCCTGCATATAATGCAAAATCAGCTAATGCATTTATCTGTTTAATTGCTAATGGTTCAACATCCCCTAGCATTCGATAGCTAATTCCACCAACACAACCTATAAACTTACTATCGTAGTTACTAACAACTTCAGTATTGATGTTAAACCCACTTGGATAAATTGACTCAATGGGAATAGTATTGATTTCTATTCCACTGTATTTGTTCCAACGGCTAAGAAGGCTATTAAACACACATTCTTTGATGGGGAGAACTGTATCATAACCACCTTGACGGAAGGATACAGGTGTTGCAAAGATAAAGTTCAAATTGCGTTCTTTATCTGATGCTTGCTCATATAATTGGGCATAGGTGCAAGCATTAGCCCAAGGTTGCGTTGATTGTGGTGTACCTTGAATGCTAGTAATATACAAGTCTGCTGAACCCAAATGCCAAGAGTGTTTAGGGTTAAGATTTAGCCATAGTGGAGTCAACTGGCTAAATAAAGTGTCATCAAGCAGAGAGACAGGATCAACTAACACTTCACCTTTAAGAACATCTTTGTCAGCTTTGATAA
>JAGKSW010000234.1 GCA_018993265.1 Nostoc sp. TH1S01
CTGTACTGTGAGAACTTGGGATGGCGAATTGACGGTTGGGGTGCAGCATTTGAAATCGTTCAATTACCTGCCTGATGATTGTCAGCAAGTGCAGGAGATATGCGATCGCCTTGCTCGAATCTATTCTGATTCACTGGAGGAGACAGTCAAAAATCTGTTGCAGTGGAGGGGAAGGTCAATCGGCCTTATCTTACGGTGGTAGAGGAGAAACTGTTGAGTGTGTTGGAGTCTGAATACGAAGGAAGGTAACTACTGAGGAACTAATACTATACATGGCAAGGATTATTGCTGGCATACTATCAGGGACAAAGAGCGATCGCCTAACCAAGCTTGCATCTTTTCTCTGATTTATTCTCTATCTTCTATTGCGCCTAATGCTTTGAGGGAGGCTTTTTCAGCTTGAGTTAAACCTATTATCCCAGTAATATTCATAGCTTCATAGGGTCTTTCACACCTAAGTGTCTTTAAGCACTCCCCTGTCCTAATATCCCAAAGTTTTATAGTTCCATCTTGGCTACCACTAGCTAGAGTTTGACCATCTGGACTAAAAGTGACTGACCAAATCCAATCAGTATGCTCTTGTAGAATTTTAAGGCATTCGCCAGTGCTAATACTCCACAATCTAATCGTGTGGTCAGTGCTACCACTGGCAAGAGTTGTGCCATTTGGACTAAAAGCTACTGACCAAACTAATGCAGTATGCCCCTGAAAAGTTTTTAGACACTCACCAGTGCTGATATTCCATAACTTTATAGTTTTGTCTATACTGCCACTAGCCAGAGTTTGACCATCTGGGTTAAAAGCTACTGAAGCGACTGAGCCAACGTGTCCTTTTAGAGTTTTTAGGGAACAACCATTATCAATATCCCATAGCTTGATTGTCTCGTCCGCACTACCGCTAGCCAGGATCATCCCTTGATGGCTAAAAGCAACAGACGAAACTGTATTTGTGTGTTCCTGCCAAATTTTGAGGCACTCACCCTGACTAACACACCAAAGTTCTACAGTACGATTCTCACTGCCAATAGCTAAGATATTACCATCAGGAGAGAAAGCAATTGAGACGATTGCCCTTCTCAAAGGTTGTAAACTTATGAGGCACTGACCAGTATTAGTATCCCATAACTTGATATCATCATCACTGCTAGTAGCTAGAGTCATGCTTTGAGGCTTGAAAGCAACTGACCAGATTTTCTGAGTATGCCCTCGCAAAATTTTCAGACATTCACCAGTGCTAACATCCCAAATTCTTGCGGTATGATCGTCGCTACCACTAGCCAAAATCGAACCATTAGAACTGAAAGCAACTGATTCTATTCCATTACTGTATCCTTGAAAAGTTTTGAGACATTCACCTGTATTCGTATCCCAAACTCTTACAGTATGGTCATTACTTCCGCTAATCAGGATTTGACTGTTAGGAATAAAACAAACCGATCTAACTAAGTTAGTATGCCCTAACAAAGTATTGACGCATTCACCTGTGTCAATACTCCATACCTTAATAGTTGAGTCGCCACTACCACTCACCAGAGTTTGACCATTGAAACTAAAACAGACTGACCAAATCCGTTTGAGATGGCCTAAAAAAGTTTTAATGCATTCACCAGTATTAGCATCCCAGAGCTTGATTGTATAGTCTTCACTACCACTAGCTAAAATTTTGCCATCGGGGCTGAAGCAAACTGACTCAATCAAGCCAATATGTCCTGATAAGACTTTAAAACATTCACCAGTGTTAGCATTCCAGAGCTTGATTGTATAGTCTTCACTGCCACTAGCTAAAATTTTGCCATCGGGGCTGAAGCAAACTGACCCTACGCGACTAGTATGCTTTAAGATTTTGAGGCATTCACCAGTGTTAGCATCCCAGAGCTTGACTGTATAGTCTTCACTACCACTAGCTAAAATTTTGCCATCGGGGCTGAAGCAAACTGACGCTACACGACTGGTATGCTCTAATAAGATTTTGAGGCATTTACCAGTGTTGGCATCCCACAATTTCACTGTATAGTCTCCACTGGCACTAGCCAAAATTTTATTATCGGGGCTGAAACAAACTGACCTTACCCAATCAGTATGTCCCTTACAACTTAAAACTGGTAGACCTTCTGAAAGTCGCCAAAAACAAACCTCCCCACTCTTATCACCCGTAGCTAAAACTTCTCCATTGGTGCTAACTGCCACTGATAAAACGCTGCTCCCGACTTTGGATAAGTTAGAATTCAACAGCTTTGCTTCAACTAAATTGACACGACGAAGACTGGCATTGGTAAAATCAGCACCTTTGATCACAACATGGCTGAAATCTCTGCCCTCTAATGCGGTCTTATCAACCTTCACCGCCAATGTTGCCGCATTCCCGCCAACGTAACCCACCTCTTCTTCGCTTTTGTTTCGTGTTGCCTCAATCATCCTAATAAGAGGCTCATTATCACTTAAGATTGGTACAAGCAAATCCATCACTGCTTTTGTGAGTGGTGTTTTACCAAAAGTCTCTTTTAACTTCTCAAAAGATTCAGTTGTAAATGCTTTAAGCGGCGCAATAATATGATTTAATTGACGCGAAAAATAACCAGACCAAGTATAATCAATAGCTGCTGCACTGTTATCCAAACCTGACTGTGCTTGGGCTAATTCTGTAAAATCTTCAGCTAACGCCCCCAACTCTGCTGCAAATTTATACGCCACGAAAAACTCTAACAGCGATCTATGCGCTGGAGTATAGTCACCATCAGCATTACGAACAAGCATCGTTTGCGCCATCATGTCATAATGCCAGTGGTCTAAATCCTTTTCTTCTTGAACAGCAGAACCAAATAACCGTCGAATTCTATCTGGGAAAAGTCGATAATTCAGGCTCATTTGGTCGGTGGAGAACATTTCCCAGGAAAGTTCGCACAGAAAATATAGCTTATCAGCCAACGAAGTAAAGGTGCGATCGCTTTTAATGTCCCGTTCCATTTTTCGTCGCACTGCATATAAGTAAACCCGTGACATATCAACAGGCTTACCTGCCTCAATATCTGGCAATGCTTCTAGGATTAACTCTGTCATTACCGGGCGACGGGCCAAATCTAGCAATTGTGGATTGCCCATGACTTGTTCAACTGTAGTTGCCTGCGCTTGGTATGACAAACAGACGCGTAGTTGCTCGTCGTTAAATTTTTCTAATTCCACCACCTCAAACTGTGGTGTTTCACCTGTTAAGTTTTTAGTTGAAGCTTGCAGTTCCGCATTTAGTAATGCTCGTCCTTCCTTGGCTTCCGGGAAATGCTCAGTACGACAAGTGAGTATAACTTTAGAACCAGGAACAACCACTTTTGCTAATTCCCAAAAGTTATTAATCATCTGTTGACGGTCAACTTTTGCTGCCATTTCGTCAAATCCATCGAAAATTAGCAGCAATTTTCCCATTCGATTAAGTTGTTCAAAGACTTCGCTGTTTAATCGGATGTTGTGTTGGGTAAAAAAGAAACCTGCCAAAACGTTCTCGACATTTATTGCTTTAGCAAAGTCTCGCAAAGTAATTACTAAGGGTAAACGAGGACGTTCTACACCTCGTATTTGAGCATCTTTATATTTCTGTAATGCTACCCAAGCATAGTGGAAAGCGAACCAAGTTTTTCCTGTACCGAATTCTCCTAGTAACGAAATATGTTCTTTTGCTGGGTCATCCAGCCACATATCGATATAACCATCGATCCAACCATCACGTTCATCGTAGCGACTGACCCCAATACGTTGCTTAGTATCAAAGTCGATTTCCTCTTTGGTACAGGCCAAAGGAACATATTTTGTATCGATTTTACGCTGGATAATTTCTGCTTCTAGCCAATCAAGATAATCGCTAAAGTCAGCATCTTGGTCAATTAACTCGTCAAAGGTGTAACAGCCTAAGCGTCGATTCTCGTCCTTTTCTACCTCATCTCGTGCTGCCCTTGAAATTCGCCTTGTTGTTACTAACCACCCTTCATCAGTTCTTTGCTGCTCGACTGAAGAACGTAAAATAGCTACATCTTTTAGTCCTACTTCTCCCTCAATCCCTCGGATCAGGATACGGTCATATCTGTTACGCCGCGTAGGGACATTAATAATCCACTCGAAAAAAGAGTCATCCCAAATTTCGTATTTTTCAAAGCGATAGCCCAGAGTTTCAAACCAACCGCGCATTTGTTGAGCTAAAGCAATCGCTCTAAATTTATTTTCTGTTGCCGCTGCTGGTAATGCTGGTTGACTATCTGCTGCCAAGCGTGCAATTTCCGTCCGAATTCCTTCCAACGTGGGCAATCTGTCTAGTTGTTCAGTGATAGTTGCAATCCGTTGATGCAGAGAACCAATTCTTTGATTCAGCAAGACATCAGCAGGCGTGCGAGTGCGTTTCGCAACTTCAATAAATACAGTTGCAAATGCAGCTACTTCGCGTCTTACGTCTAGTCCCAAACTTCTGATTTCATCACCCAGACTGTAGGTATTGAGAAAAGCATCTACCTCAGAAAGCACAATTGAAGGGTTATTATGGTCTAATGCCTTGCGGAAAGCTAATTTTATGGTTTCGTGGCGGAATAATTCGAGAAATGCTTTCGGTTTACCAACACCGTACTCTACTAAAGCATAGGCATAAACACCACTAAAATCAGCAGGTGGATGCTCTGGGTCAAGGTTAAACTGCTGGAGTAACTTGATTACCGTCTCGGAGCGCAGAATCTTTTCCTTGATTAAAGGATTGGCAACACTAGTAATTGCGCTGATCACAAGATCCAAGTTAATTAAAGTCATTACTGCACCCCGAAAATGCCCCAGCTATCCGCGCTAAATAACGCTTAATAAATATTAAAGTATTAAATTTATCAACGTCAGTTTTCTTTTACACTTTCTCAAGCATTAGAGATTGCTAACAGGTGCAGCCGATTTGCGATGCTTGACTGTGAGCCGCTTGCGCGTCTACGCATCAATCGGGTGTACTCTAGTAAGTTGAAGGAATCGGTGCAAAGGTTTTTGGAGTTCTTTGGGGAAGCTAAAGCGGATTTATTTGACGGATTTAGAAGGTATTTAGAGTACTGGAGTCTGATGATGAAAATGATATATTTCCTTAAGAATCTTGAAAATTTACTTCAGTATTTTTAAAATGTAGTTTAAATAGATTAAATACAATAAAACAAATACAAAAATAATTTATATTCGTGTAGTCGATATTTATTCTTCTAGACGAAAATAGGAAAAATCAATGGAAATTATTTTTACTATAGTTATAATTATTATTTTGTTTAATGGTTTTACGTGGATTAGTGATGTAGCTGATAAGCTAAAGAAATATAATAACCTTAAACCAAAGCTTGATAAGATTGAGGCACGAGAGATTGAATTTCGGCAAGAACAGTTAATAACACTCAAAAGTATTGAAGCCAGAGAAGTTAAATTGCGACAAGAACATTTAGAAAAAATTAGAGAACTTGAAAATAGAGAAGCTAAGTTTAGGCAAGAACATTTAGAATGCTTAAAAAAGCTTGAGGAAGAAAAGCAACTTATAAACAATCTAGCTCAAGAAAAATCTATTGGTTTCCCTTGGTTAGCGCAAGCCTATGCCGATTATTTTAGTTTGAAGGAGTTACAAATAGCAGATTACTTAGAATCAAAACCTCATCCAGCTAGAAAGACAGCCGAAAATATCCGTGAACTTACTGCAAAATTTAGAAATGCAGAGAAACTTTGGAGAATTCTTGATTATCAAATTAAATATTATGAAAATTTGTTTCCTTGGCTAGTTGATTATAAAGAGGAAAATATTGATGAATTAATTAAGCAATTAAGCAATAAAAAAGTAGAATCAGAACCTAATAGTGATGAGCAGGAAGATCCTGTTAAACAATGGTTAACGAAAGCAGAGTATGAGAGTTTACCACGGGTGAACGAAAAAAGGTGTGGGAGAGCAGTTAGC
>JAGKSW010000068.1 GCA_018993265.1 Nostoc sp. TH1S01
CGCCTAAGCTAAAATTAATGCATATCACCAGATATTTTGGTCTTGTTCTCTACAATAAATATCTCAAACCCTTATTTGCTCATATAGACTAGTTGATTCGCAATGCTTGCCTTTGCACCCTAAAAACTAGCCAGATAAAGGGTTTGATAGTTATTGGAGATGTCTAGTGGTGCTAACTTTCGGGGAGTAGATTTACGCGGTGCTAATTTATCTGGTGCTAAATTGACTGGTGCAGACTTAAGTGAGGCAGATTTAACACAAGTCAATTTGAGCAATGCTGATTTAAGCTATGCCAATTTGTGTGGCTCTTGCTTGTGGCGATCGCAATGTAGTAATAGTAACTTTTGGGGTGCTTCTTTGTGTGGTGCAGATTTCACCGAAGCAGACTTGAGTACCGCAACATTGATTGAAGCATCTTTAATAGAAGCGAAATTAATTAGAGCTAATCTCAGAGAAGCCAGTTTATGTGGTGCCATATTACTAGAGGCTAATTTAACAGAAGCAAATTTATATAGTGCAGACTTGACATGGACTAATTTAACTAAAGCCAACTTATTAAATGCTAATCTTTGGGAAACAAAAATAATTTATAGCAAACTCCGGCATACTATTATGCCTGAAGGGACAATTTATAAACCTGAAATAATGATTATTCATTAAAGTATTTAGATACTCGACTTCTTAAAGAAATCGGGTATCTGAAGTCTAATTAAATATCCAACACCAATTTAGAACTTCCAGGTTGAGAAATACAAATCAACACCGAGCATTCATCTGGTGTTGCGCCTGGTTCTTCTTGATAAACCACTTCACCTTCGCGGAGTTTACACATACAAGTACCGCAAACACCGATGCGACAACTAAAAGGCGGATTAATATCATTAGCTTCGGCAAATTCTAAAATAGTGCCATCGCTCGGTTGCCATGTTAAAGTTTTACCAGATTTTGCAAAGACAATTTCTGCAAATTCCTCACTTTGAGTTGTAGTCTGAGTTGATTTTGGTGACTCAGTTTTTATCGGGTTCCCAAAAGATTCAAAGAAAACTTGATTATTAGGTATTCCAGCAGCTTTAAGTCCTTCAGTAACAGACTGAATAAATGGAGTTGAACCACATAAGAAATATTCCGCGTCTTGTTGACATAATTCCTGTACTAAAGCTGTATCAACATACCCTACACTGTGATATTTCCCTGCATCTTCTGGTCTAGGACGACTATAGCGAATATGTATATTTAAATTAGAATTTTGTTGAGCAATTTCCATGATTTCATCTTGAAAAGCATGGAATTGTCCATCTCTTGCACCATGTATAAACCAAACCGGACGCTGAGGATTCAGCCGAGTACAAGCTTTCGCCATACTCATCATCGGTGTAATTCCTACACCATTACTAATTAAGACTGCGGGGGTAGATTTATGCACATCCAGCACAAATTTACCGTTTGGTGGTTTGGCGGGAATGACTGCACCTTCATGAATGCGATCGTGCATAAAATTAGATGCTATACCAGGCATAACATCTAATCCATTTGGCGCAGGTTCCCGCTTAATTGAAAGACGATAATATTCACCAGTTTCGGGATAATCTGATAGTGAGTAAGTCCGAATTACAGGCTTATTTTGTCCGGGAATATCAAGTTTGATAGTCAGAAATTGTCCTGGTTGAAAGTTGGGAATTTCACCTTTATCTTCCGGTTGTAAATAAAAAGATGTGATTTCTTCGCTTTCTTTTACCTTCCGTACAACCACAAAATTTCGCCAGTCTTGCCAAACATTACTATCTGATGTTGTGATATCTAGAATGGATTTATCTGCACTGTCTTTACCTGTGTAAACTAAACCCAATACGGCACCAGCAGCAGCGCCAAATAGTGAGGAATAAACACCAAACTGATTAGCAGATTTATCTTTAGGATTGGCGAACCCAATAATAATAGCAGTAGATAAAGTCACTACAGAACCAACGGTAGCTGCTGCGGCAAGGCTTCTGACGAATGGATGATTAATTCTTCCCAGACTTTCCAGCATTGTTGTTTTCTACCTTAGACTTTTAGTTATGTTGGTATATACCTGCGAAGATTCTAATTTCAGTCGTTTTACCGAAAGATTATCTGCATCCTAACGTTCGTTTTTATTCCTCTTGGTTATCTTTAGATTTCCTTTAGAAATACTTGGGTAATTAATTAAGAATTACAAACAAGTTCTGACTTTGACTAATATTTAAAACTCCCGCTTTGAGAAGACAAAACTAGCGATCGCCAATAGCATAATGCTGTAAAGTATGCCATAACCTGCATTTGTGATTAACATAGTTGCATCAGGTAAGGCTTGCATTCCATACACCGCATCATTTTTTAAATCTAGGCGAGATAAATCTGGCAAAATCAGATATAGCCCTTGCGTGATGCTTTCCATTGCTGAATTGTGGCTCAATCTCCCCAATTTAACTAAATCTTGCGTAATATTCCCCATTAAATACACAGCAAAGGTTAACGTTACCGCCAACAAAGAATTGGTAAACACACCCAATGTAATCGCCACAGCATTAATCAAAGATAACTGTAACAGTAAAAAAACTGCGGCAATTACAATACTGAGAGTGGGATGCGGAATATTCTGGAATTGCAAAAATCCCAAATAAATCGCAGTCATGGCGCTGATTAACACAGCCAACACTGCTGACAAACCCAAGAATTTCCCAGCAATAATTTCACTACGGCTAACTGGTTTCGCAATTAACACTAAAATAGTGCGTTTATCAATTTCTTTTTTAACCAGTCCCGTACCCAAAAATACAACGACAATTAAGCTAATGACATTAATAGCCACTATCCCAAAGTCTAATAACATCTTGTTTTCATTAGTCGCTGCAAATTCCGGTAGTACTCGCCAAGCGATCGCCAGAATTAAAGTATAAAATCCAATCACATATAAAATGCGATCGCGTACTACTTCCTGAAATACATTTTTCGCAATTACAAAAGTTCTCATTGGTTTTTAAAAGTGCTGAGTGCTGAGTGCTGAGTGCTGAGTTAAAGATTCTAATTCTCCCCCTTGTCTCCCTTGTCCCCCTTGTCCCTCCCTACTCCCACAAAATTACTGTTGTGGTGGAGGAGAACCAGCAATAAATTTACTCACGCGATCGCATTCTATTTCTCCGACTGCGATTTTGTCCTCTGGGTTTGTGCTTGTAATTGCTTTTTTAGTCGAAGTTGCTACTGGGTCAATGCGACAAGTTTTTTTCAGGTAATATCCTTTTTGACTAGAACTAGGGCCGCGCCAAATACTCAATAAATCTAAAATATATCCACCAGACTTAGTATTAACTACACGCGGTTCAACACGCCATAAAGCTTTTTCTTCATATTGTGCTAGATGTTTATCTATCACTCTATTACCCAAATTTCCTACCTGTAATTTCGCATCAAGCAGCCATCTTTCTACTTGCGACCAAGGTTTTTCATCGATTTGTTGTTCTACTAGCGGTTGCAGTTTATCTAAAATTATTACGCCATTTCTGGGTACTTTTTCGATAATATCTGTTCTTCTGACAAAGGTACTCCGCTGAAAATTGTCTGCTAATAAACTGGGATATTCTTTTAACCATTTATCCATTACAAAGTAAAATTGCAGCCAGCAACTTAAAATCATACAACTTGCAACTAAAACGAGGATTCTTTGCCTCACCTCTGGCTTAGGAATTTGAGCTTTTGAGTCCGTATCTGTACCTTCAATAAATTCAGGAATTGCTGTAATTAAAGCCGATATAGTAGGCCAGAGTACGATGGTTCTTGGTGTAATCACATCCTGCTGATTACCAAAAGCAAAAACACTCACTAAAAACCCTGTAATCACTGCACCCACTGGCATAAAAGTACCAGGAACTCTGAGAGGATCTTCAGTGGTATACCAAGCTGTGCCAGCAATTAAAAACAGCCAGCCGCAAAACGCAATGATATCTCTGACATAACCTATAGCAAAATATGATATTATTCCAGAAAAAACACTTAAATAAATCAGTGTTTGCCAAGCATAAGCTTGGGATGGAACCAAGATTTTTCTGATGCGGGCATAGATATCTTCAACAAATTTAAATATGCCGAATAAATCTTTAAACAAAACATTCATTTTATTACCTCTAAGTTAAGGATGTGGCAAAATAATTAACAGAAATTATCGATTACGAATCAACAAAATAATCGTAATAACGGTATAGCTGAGGGAATTAGCTATTAATGTAGTAGTTACTAAATTAGTAGTTTGCAATTTGATGCCTGGAATATCGCGGCGTAACTGTCTCCGCTGAGATGTTTCGACAATTTCTGGTTTTTTCCAACCATCGTCTCTTAATGTAAATACCAAAAGCTGCAACAGTAAAAATTTCATTAGAAAAGTAGCAAAGAAAATAATAAAAGTAGTAAAAATTAAAGTCGCTTGGGTATTGGGATATCTAAAGTTATTAAAAAATACAAAATTAATTAATTCTGATTTAATTTCTGGTGGCAAAATTGGTTCTAATAAAAAAAAGATGACCCAACCAACGGTTCCAGAAAAAAGATTAGTAGCTATGGCATAAAAAATACTAGTTTTTTTGTCAAACTTTAACCTGCGATTGAAAATATAAGCTTCAATCGGGATCGCAACCAAGAAAAATAACAAATTAAACAACATCACGCCAATAGGCAAAAGTCGCGGCGGGGTAGGCAGGGTAAAATTATCTAGCATAGTTAGGTAGGTTTTTGGTGAAAGGGTAAAGACACAGTTGGGATAATCAGGCTGAAGTAGGCAATTACATCAGGTTTCCAGCAGTATGAAGTACAACATTCAGGCATCAAAGCTAAACAGAGAGCTGATTCTGAATTCAGACTCCTGAATTCTGCTGTATGTGATTGCGATCGCTATTTACCATCTTGGTGTGCCAGTATACCCCTATTTACCCTGTTAATATATCCTGCTAACTCTTGTATGGAAGCACCCAAAAGAGATTTTTTATATCTGGAAGTGCAAGACGTTAGGTAAGATTAGAGACTGCCACGTTACAGGTTTTTGAGAGATGACAAGGAACGGCATTGGAATTCGCACAGCACAAGCACGTTCTGAGCGACTCACAGGTCAAATTCACGTTTATGATGGTTTGGGTAAAGGTAAATCGCAAGCGGCTTTAGGGGTCGTGCTGCGCTCGATTGGTTTAGGGATCAATACTCAAAATAATTACAATCGCGTCTTACTGCTGCGGTTTTTAAAAGGGCCAGAACGTGATTATGATGAAGATGGGGCGATCGCAGCCCTACAGCGTGGATTTCCCCATTTAATCGATCAGGTACGGACTGGGAGAGCCGAATTTTTCAGTGCAGAAGAAATTATCCCCTACGACCGTGCGGAAGCAGCGCGGGGTTGGGATGTAGCCAAAGGTGCGATCGCCTCTGGGTTATATTCGGTAGTAGTTTTAGATGAACTTAACCCCGTCCTCGATTTGGGTTTGCTACCAGTTGATGAAGTGGTACGCACATTAAAATCCAAACCCCAAGAATTAGAAATCATCGCCACCGGACGCGGCGCACCCGAAAAATTGCTAGAAATTGCCGATTTACACTCGGAAATGAAGCCGCAGCACCACCCCACCGCCCAACAGCTATTAATTGAGGGAATTGAAATTTATACCGGTGCAGGTAAAGGTAAATCGACCAGCGCCTTGGGAAAAGCCTTACAAGCCATTGGTAGGGGGATTAACCATCCCGGTTCTACCCGCGTGTTAATTATGCAATGGCTCAAAGGTGGAAGCGGTTATACCGAAGATGCAGCGATCGCTGCCTTGCAACAATCATACCCAGAAGTGGTAGATCATCAACGTTGTGGACGAGATGCGATTGTTTGGCGCAATTCCCGGCAAGAATTAGATTATGTCGAAGCTGAACGCGGTTGGGAAATTGCCAAAACTGCGATCGCATCTGGGTTGTATAAAACTATCATCTTAGATGAACTCAACCCCACCGTCGATTTAGAACTTCTCCCCGTCGAACCAATTGTCCAAGCCTTACTCCGCAAACCCCGCGACACAGAAGTTATTATCACTGGTCGTTGCCAACAACAACCCGCTTATTTTGATTTAGCAAGTATCCACTCTGAGGTATACTGCCACAAACACTATGCTAATCACGGCGTAGAACTCAAACGGGGAGTAGATTTTTAAATGGATAATACTAACGTGCTGGATTGGGTAACAGGTGGATTAGCGATCGCTGTTTTGCTTGGTGGTATGTTGATGATGTTCACAACTATCTTGACCACCAAGAAATGATTACTTTATACAAAACACCGCCGCTTTGGGGGCTACCCAGCTTTAGTCCAGCTTGTATGAAGCTCGAAACGTGGTTTCGTATGGCCAAGTTAAATTATCAACCTGATACATCACTTAACTTTGCCATCGCCCCCAAAGGCAAAATTCCCTTTATTGAGTACCAAGGAAAGCTCATCGGTGATTCCACCTTAATTATTGAAATGTTTAAGTCAGAAGCGGGGATAGACTTGGATGCAGACTTAACACCGACTGAGCGAGCCATTTCCTTAGCTTTTCGCCGGATGATTAAAGAAAACATCTACTGGGGAGAAGCTTATATCCGTTACCAAATCCCAGAAAATTGGCAAGTTTACCACGAAGTTTTAATTAATATATTAAATGCTTTTGTGCCAGCCGCAGAATGTGAATTGATTGTTGCAGATGCTTATCAAACTATTTGCACTCAACTCTACAATCAAGGCATGGGTCGTCATAGCGATCAAGAAATTTATCAAATTATTACTGCTGATTTCCAAGCCCTTTCAGATTTTTTAGCAGATAAATTATTTTTTATGGGTGAGCAACCCACAACTTTAGATGCAACTGCTTATGCTTACGTCGGTAATTTAATTAAGCCTCCTTTGAAACATTCAATTGTTGATTATGTAATGAAATTAGAGAATCTCTGCCAGCATTATGAGCGCATGAATCAGCTATTTTTCAGTGATTTGGAGTTTTAGTGATTGGTGAACAAGCGAGGCTTCTGAAGCAACCAAGATAATACTATTTCTTAATTTCATGAGTAAAGCTAGAGAGGCTAAGGCTTTTGAGAGCTATTACAGCGCAACTTCCTTGCGAAGTATTAGCTGGGGTATACCATTTTACGAATTGAAAAAGAATCCAGAAGTTAGAATACATCCGTCAGAACAAGAGCGTGGGCGATTCAGATCCGCCACTAATTGTAGACCGCTAAATTTTTAATTTAGCGGGGATGCAAAAACGCCGTTTATTCATTCGCCACTCGCACAGAATTCAATTCTGAATTCTGGCTACTGACGCATGTATTCTGCTTTGATAAGTAGTCTGACATAATTAATTACACAAAGTCATTGCGAATGGAGCGAAGCAGAATGAAGCAATCGCAAGGGCTGGGATTGCTTCGCTTCGTACCCTACGGGAAGGCTTACGCCTACGCAATGACTGTAAATATTTTTATCCAAGTACTTAAATGATATAAATAATTTCTCCTCTGCCCCTCTGCTCCCTTGCTCCCCTGCGGCCTATTTGTATAAAACTTAAAGTGAAACGGTATTAGCTAGGGGAGAAAACCGCGCTCACCCTTGGATGTCGTGATATTGGAATATCAGGGCATTTTCTACTAAGAGGAGAAGCAAGCGATTAGTGATTACACCAGCTTGCCAAACTAGCATTAGGCAAAAATTTTAGCTGTTTTTACAACTAGTCAAACCACTAGTTCCTGATGTTTTGATCATAACTATAAATCAAAGTTTAACCTAATTAAAATAGATTTTTTATTAAAAACTAAATACGAAGCGAACCACATTACCTTTCAAAACCTTGATATTTTTTATACTGTAACAATACGTGGGAAGAAATTAACTCCTAGAGTTGCTTAGTTTGTGTTTTGTAAATAGTTATATAATCAATATAAGAGCTAATTTGTAAACTAAAGTAAAATACTTACCTTGTAAGGGTTCCAGGAATTTGAGTTAATACAGTACTTATTCGCTAAAACTTAGACCTAATAATGAGTTGAGTCTCCTTAAGATTTTCTTTACGAATCAGCTCTAAGACATTTAAATCATAAAAAGTTATTAATATTACAAAACATTATCTCAGTACATTACATTAGCCAAAATTAACATCAGAACTGTGATTTGTGATTTGAGAAAAAAGCTAAATTTTGTCAATTGGTTTGATAATTCAGACTTTTTAAGCTGATTTTGTGCTGTTCAGATTTTTAATATCACTTTCTTATTGCTTTCACGGAAACACTTAACTAATGCCATCACTTTATCCTGTGGATTTACCTACTTTAGAGCAGGTAATGGAATGTTACCCCTTAACTGTGTTACCGGATACTCTGTTCGTTGATGTAATTGCTCTCATGAATCCGGTAAGCAGCAGTACAGTAGATTCTGCATCTGATTTTAGTAGTTGTGTTTTAGTAGTTGAGGAAAAAAACTTAGTGGGTATATTCACCCTACGTGATGTAGTCAGGCTCACTGGCGCAGGGGTAGATTTATCCAGGTTAAAGATTTCCGAGGTGATGACTCAGCCAGTCATTAGCTTGACGCGGGCTGCGGCTCAAAATGCTCTCACCGCCTTAGCTTTCATGCGCCAACATCACATTCGCCATTTGCCTGTGGTAGATGAGCAAGGGCAATTGTTAGGCTTGATTACTCAAGACAGAATACGTCAGGTAATCCAACCAGCGCATCTGCTGAAACTGCGATGTGTGACAGAGATGATGGTAACGGAAATTATTCATGCACTGCCAACTACATCTGTGTTGGAATTATCGCAAATAATGAGCGATCGCCGCATCAGTTGCGTCGTCATTGTCGCCCCACAAGAAACAAAGTTGATTCCGGTGGGGATAATCACCGAAAAAGATATTCTCAAAGTCCATTTACAGGGAATAGATATCGCTCAAACCCAGGTGCAAGCCGTAATGAGTACCCCGGTATTAAGTATCAGTTCTAGTGAATCTTTGTTGACTGTTCATCAGTTAATGCAAGAGCGAGGGGTACGACGGTTAGTCGTGGTGGGTGAACAAGGACAACTGCAAGGACTAGTGACACAAACCAATCTCCTGCAAGTGCTTGATCCTGTAGAAATAGTCAACGTCATCCAAGCCTTACAAGCCAAAGTTGCAGAGCAAACAGTTCAACTTCAGCAAAGCAACCAGCAGTTAGAAGCAGAAATCAAACAACGCCGCCAAGTTGAGGAATCACTACGCCAAACTCAACAAGAATTAGAGTTGCGGGTGGTGGAAAGGACAGCCGAACTGGTGCAAGCTAATGCACGTCTACAACAGCGTGAACAGCAGTTGCAAGCCTTGTTTGATCACGCTTTGGATGCGATCCTGATTGCAGATGATGAGGGACGTTATGTAGATGTCAATGCAGCAGCTTGCGAATTATTTGGTGTATCTAGAGAAGAACTTTTAGGTTCCACAATAGCGGATTTTGCCGCACCCGAATTTAATTTTACCAAAGCTTGGCAACAGTTCCGTGAACAAGAACAAATGTCGGGTGAGTTTCTATTGCATCGTCCCAACGGTACAGTACGAGCAACAGAATTTGCGGCGGTTGCCAATTTTATACCACATCGCCATCTTTCCATCATCCGGGATGTGAGCGAACGGCAACAAGCTGAAGTAAATCTGCAAAACAGCGAGCAACGGCTACAAATCGCACTCTCAGCCAGCAACACAGGTATTTGGGACTGGAATCTGCAAACTAATGAGGTGGTTTGGTCTGAGAGTATGTGTTCTCTATTTGATCTCGATCCCCAGACATTCAACAACAGGTTTGAATCATTTTTAAATTTCATCCACCCTGAAGACCGGGAATTTGTGGAACAATCTCTGATGCAGTCTATTGATCAGCATACCATCTGTAATATCGAGTTTCGGGTAGTATGGCTGGATGGTACAGTACACTGGGCACATGGCAAAGGAAGCGTCTTCTACGATGAAACTGGTCAGCCACTCCGGATGATTGGGGTGCATCAGGACATTACAGAACGCCAACAAGCTAAGGCAAATCTGCAAAAAAGTGAGCAACGGCTAAAACTAGCACTCTGGGCTGGTAATACTGGCACTTGGGACTGGGATTTGCAAACCAATGAAGTTATCTGGTCTGATCATCTGTTTTCTTTATTTGGTTTAACCCCTGATACGTTTGATGTCAGCTATGAAAATTTTTTAAATCAAATTGTCCATCCTGAAGACCGCGAACGGCTACATCAATCAGTTTTGCGAGCCATTGACCAGCAAGTACCCCATGATCTTGAATTCCGGTTTCTTTCCCCAGATGGTACAGTTGGTTGGGCATTGTGTAAAGGTCAAGTATTATACAACAAAACCACTGGTGAGCCACTCCAGATGATTGGGGTGAATATGGATATCACTGAACAAAAGCAACTAGAATTCAACCTCCAACAATCAGAAGCGAAGCTCAGAGATATCCTTAACAGTTCAGCAATCTCAATAGCTCGTTTGCGCCTGTTTGCTAATCTTGATTGGGAATATGATTACCAATCAGCAGGATGTGAAGGCATCTTTGGTTACACTCAACAAGAAATGATGGATCAGTATTGCTGGAGGTCACGGGTGTTTCCAGAAGACCTGGAAAATATTTTCATGCCTGCCTTAGAAAATTTGTTGGCGGAAACCACGGTGACAATACAGTATCGTTTTTATCACAAGAATGGTAGTCTACGCTGGATTTCCGGGACTTTTACATCTCGATATGATGAAGTCGCAAATTGCTGGATAGTCACAGTTGCGGACACAGACATCACTGAACGCAAACAAGCACAAGAGAAAATTCAAGAACAAGCAGCTTTAATTGATATCGCCACCGATGCTATTTTTGTCCGTGATTTAGAAAACCGCATTTTGTTCTGGAGTCAAGGGGCTGAATGCTTGTATGGCTGGACAGCAGAGGAAAGCTTGGGTAAAAAAGCCCATGAAATATTCTACAGAGAATCATTATCGCAACTCGAAGTAGGTTTACAAACTACTATCGAACAAGGTGCTTGGCAAGGTGAGTTAGAACAAGTCACTAAAAGTGGTAGAGAAATTATTGTTGCTAGTCGGTGGACACTGGTAAACAATCAATTTGGCGAACCCCAATCCATCTTAGTAGTTAACACCGACATCACCGAGAAAAAACAACTAGAGCAACAATTTTACCGCGCTCAAAGGTTGGAAAGTATAGGAACTCTCGCCAGTGGCATTGCCCACGACCTTAACAACGTCTTTGCTCCCATTATGATGATTGCTCAACTGTTGCCTGCCAGATGCAAAAGTGTGGATGCACGGACTCAAGAACTGTTTAAAACTTTAGCAACTAGCTCAAAGCGTGGAGCTGATTTAGTGAAGCAAATTCTTACCTTTGCCCGTGGTACAGAAGGTCAACGCATCCTGCTGCAACCTGGACATTTGCTCAAAGAATTGGTCAAAGTCATCAAACAGACATTTCCGAAATCCATTGACATCCGTGCTGACATTCCCACAAATACACTCTGGATGGTCAAAGCCGATCCCACTCAAATAGAGCAAGTATTCATGAATCTGGCAGTCAATGCCCGTGATGCCATGCCCAATGGTGGGATACTCAAAATCACTGCCGAAAATCGTATGATTGACACAACCTATGCCCGAATGCACCTGGACGCTCATGCAGGGGACTACATTGTTGTCACTGTCTCAGATACCGGGACGGGAATTCCGCCAGAATTTTTGGAGCGGATATTTGATCCATTTTTTACTACAAAAGAAGTTGGTAAAGGTACAGGGCTAGGACTATCAACGGTTTTAGGTATCGTCAAGAATCATGAAGGTTTTATCAACGTATTAAGTGAGGTAGGTAAAGGCACAGAATTTCAAGTGTTCTTACTCAGAGGAGAAGGCACAGCAACCGAGGCAGAAATGGAGGCAGAACTGCCCAGAGGTAACGGGGAGTTGATTTTGGTTGTAGATGATGAAGCCGTCGTCCAAAAAACCATACAGGAAACCCTAGAAGATTATAATTACAAAACCCTAGTGGCTAATGATGGTATTGAGGCGATCGCTCTCTATGTTGAATATCAACCAGAAATCAGTGCCGTCTTGCTAGATATGCTCATGCCCAACATGGACGGATTAACCGCTATCCGCACTTTACGCACCATAAACCCCAACGTCAAGATTATTGCCTCTAGTGGCTTACCCGCCAACGAGCAAAAAGCGATCACTGCTGGTGCAAACAAATTTCTCTTTAAGCCCTACACAACCACAGATTTATTGACTACTCTATCGGATGTAATCGGGATTAAAGAATAGAACATTGCTTACTTGCAAAATGCCTTACATCTAAGGGGCTGATCAAAAAGCTACAAAGCTTTTACACAAGATACTTGCAATTACGCTATTTTCTCAAAAATGATTAAGAATTCTATTTAAGCCCCGACTGTGAAACTGAGTTGCGAAAGGATGGCTCTCAAAAGCATTGATTTATCAGGGTGTGACCAGTATTAGTAATAAATTCAGGGTGGAATTTGCTTACTTTTAGGGCATTGTAATTATCGTTTGCCTTGGGGCGATCGCTTGATTAACTGTTTGTAATAGTAACGCGATCGCCTTAACTTACAGGCACTTGTTTCAACTCCAATTCCCGCCGTCGTGGGACATCATAAGTCATAAAATCATAAGCCATATCTGTCTTGGGAAAAATCGCCCGCGCTTCCTGAAGCAAATCTTTCAATTCTATGGGGTTCCCAGGAGCGTAGCGAGGACTAAAATGAGTCATGATTAACCGATGGGAACCAGCTGCTAAAGCTGTTTGTGCTGCCATTGTAGTTGTCGAATGTAATCTTTGAAAAGCCATCTCTGCGTCTTGATGGGCAAAGGTAGCTTCGTGAATTAACACATCCGCATCTTTAGCTAATTCTACTGCGCCTTCTGTATAAATTGTATCTGTACAGTAAGCTATTTTGCGGCCAATTTCTGTAGGGCCGCAAAGTTCAGTACCGTGAATCACTCTCCCATCGTCCAAGGTGACTGTTTCACCCCGTTTGAGTTGACCGTAAATCCTACCAGGCGGAATTTGCAGTGCTTTGGCTTTTTCGATATCAAAACGTCCGGCGCGGTCTTTTTCTGCAACCCGAAAACCAAATGCTGTAATGCGATGATGCAACTGGCCACAGGTGACAGTAAATTCCTGATCTTCGTAAATTACTCCCGGACGGATAACATGAACTTTAATCGGGTAAGAAAAGTGTGTATGAGAATATCTTGATGCCGATTGGATATATTCATTTAATCCCGGCGGCCCGTAAATATCAATTCTGTCAACATTGCCGGCTAAACCACAACTAGCCAACAGACCCATCAAGCCAAAAATATGGTCGCCGTGCAAGTGTGTAATAAAAATTCGGGAAAGTTGACTAATTTTTAGGTCACTCCGCAAAATTTGGTGTTGAGTACCTTCACCACAATCGAATAACCACAGTTCTGCCCTTTGGGGTAATCTTAGGGCGACACTAGAAACATTACGCGATCGCGTCGGTACACCGGAACTTGTCCCTAAAAATGTTATCTGCACAGCGTTTTTTTTGTTTCCCTATTGCTGATTTTGGCTCTTTATTCTATATGGTGACATAACAGAATACATAATACAGAATCCAGAAGTCAGAATTGTGAGAGAGATTGATAATGTGTACTCTTATACCAATTTAATCTGAAGCTTTACCTCTAAACCCTGTAGAGACGTTGTATACAACGTCTCTACAACAACTGATAAATTGCATCTTCCTCAAGAAATGATATCAGACTATCAAAATTTCTCTCTGAGATCCTGATTAATTCATACTTTTGAATTCTGAATTCTGACTCCTGAATTCTGATATAAAAATACCGCAGTTTTTATGATAAACCACGGTTACAAGCCTTTTGAAATCAATTGCCTAACCAATACCTTAGCCAATTTACGAGGGTTCAACGCCTGTGGAAAGGGGATGAATACGTCCCAGAGAAGTAAGCTTGGCAAAAATTTGCGCTAATAAAATAGGCTCAGGCTTTTGAGGAAGTATTTTTAGCATTTCACGGACATATCGAAAACCACGGTAATAAGCTTTCAGGTCAATAATGCCAGAACCAGGATTATGTTTACGGAAATCAGCCAGAAGATGATGGGATAAATTAACCATGAAGAATGCAAGATTAGCCGCATTAGTCACAGCAGTTTGGCTCAAATTCATAAAATCCTCTAAACCCCAAAACTGCTTGGCATCACGAAAATTAAACTCGATTTGAAAACGTAGCTTGTAGTAGTCAATAATCTTATCAGCCTTCAAATCTAAGTCACTGGAAAATAAAATTACATGGCTACGAGCCTGAGTTTTAAGATGAGTTTTGACCAAAATAACTACATTTAAAGCCTGGGCAAATTCTTTGTGAAGAAGAGTGGCTTGATAAATATCAGTTTGAATTTCGTCCTCAATATCACTTTTGCACAAGTATTTGTTAGATAGATTACTATAGTCTAGTTTGTCACCGTACTTACGACGAGAACGTTTATTCGAGTCAGGATTTTCATAAGGAATATATAATGCTGAATCATGGCGCAACTTGGAAATTATATGCAAGTTAACTTGTCGTGCCATCTGTAAAGCATTGTTGTTACCAAAGTGACTATCTACTACCAAGTACGTCAAGGGTATAAAGTTAGCCACTAGCTTGAATAGTGAGTTAATCATCTTTTTAATTAGCAATAGTTCAGAGGTTAATATCACTTCAGTTTTCTTTTTATTTTTACTGCCTTTTGGTCGTCCCCTTCCACGTTTTTCTTTGGTTTTTACTTTTTTGATTGCCGAGGTACTATTTATTTGGACATTATTTTTGATTACCTGTTCTATTCCAATCGGAAATGACTCCCTTCTTTCTACGCTTACTAATGACAATACAAAGAAAGATAAACCATTAATTGGTTTACTAGACAGGCTAGAAAAAAATCTATCTACCCCGTAAGTTTGCTTACCCGATTTACTGACTACAACTTCATCTCCTGCAAGCAAGTACACATCATTTTCTCGCCACAAATATTTCCGAAAAAACAACCAAAACAATGTTGCCCAAGGTATGACTGTAGAAAAAAATCTCCCCATTGTCCGATAGCTACCGCCATCACCTGTCCAACGGGCAATTCCCAACATAGTGACTCGCCCGCTCATTGCTAACATCGCAATGATTATTTGGTTCAACTGACGCATCGTCGTAGCGTTTATCTGCGGCAAGAGGCATTGCAGGAGTGGTAAGATATCGGGCATGGGTTGATTGTGGCTTTTGAGTTGTCGTTTGGGAAGACAATAACTCTACTACATCAGCCCTCTCTCTTCACCCTCTGATTTTGGCTAAGGTATTGCTAACGAAGTTTATTTACTTTTCGCGGAAAGATTTTCTAAAAGGCGATCGCGGATTCCCAGGAGTCTGGCTTGATTATCAATTGCCGAGCGTGGTGCTGGTAAATCAGTATTCGGCCAACCAGGTAAATCGCTGCATGGGCAAGCTTCTGCGGGCATTCCTACGTTTCTCATCGGAACCGGCATATTGCAACGGCTACAAGGCGATACTTCCCATGCAGATGTCAGCAATTCTGCAATGGTTTCGCGAGTGCCTTCTAGATAACAATCGCCCGATTCTGGCGAGATAATTTTCTGCCAACACTCTTCAAATTCGTGGCTATAGTGATCGCCTCTATATACAGGTTGAGGCAACAAGCTTGCTACCCCATTACCGATCACTATTCTCTTACCCAACTGAAACCAGTAGGCGAGATATTTTTTTACATCTTCTGTGTTTGCCATACCATGATTGTACATTCGGCATGAGGAGACTTGCTTGGTGTATGGTATTAATTTTCTATTAAAAATTTGACCATCTACAGATAGAAAAAATAATAATCAAGTTCTCTTAATTTTTCTTAAATTTATTCGTTACAATTCCTCATCTATTGCTTTTGGCAGTGGTGTACCTAACACACTCAAATTCAATACATGACCCGCAGCCACAAGATAAACGGTGTCACAGACAGTACCTAATTGACGCACCAAAGAACCCAGGCGATCGCGGAATTGTCTGCCGATAGGGTAAGCTGGAACAACACCCCAACCGACTTCTTCAGCGACAAATAGCATATCGGCAGCTACTAGTTGTACTGTGTCTAAAAACTCTGCAACTGTATTTTGCCAACTAACTTCATCCTGGTCTAAAAAATTAGTTACCCAAGTTCCCAAAGAATCAACTAACAAACAACTATGCGGTTTAGCATCAGCCAAGGTAGCTGATAATTCTATTGGTACTGCCAAAGTTAGCCAATTTTGGGGACGGCGTTGTTGATGTGCCAAAATACGTTTTTGCCACTCTATATCGGCAGGATTTTCTGTGGCAGTGGCGACATAAACAACTTGTTTACCTGACTGCTTGGCTAAGTATTCTGCCCATTCGCTTTTTCCCGACCGAGCAGCACCCGTAATTAAAATGACTTTACCCACAGATTTTTCCTAATACCTTAAGACGATAATTTTGAGTTTGTTTGTTGCAAATATCTTTTAAGAGATAAAATTAGCACCAGCATTAATTTGTGCCAAAATTGGCAAAAGTTAAAACTCCCAACAACCCTTTGTGAATGATTAAACACCACAAAAGGCAGCAAACTCACAGGATATGCTTATGAAAACAGGGCTAAAACGGATTGAGGCAACTTTACACGATCTAGGAAATCGAGACAATGCAACGGTCGAAGCAGGAGATTCGCCAAAGCAGCCAGTATCTTTTAGAATTAGTGTTTCTGCCAAAGCAGCTACCCCAGATGTAGATACATCTGATGATGAGACAGTCTCATCAGAATTCACAGACAACCTAGAGATCAATTCTGAAAATGACAGCACTGTTGAACAGCATTTATTTTCGGAACATCCTGCTGTAGATACATTTTCCGCCAAAGATACAGGTAATAAAACTCCCAGCCTACCCAAGTTTAAAACTCCTAGCTTTAGCAACCATCGCCACGGAGCAAACCCGGCCTTAGCCATGAATTTGCTGCAAGAAATTCAAATTCATGTAGCTGGTTGGCAGCAAGAACTGCAAAATATCCTGCAACAAATCCAAGACCTTTATTTAGAAGGGCCGATAGTTAATGGTTGGTTAGAATCCAATCCCAAAGAACCAGAACAACCAGGAACTGCCACACTGCGCCACGCCGAAGTTGACCGCCTGATTAACTATGTAGAAGAACTCTGCACAACTGGTGCTAAAGACGCTCATCAATTTTCGCGGACAGGATATCGGCTGTGTGGCTTGGATGGATCTGGTAAAGTTTGGTCACGTCCCTGTCCACCCGATCAGGTAGCAACAGTTAGTATGGCGATCGCGCGTCATCAAAAGCTACGTCAACTATTAGGACGCAAACAATATCTAGAAACGCGCTTGAGTCAGCTAGCAGAAACTCTCGTAGTTTTACACAGCCATATTCAACAAGCTTAAAGAATTAAAGACGATTTCCGAATAAACGCGGTTGGTGGGTTGGAATTTTTTGTTATAGATTAGCACTGAGCAGGCGACCGTTGGATAGAAGACTGTAATCTAAAATCCAAGGGTAACAACTTAAATTTAATCCTATGCCAGACATCCAAATCTCTGCCATTATCTGCACTCACAATCGAGATACCTATTTAGGTGCGGCGATTGATAGCCTGTTGGCGCAGGATTTTGCGGCCGACTTTGAGGTGATAGTGGTAGATAACAACTCAAGCGATCGCACCCGCGAAGTTGTAGAACAAAGAGCCTGCAATCCCCGTTTAAAGTATATCTTTGAACCCACCACCGGGTTATCTGTTGCCCGTAACACTGGTGCTAAAGTTGCTAGTGCAGATATTCTTGCTTATTTAGATGATGATGCTGTAGCTAATAATTGCTGGTTACAAGCATTGTATTCTGCCTATCAAAGCAACCCAAAACTAGCGATCGCTGGTGGCAAAGTTACACTTTTATGGCCGCCAACTATTCAACCACCCAAATGGTTATCTTCTGGGTTAGCCGGTAATTTGGGAGCTTACGACTTAGGCGACAAAATAGTTTATATCGAGCAGCCTGGTTTAACCCCCAGAGGCTTAAATTATTCGATCCGTCGGAGCTTTCTGGCAGAAATTGGTGGTTTTGACCCCCATCTCGGTCGAGTGGGAAAAAACTTGTTATCTAATGAAGAACTGCAAATGACTGAATTTGCACTTCAGCATGGCTGGCAAGTTGCCTATCTGCCGGAAGCTTTAGTTGCTCATAACGTTGCACCCGAACGTCTGAATCGCTCTTGGTTTTTGAATCGCGGCTGGTGGCAAGGTATCAGTGAGTGCTACCGAGAACAACTTGCAGGCAAAACGGGTATTGGTCAGTTACTGCGTGGTAGCGAACGCTTGATTCGGGGTTTATATAAGTCATTACAGTATTTTTCTGACCCAGCAGAACGTTTCGACAGACTTGTGTATACATATTGTCAAATAGGTTATTTAAATGCTGCTATTCAGGGTCTGCTGTCTACGCCCAATAAAAAATAACAAATAACAACATATATGTCGTCTAAAATTCCAGTCTCGGTATTGATTCCCGCCAAAAACGAAGAAGCCAATTTACCAGCTTGTCTGACTAGTCTCCAAAGAGCAGATGAAATTTTTATTGTAGACTCTCAAAGTACAGATAAAAGCATCGAAATTGCTAACAACTACGGTGCAAATGTTGTGCAATTTCACTTCAATGGACGCTGGCCGAAAAAGAAAAACTGGTCTTTAGATAATTTACCTTTCCGCAATGAATGGGTACTAATTGTTGATTGCGATGAACGCATTACTCCCGAATTATGGGAAGAAATTGCTCAAGCAATTAAAAATGAAGAATATAGCGGTTACTATCTCAATCGCCGAGTATTTTTCTTAGGTCAATGGATTCGTCACGGTGGTAAATATCCTGATTGGAATTTGCGTTTATTTAAACACAAAATTGGTCGTTACGAAAACCTGAATACTGAAGATATTCCGAATACTGGTGATAACGAAGTTCACGAACATGTGATTTTGCAAGGTAAAGTAGGATATCTGAAAAATGATATGCTGCATGAAGACTTCCGCGATTTGTTCCACTGGTTAGAAAGACACAATCGCTATTCCAACTGGGAAGCCCGTGTTTATTACAATCTGCTCACTGGTCAGGGTGACAAAGGTACAATTGGCGCTAACTTATTTGGTGATGCTGTTCAACGTAAACGTTTTCTGAAAAAAGTCTGGGTACATTTGCCTTTTAAACCAATTTTACGCTTTATTTTGTTCTATATTATTCAGCGTGGTTTTTTAGATGGCAGAGCCGGATATATTTATGGCCGCCTACTAAGTCAATATGAATATCAAATTGGCGTGAAACTTTATGAATTACGCAATTGTGGCGGTAAATTAAACACTGCCAACACTGCTAAATCCGCTCCCCCATCTCTCACCCAAAAAATTGAGCAAACAGCAGTTTAGGAAGTATGAAGTCTGAAGTATGAAGTCTGAAATAAAGAAATCCATAGAGTCAGCTTGAGAGCAATCTATTATCCAATACAGTTCAGATAAGCCTTTTTCTTTTGCTGTTCCCCGTTCCCTGCGATGCACTGAGCTTGTCGAAGTGTTCCCTTGCCTCCACAGAGAAACTTTCTTAACTGAACCGTATTGATCTATTATCGGTGCTTTATTTAGACGTGAGGGACTGGGAAAATCATACTACCCAGTCTCTTTTATTTATTTACCAATGACAAATGACCAATGACCAATGACAAATAACCAATCCTTTGTAGATTTACGCAAGTATGACCAATCTTGGTTTGACCGTGGTCGTCCAGGCTGGTATGTTTTGTTGTGGTGGTTTGTACAGGCGATCTCCTTTCCCTTAACTCCACATCCTTTTAATGGTTTGCGTTGTTTTCTGCTGCGACTATTCGGGGCGCGTATTGGTCAAGGCGTATTGGTTCGACCCACAGCCCGCTTCACTTATCCTTGGAAAGTTACCATTGGTGACTATAGTTGGATTGGTGATGATGTGGTGTTATACAGCTTGGATAAAATTAATATCGGTGAACACTGCGTGATTTCCCAAAAAACCTACTTGTGTACAGGTAGCCACGATATTCAAGACCCAGCTTTTAAGTTAAAAACAGCGCCAATTACTATTAATAATGGGGTATGGGTGACAGCCGATTGCTTTGTTGGCCCTGGCGTAGAAATTGGTGCAAATGCTGTCATTGGCGCTCGCAGTACAGTGTTTGCCAATATACCTCCTGGACAAGTTTGTTGGGGTAGTCCTTGTAAACCACAGTATCCCAGGTTGAAAAATTAAATTAACAACTTTTTGATGGTAGTTGCTAGTTCCTTGAGTTTTACAGGTTTACTCAGGTAGTCATTGGCTCCTGCTGCTAAACAACGTTCGCGATCGCCGCTCATCGCCAGCGCCGTGAGTGCCACAATGGGAACATTGGCAAATTGAGGATCTTGGCGAATTTGTTTGATAGCTTCTAAACCATCTATTTTTGGCATTTGAATATCCATTAAAATTAAGTTTGGATGGTGTGCTTTTGTAAAGTCAATGGCTTCTTGACCATTCATGGCCAGCAAAATGCGATAGCCTTTGGCTTCGAGATAGCTAGAAACTGTACTGATATTGGCTTCGTTATCTTCCGCCAACAAGATTAGGGGGTCAAGAGCTAGTTTTTCATCATTGCTGGAAAAGCCTAGTTCTGAATTACTAATTGCTTGAGTACCTGTGGTGATTGCCGGTGAGATGTCAGAAATAGGATGGCAAGGGAGATCAATTGTAAAACAACTACCCATACCAAGTTCGCTAGTAAGTCCTACCCTACCACCGTGGATTTCGACAATTTGTTTCACTAATGTCAGTCCTAAGCCTGTGCCTGTGTATTGACGATTTAAGTCACTATCGATTTGTACAAAGGGTTGAAATAGTTTCTTGATATTCTCTGGGGAGATGCCAATCCCAGTATCTGTGACTGCAAAGTGCAAGAAGTTTGGCGGGGATGAAATTTGTGTAACTGCTAAGGTAATGCGTCCGCCATTGGGAGTGAATTTGACGGCATTATTCAGCAAGTTAAGTAAAACCTGACGAATGCGTCGTTCATCTACAAGTATTTCCGGTAAATTAAGCGGACATTTGAGTTCAACCTGAATCTGTTTTTGCAATGCCTGCTGTTTAATAAATGCCAAACTAGATTGGCATAGATGAGTCACAGAAATTAAGGTATAGTCGAGTTTTATCTGTCCAGATTCAATTTTGGCCACATCTAGGATGTCGTTGATCAACTCCAACAAATGAGAGCCACTACGCTCAATTGTTTGTAATGCTTTGAGTTGCTGCTCATTAATAATTCCAAAAATTTCATCTTGTAGCCCTTCGGTCATACCTAAAATGGCATTCAGGGGAGTGCGAAGTTCATGGCTCATATTGGCCAAAAATTCATCCTTGAGACGGGTAGCGCGAGCCAGTTCTTGGTTGGAAATTGCCAATTTGTGATTAGTCTCAGTGAGTTTTGCTTCTGTTTGCTGTCTTACCAATAATTCCGCCTGAATTTGTTCGTAGAGATTTGCTTGTTGAATGGCGATCGCCAACTGGTAGGAAAGTTGTTGGGTAAACTCAATCTCCGACTCTTGCCATTGGCGAGGCGCTGCACATTGATGGATACACAACAAACCCCACAACTCATGACCACAAAGCAACGGTATGACCAAATTGCTCCGCACCTGAAACTGAGCGAGGATGTGACTGTGGCAAGTGGTCAACCCATTGTTATAAATATCATCGACGGCAAAAAATTGGCCTTTAGCATAAAGTGATGAATAATTTTCTCCAAAGCAGTGGTCATGCACCCGAATTGCTACCACTGAAGTCAAACCTTCTTTAACCGATTCAGCCACAAATTCACCGTCATCAAAGTTAGATTCAGGATAAAACTTAAAAATGCCCACCCGATCAGCTTGAATTACTTGGCGAATTTCCTGACAAGCAGTGTGAAAAATTGTTTGTAAGTCTAATGATTCCCGAATCCTTTGAGAAATTTCTCGCAGTAGTTTTTCCCGTTGTATTTGGAGATATATTGTTTTCTCGGCTTGTTTACGAGCGGTAATATCCCGAAAAATTCCCCGTGTAGCGATCGGCTGTCCATGTTGCAACTGACAATGAACATTCCCCTCGACAATAATTTCTCTACCTTCTTTGGTCAGAAATCTGGTTTCGATACCTAAACATAAAGCGCCAGCAAACAAGCTTTGCATCGCTGTTTGGCAATGCACAAGTTCATCAGGATGAATAACTTGGAAAATAGATAACTGTACTAAGTCTGTATCGTCATATCCCAAAGTTTCTTTCCATGACCTATTGACAAATAAAATTTGACCATCAGGGGCAATGCTTTGAATTAAATCTGTGGCGTTGTCAAAGAAATCTCGCAGTTCTTCCTGCAATTTTTGGTGAGTAGTAGCTTGCTGAAGGGCGATCGCGAGATGCACCGATAACGCTTGTAACAGTTCTATTTCCTCTGGTTGCCACTCGCGGGCGTGTTGACTTTCGGTCGCATTGAGCAAACCCCATAGTTGATCACCACGCAAAAGTGGCACTAAAATTTTGGCTCTTGTGTGCAGGCTAATCAGCATATTGCGGTGACACTCAGATATTTGGGTTGTGTAGACATCTGACACAACACGAATTTGTCCCCAGCGGTCAATATCTGTGTCATATTGCTGAAAGCACGAGTCATGAATCTGTTCACCTACCAGTGATATTGGTGAGTTGCTAGACTCGGCAACCACAATCATTTGCCCATCGGCATCAAATTGCCAAATATTGACGCGATCGCAGCCTAATAAATGCCGTACCTTTTCAACTGTTGTGTTCAAAATAGTTTGCAAACTCAAGGATGAGCGAATTTGGGCGGTGATCTCTGCGATTAGTTTCTCTTGCCTGACCTTCGCTTGGAGGGCACTTGTCCGGAGGTCAACTTGTTGTTCTAATTCAACGGTGCGATTTTCTAGTATTGCTACATGTTCCGCTTCTAATTGCACCACCCTTTGTTCTAACATTGCCGCTAAATTGTATAGTTCCAAAGGGTTGAGAGCTTGTAGCAGATTTGTCTGGGTGACAATTCCCAATAGCTCACCTTGTTTTCCGGTGACAGCCAACCTTTTAATTAAGCGTTGTTCCATGAGTTGCTGCACCACCAACAAAGAATCATCGGGTTTTACCGTAAAAATCGGCGAACTCATCACCATCTGAGCAAGACAATTTTGCAAGTTCAAGCCCAATGCCTGAAACTGCACAATGTCACGCTCGGTGATAATTCCCAAGGGTAGTTGCAGCGGTTGATTTGGGCTACCAGCAGTTTCTACAATCATCACCGAACTAATGCGATGTTTAGCCATAAGTTGGGCGATCGCTAGCATGGAACTATCTGGAGCGGCACAAATTACCTCAGTGATCATCACCTCCGAAACCAGACGTAACCGCAACAAATCCACCGGACGACAGGAATGGCGCAAACTTTCATGAGTTACCAGCCCTACCACCTGCTCCTGTTCGTTCAAAATGGGTATGTGGCGAATGTGGTACTGCTGGAGCAAATTCACAGCAGACAATATATCTGTAAAGTCAGACTCGTGCAGGGTGACGACTGGATAAATCATCACTTCCCGAATTGCCAAATGCTGCCAAGCATGATTCTCTGCACTCAGGCGTACCACATCCCTTTCCGTGAAGATACCTAGTAAGCATCCGTTTTCCACTACTAATACACAGCTAGAACGGGCTTCTAGATAAAGTTCATCCAGTTGCCCACTCAAATAAGTGGTGTCACAAATATTTCGTACACCGCTCATTTGGGTGATCACTTCTGTCACCGTCGTATCTGGTTCCACTATTAAAGGATGAGGAACGATCGCAGACTTTAGTTCTGCTGGTGTGAGTGCCGTGATGTGGTTCAACATTCGTGTATGGGCAAAGGAATTGGTTCTTTTATTGTTCCCATCACCATCGAGTTATATCTAAAAAGAATTCAGGAGTCAGGAGCCAGAATTCAAAATGGATTTTGTGCGGCTGGCGGATGAGTAAAATTTTGCAAAATCACAGGGAAATTGCGCCTATCTTGTTCGGTTATACGACTGTCTCTTGGACACAAATGACTATACCCTCTTAAGTAGTAGTGAAAGATTATGTTTCCACTTAATTAGTCGCTCTTTAACCAAGAGGTGAAAACCTGTGTACGAATGGATATTGCCCAGTCTGAGTGAAGTTTTAGCCGACAGTCAATCAACTATGGCTGAATGTTCACCAGCCAAGGCAGAGCGACAGTGGCGCATAAGTTTAGCAGCAGTAGAACATTTATTAATTGAGACTTTAGCAATTAGCTCTGAAGCTGCACCAGCATTAGTATTAGCTGCACCTGCACCTTTATTTAGTCAACCAGCCTTAACTCAAAACATCCAGACGGTTACTTTTACAGCTAAGCCATTTAACCCCTTAGCTTTAATGCCGTTTCAAATGCCAACCACAGCCACGGTCGCTGAAGAAAATTCTTTTCAAGAAGCGGTACTGCCTATATTACCGGCTGATCCCCTAGTTGCAGAGCAGTTTTGCTTGGTATTTACTGAGAAATTCAGATTAGTGCTGGTTTTGGCAGAATGCAAAAATGGCAACAAAATATTTTCATTTTCTTTTGAACCCCAGATAGTTCAGCAAGCATGGCGAGCGATCGGGGCGCGGGTAATGCTGACTAATCCCGATTTTTGCGCGGAACTAGATGCTTTAGTGCAGCAATATTCGCCAGTAGCGCCAGATTATCGGATTGTTATGCAGTTTAGTCAGTTGCTACTTCAAGAATTGCCAGAACCAGAAGTAAGTAAAGACTGGGAAACAGCAACAAGTATACCTAATCCCGAACCTCCAATCCCCAATCCGCAACATCCAGTCCCCGATGTAGAGTTGCTTCAAGCCTTTGCTCATGAGGTTCGCACTCCTTTAACCACAATTCGCACTATGACTCGTCTGCTACTGAAGCGGCGTGATTTGCCAGCGGGTGTGATCAATCGCTTGGAAATTATTGATCATGAGTGTACTGAACAAATTGATCGTATGGAGTTGCTGTTCAAGGCGGCAGAGCTAGAAACCTGTGCTGCCACAAAAGCAGCTAATACTCATCTTACTCCGATGTCGCTGAATCAAGTTCTGCAACAGAGTATTCCGCGTTGGCAACAAGCCGCTACTCGACGTAACCTCACCTTGGATGTCGTGGTTCCCCAACAATTGCCTACAGTAGTAAGTAATCCGACAATGTTGGATCGAGTCCTGACGGGATTAATGGAGAATTTTACTCGTAGCTTACCTGCTGGTAGCCATATTCAAGTACAGGTGATTCCCGCTGGCGACCAACTCAAGCTACAGCTATCGCCTCAGCCTCAGTGTCAAGATTCAGACACGGCAGACACATCCGTAACACCACCAATTCGGAAAGCTCTGGGTCAATTGTTAATGTTTCAACCAGAGACAGGTACGATTAGTTTGAATTTAAATGCCACTAAACATTTGTTCCAAGCAATCGGCGGTAAACTGATTGTGCGTCAAAGACCACAATATGGTGAAGTGTTGACGATTTTCTTACCGTTAGAAGTTAGCCATCAGCAACAGTTAGAACTTAGGAAAAATTAGTGAGCAAATAGGCAAGCGATCGCAGCGAATTACTGTTCATCAGTGCAGTAGGGTGGGCAATATCCAGAATTAAAAAATCAATTTCTGCACAACTTTTCATTTCAGCATTGTCCACCTGGCTTTAAATTGCCCACCCTACATATGTTTCTGAAAAATGTTAGTTAGAAAATCTTAATCTTATACTTAACTCCCACCGCTACGAGGAATACGTTCAATCTCCGCATATCCACTGAAAATTAATTTTTGCCCTTCAGTTTCTAAACGATTCAGTCGCATTTTGACTCCATCAAGGTCAAAGCGATCTAAATCGACCATATTATCTAAAATCTCTGCCAGTGCCACACTGAGGGTTTGGGACGTTTCTCGTTGCGCTTCTGGGACTTGCTCAAGGTTGATTTGTGGATCTTTGAAAGAAATCCGTCGCCGCCGTTCTACAGCAATAGAAACTGTCATATTTAAGGGGACTAGTTCGCCGTTATCTAAATCGGCTTTTGCGGCAATTTGTAGGCGATTTTCTGGTAAGAGTTGCACCTGAACTTCAGGAAATGAAACTGGCTTACCACCGGATAATGCGGTTAAGGCAGGTACGTCAAGGTTGACTAGGCGCTTTTTGACTAATTCCGCCTTAAAGGCTTGGTTAATGCCTGCTTCGGATAATACTACTTGGGCGATCGCCTGAGTAGGTTGCTTGAGATTCAATTTGCCACTTAATACCGCGCCAAAATCTATCGCCACCGCATCGGTTTCAAAAGACATCTCCTCTACAGCAAAATCTCTGCGGATGACTAAGCCACGTCCGCTCATTTTGAAGCTATCAATGCTGCCTTGCAACAACTTGCTGGAGGGATAACAGCGTACCACGACTTCTACTGACTCGCTTTGGGTAAACAGATGGCGAATCGTTTGGCTGGCCACTGTGTTGAGCATTCGCTCACCCCAGTCAGTGCCTTTAGGATCTTGTAAACCAGTTAGTCCGCCGAACATTAGTTAGTGCGTCTCTAGAAGTTCTTTGTACTTTTGTAACAAAATGTGAAGCATACAGCAACCCTCTAGAGATTCATTGTACTGATAAGCTGACTTGGAATGGCTGATATTTAATAGACAAATGTCATATATGTTACATACAATTTGCTTATATGAAATTGCATTTCATATAAAATCGCTACGATCTTTAGAAACAGTATTTGATCAAATTAATAGTGACCAACCCTTCGGGGTAGGGAACAGGGAACGGGCAACAGTAAGATTAACAGGTTTAAAAGTTTAGTAGTTGCGTGTTCCCTCCTACCCTGAAACCAAGGGGTCTGAAGCCCCGTTTTTCAGGAAGAACGTTTTGGGCGAGGTAATAGTCCTCGTCCAAAACCAGCCTGTTCCTTGTTTCCTGTTCCCTGTTGCCTTTAATTTGCCGCAACGCAGTGGCTTCTCTGTGGTTCGATTTTAATGCTTGTGCTGGGAAACGCTATAGTATCATCCATCAGAGTTAGGTGAGGTTGAATGCAGAAATTAACAAAACAGGTGGTACTTTGGCTCAGTGCAAGCATCATAGTTTTAGGTTTAGCAAGTTGTGATAAATTCTTTGGTACTTCTGGAGACTTGGTAGAACGAGTGAGTGATGGTGATACTTTGGCTGTTAAAGATGTGAAAGGAAATAAATTCAATGTGCGCTTTGCATGTATGGATGCGCCGGAAGTACCCCATTCGCAAAAGGAAAGGAACAGTAACCGCGCCAGCGATCGCAATCAATTTAACTGGGGTGCAAAAGCACAAGCACGCTTACAACAATTAGTAAAACAATCAGGCGATCGCGTTATTTTGAACATCACAGATAGCGATCGCTATGGCAGAAAGGTTGCAGAAGTTCGCTTAAAAGATGGTACTTTTGTCCAAGAAGTCTTATTAAAAGAAGGTTTGGCTAAGGTTTATCGTCCTTATTTAAACAAATGTCCTAGTAAAGATTTAGTTCAAAAAGCAGAAGCACAAGCACAACAGCAAAAACTAGGTGTTTGGAGTGATAGCAAATTTACCAATCCTTGGGAGTATCGTAGTTTTGTAAAAGAAGGCAGGAGGTAAAATCATTACTAATGCCAAAATTTAATGCTGGGATTACAAAATTCCGCTCCATCTACTTCGTAGAATGAAAAAAAACTTTCAGACTTCACACTTCACACTTCACACTTCCTCTTCCCATCCATGTTTACAGGCTATTTCTTTGGTGACAAATTCAATCAGCGTTGGCGGTGCGGCTGAGATTAAAATACTCGGATAAACGGCTGTACCCCAAATAGGATGAACTAGCATACAGCATTTGTTTTTAATTACTGGATAGCCAAGTAAAGCTTTGACTACAGCTGTATCATTATGCGGGATTGCCCCAGGACGAGAAAGTAAAGGATAGCCAGTACGTGGATCAATTAAGTCTGTGAGATAGCCGCGATCGCGCAGTTCAAAAGCCACATCACAGCCGAACCGCATAAACTTTTCGCGTAACCGTTGTTTTTCCGACTCAATTTCTTGGGTACTTTCCACTAAATAATATTGCGATCGCTGCAAGAAAATCACAACCCAGAAAAAAGGTTCTTGCTTCCAGTCTGGTAATATCTGTTCGCAGTTGGCACAGATATATTGACTAGGTGCATGAATGGAAATTTGCACTGCTTGTCCCATGTCGCCAACTAAATTTATGGGACTGGTTTGTTCCGAAATGTCAACGCTGGGGTAGTTCACTACATTGATTCGGTTTTTTACAAGTTGTTAATTTATTCCTTGGGATCGATAATAACTCTTAAAACTTTCTAAAAACCATCAATTTTCCCTAAGCAGCAAGATTTTTTTGCAATTTATATATATAGATTATTAATTTTTAATCCAAGTTTTATCATTTATTAACCTAGTTTGAAAATAGAGGCTAGAGGTTAGGGGCTAGAGAAGAACATTTTTTAGATTTGGTTGTGAGATTTTCTCATGAGCAGCTTACTTGAAGTTCAGTTTTAGGGTTCAGGGAAAAAGGTTTTCAGGCTGGGTTGTGTACTAAGTTTAGATGTACTACTTTGAATCTCTAGATTCAATCCCTCTTGTTTATCAAATAGAATTCAGGAGTCAAGAGGCAGAATTCAGCTTGGAAATTCTGTGCGAAGCAGCGGATGAATAAATGGGTTAAATACCCCTAACAAATTTTTAATGTGGTGCAAAACAATCAATGGCGGGTCTGTTTTCCCTCAGTGATTGCATTCTGACCCTTCGACAAGCTCAGTCCCTCGCTCCTGAATTCTGACTTCTGAATTCTTCTTCAAGCTTGGTCGTAAAAGTTTTTGATTGGAAATGTGGACAGTGTTAAAATCTCGTTCCTTATCCCTGTCCCCTACTGTCAGAGTGATCAGTTCATCTCAGATATGATATCGTGTCCGGTCAAAGACTTATCATTAAGGCGCAGCACCTCGACTTATACCAATTCACGAAATTACTGATACAAATCTCTTCCTCTGCTCCTCTGCTCCCTCTGCTTGTCCATTTGTATCATTCTTAAAGTGAAACGGTATTAGCTCGGCGACCGGAAGCAGAGGAGAAGATTTTAAGGTTTCTGCACAGATTTCCGGAATCATAACTCATTACCCGGACACAACATGATTTCAAACTTGCGATATTTATTGGAGAAGTTGCCCCAACAATTCAGTCAGGACAACTTCTGGTACACCCCTTGCACAATACAAACAATATCAGTATTTACAACAATTTGTTTGCCAAATTGGCAAAAATTAAAAATAAACTGGTAGTATGACTAGCGATTAAGGTCATCAAACGTTGATGATAAGTGTTAGCAATTTAGGTAAATTCACTAATTAGGGACTTCCAGAAATTAAATTATCAAGTTTCACAGCGAAGGCGATGCAAGTCATTCTTCCTCCTCTGCTTCCTCTGCTCCACAAGCAGTTTGCTCAAGTCGGGAAACCCGCCCACGCAACTGCCCTCCTCTGCTTACACAAAGATAGGGTATTTTTTTATTTGGAAGTCCCTTATGGCTTTTAGCTCCTGAATTCTGTGTTGTGAATTGTCATAATAGAACCAGTTACTTGATTGAATCTAAATAGTTAAATTTTCTTCGTTGCGTAAGTCCTAGCTCTCAGGAACCAACTAAACTCAGTGAGGCTACTCATGAATACTGATCAGCAACTCAAAGTTAATTTACGCGAAGAACTTGAAGTAGCTAAAAAGCAGTTGAAATATGACCAAAAAGGTGGAATTGCCGCCTTAAATAAAATTTATCGCCAAGGTAGAGTACCAGAACCAACTTTAAACGGTCGTTATTGGGGTGAGTTTCTGACCGCTAATTTCAATCCAGTTTTAGATAGTTGGTTAGATATCATCACTAAAATATGGCTACCTTGGGAAGGTAAAACATTTGATGCAGCAACTAACACTGGCGATAATATTTTCACAAATGATGGTTTATTACTAGGACGTTTAATCTGGCCTTTCTACGATGGTTACGTTGCGGACACAAGAGGGCGATCGCTGGCTTTCAAATTTCAGTCATCGCGTGATAAGTGTTTATTAGAGCCAGATATTGAAGTTTTAAGGTTGAACTTTGATTTACCAGATAATCCCCAGTTTTTCATTCGTGATTTAGTAGACCAATTAGTCCAGATTGATGATGATTTTTACCTAGGGAAAGCTGTACTCAAACATCCAGACGGTGGTCGATTTTGTGCTGCTTACTTCACCCTGAAATCTGGTTTAGTTGCTCATTAGTTTTACTGAAGTAGAAGTAGGGTGGGCATTTTCAGGAAATCTATTTGAGTTCTCCCCAGAGAACTTGCGCTGTGAGACTCAAAATTGATTTTGAGGTGGGACAGATGCGCTTCACTTCTCAATTCTGCTGAATATCCCACTCTTCATATTCCACAAAATAAATACATTGATCACACAATTCAGCCGGATTTACAGTGCATTGAATGTAAGGCGATCGCGCATTATATAAGCAATCATTTTTTTCCAAAAATTTTTGGGGTTTGTGGCTTTGACTTTTTTCTCTTACTTGCATTGGAGGTGTAGCGATCGCTGATATGATTCCGAGCAAATACCAAACCGCACCGCAAAAAGCCAATAAAACCAAATCAGAAATGCGTCGCATCTTCAACACCTAGCTAAAATCCTGACTTGCAAATGATTTTAGCGATATTAAAATATTTGTTCATCCGTCATTAGCTATTCATCTTTAGTAAATAAAAACGATTGATAATTACTAAAAATTGATAAATATACATAAAATACAAGTGTCTAAAGATATAGATTTACCAACCTCTTCAAAACCAGTTACTATGCCAATATAGTTGACTTCAAGCGCATTAATATCTGTTGAATATATTGCCAAAATCTCCAAATGAAGTAGTATAATTTACTAGTTTATTGTATCGCCTACGCAGGATTTTGGTATTGCTCTAATGATGTTAAATCCAGTAATTACCATCAATATATTTCAAAAACAAGCTGAGCCTCAAAGATATGCAGCAGACCAAGTCATATTTCAAGAAGGACAGCCTGGTGATGTTATGTTTGGCATTATCGAAGGAGAAATAGAGATATTAGTCAACGGGAAAGTTGTAGAGACGATTACATCTGGTGATGTGTTTGGCACAGGGGTACTTGTAGGAATTAAAAACCGGACTTATACTGCGATCGCTAAAACTGAATGCCAACTTGTTTCTCTAAACGAAAAAAGATTTCTGTTTGCAGTTCAAGAAACACCGATGTTTGCACTGCATGTCATCAAAAATTATTCAGAGCGTTTATCTCGCTTGCAACACTTGGTTTAGAGTTAAACTGAACACAAATAAAGCCGAGAAAGGAAATATGTCATGCTTACTTTCTCGGTGCGATCGCAGCATTATCTGAAGCTACTGGACGCAATCGATAGAAAATACTCTTATCAAATTGCACTCGCTCAAATGATTGATGTAAATTAATTGTTGTTTCGCCACTACCGAGAAATAAATAGCCATCTGAGTTTAATTGCTGTTTAACTTTTGTAAGTAAAGCTTTCTTGGTAGCTATATCAAAATAAATTAAAACATTGCGAAGCAAGATAATATCAATTTTAGGTAAATCTGACCAAGAATGAATTAGATTTAGCTGGCGAAAGTCTATATTTTTGCGGATTTCATCTTGGATTTGCCATTCATTATCTAATAATTTAAAATACCTATCTCGCAAATTTTTAGGTAAACCACGCTTAATTTCTAATTGGTTATAACACCCTTTTTTAGCCCGGTCTAATACTTTACTAGAAAAGTCACTAGCAATTATTTGCACAGACCAATTAGCCAATAAAGGAAAATATTCCCGAATCAGTATGGCAATACTATAAGGTTCTTGTCCATGAGAACAAGCCGCACACCAAATATTAAGCGATCGCTCAATTCGCCGTTTTTTAATCAACTCTGGCAATACCAATTTTTTCAAAGCTTCAAAAGGATATGTATCACGGAAAAATGAAGTTTCATTAGTAACTAATGCCTCAATTGCCTGAATATGCAAATCGCTCACAGGATGATGCCGCAAGTAAGCAATTAAATCGGTGATTGTAGCGAATCCAGCCGCTTCAGCAATTGGCTGCAAATGTAACTCTGCCAAATAGGTTTTATCGCCATCTAACACCACGGCTGAATGCTGATGAACTAATTGCCGTAAATAATCAAAATCCCAAGTATTTATACCCTTTGTCTGTTTCATTACAGACCTGACCTTTGAACAAGATGGATGCGCTGCATAATTTCATCTGCCATTTGCTCAAGGGGAACAACTCGATTTGCTAGTCCGGCATTAACGACAAAACCAGGCATTCCCCAGACTACACTACTAGCTTCATCTTGTGCTAATACTTGTCCGCCAGCCTCTCGGATACATTGACAGCCATGCAATCCATCTTGACCCATACCTGTGAGAATAACTGCGATCGCACTTGCACCGTAAACTTGGGCAACAGAACGCAACAGCACATCCACCGAAGGGCGACAGGAATTTTCTGGGGGCGCTTGATGAACAGCTAGACGTACCTTATTTTCCTCACGTTGCACAATCAGATGAAAATCTCCCGGTGCTAACCACACATGTCCTGCTGCTAATTCCACACCATCAATCGCTTCCCTGACGGGAATTTGGCACTTAGAAGATAATCTTTCTGCGAGTAGCTTTGTAAACATCGGCGGCATGTGTTGCACAATCAAAATGGGAACTGAAAAATCTGCGGGGACATCACTAAGCAGTGTAGCGAGAGCGTTCGGCCCTCCAGTAGAAACACCAATGGCAACTACCTCCACTGGTGCTGTTTTGCTGGGGATGGGAAGAACAACAGCAGAAACCTTACTAGCAGAGGAAAATATGGGAATTCCTGCGCCAAAGAGCTTAATTTTGGGAATTAGTTCTTGACGAATATGTTCGTTGGCAGCCTCTACACTTCCCAGATTACTGGGTTTGGTGGCATAATCTGAAGCACCCAAAGAAAGAGCTTCTAAAGTAGCAGCTGCACCACTATATGTAGAGGTGCTGAACATGATAACTGGTAGATGTGGATAAATTGGTCTAAGGGCAGCCAGAGTTTCTAAACCGTTCATATCTGGCATTTCCACATCTAAAAGAACAACATCAGGATTGACTTGCGGAATTTTGCCCAAGGCAATACGACCATTAGCCGCAACTCCCACTACCTCTAGTTGCGGATCACTGGATAAAATTTTACTGACGCGACTGCGAACCAACACCGCATCATCCACAACTAATACCCGAATTTTTGGCATGGTGTAATTTTAATAACAAGAGTTTAATGTTTCACGCAGAGTCGCAGAGGCGCGGAGAGTAAACCAAGTTTCCTAAGTCCCTACTCCCTATTCCCCACTCCCCATTCCCTTCAATACTTAAACTGCGTGACAACCTTTTGCAAATCAACAGCCATCCGGGCTAATTCGGTGGCGGCGGCAGAAGTGTTACTCGCTCCAATGGTGGTGGTTTGAGCATTCAGGGCAACAATGCCGATACTTTTGGCAATATCTGCTGTGCCTTGGGCGGCTTCGGCTATGTTGCGGGCAATTTCGTTGGTGGTTGCTGTTTGTTCTTCTACGGCACTGGCGATGGTGCTTTGCAGGTCGTTAATTTGATTGATAATCTCAGTAATTTGACTGATGGCGGCCATCGCACCTTTGGTATCAGTTTGAATCGCTTCGATGCGTTGACTAATATCTTCAGTGGCGTTGGCTGTTTGCTTGGCTAGTTCTTTGACTTCGTTGGCAACAACAGCAAATCCTCTGCCTGCATCCCCGGCTCTAGCGGCTTCGATGGTGGCGTTGAGTGCGAGTAAGTTGGTTTGTTGAGCAATGGATGTAATAACTTTAATGACTTTGCCAATTTCCACACTACTTTGACCGAGTTTATCTATTGTCTCATTGGTGCGATCGGCAGTTAAAACTGCCTCATTTGCGACTTTTGCCCCTTCGGCGACAGTTTTGGCAATTTCTCGAATGCTGGCATTCATTTCTTCTACTGCTGTCACCACTGTAATGCTATTTTGATTCACTTGTTCTGCTGAAGCAGAGGCGGAAGTTGCCTGTTCGGAAGTTTGTTTAGCATTTTCTGTCATTTCTTTGCTGACTGCGGTAAGTTCTTCCGCCGAAGATGCAACGGCTGTGGCTACATCTGCCATTTGCTTGATAGAAGACCTCAGACGGCTAATCATTTGATTGGCATTATCAGTTAGCTGCTTAAATTCTCCGGCATTTTCGGCTACGATGTGCTGAGATAAATTACCTTGAGTAACGACAAGGGTAACTTCTTGAATACTTTTAATCTGCTCTGAAATATTGGCAGACATTTGATTAATATTGTTGATTAATTCTTGCCAAGCACCTTTAGCACCTTTAACTACAGCTTGAGACCCTAACTTGCCTTCTGTACCAATTTCTGTAGCGATGCGTGCTACTTCGTTGCTGACATTTTGGTTCAAACTCACCCATTCATTAAACACTGTGGCAATTTCACCCAAACCATCATCCGTAACTGCTAAACGGACTGTAAAATCTCCATTTTTGGCGGCTTTGAGTACGGCTAATAAAGGTTGTAGTTGTATATCTGTGGTATTTTGATAGTTTTTACTTGGTTCTGCACTATTTTCTGTGGGAGATTTCGAGTTGGCTGTTTTCCCAGTCCGGTTTGTAGCCATTGCCAATAGCTCCTAAATTACTTTAACGTTGAGAATTTTTTCAGTGTCAATAACGAACAAAAACCCTTCTGCTAGTGGGTAAGCTCCCGCCAGTATCTCACGCATTCTACCTTTTAAGCTGGCGGGTGGGGGTTGAAAGGTGTTTTGGGGAAACTCTAAGACATCGCCAACATCATCAACAACTAAACTCACTACTTCCTGATCAGAACATACAACGATATTAAACCCCTGCGGTGCTTCTGGTTGAATGTTCCGCATAGCTGATTGACCCATATCTAATCGTTGCTGCAAGTCGATGACGGTAATTATTTGCCCACGCAAGTTAATTAACCCACAAATATCTGGCGGTGTTAAAGGTACAGGAGTTATGGCTTGGGGACGAATCACTTCTTGAACATGGCGCACATCAATGCCAAAGTAAGTTTTATTTAACCAAAAAGTGCAGAGTTTTTGTTCAGCCACGATCGCTCACTTGCAACAAGTAGGGGTTAACCATGTTAATCACAGTCTCAATATCTAATATTTCTGTGATTTGCCCTTGAATTACAGCACAAAACAAAACTCCCGGTCTACTAGGGATACCTTTAATTGTCACTGGTTCTTCTACAATATCAAGAATGCGCTCCACAACTAAGCCTACACTCAGTCCGGCTTTGGGAGAAACAATTACTAATTGCAGTGTTTCGGTTTCTCTATTTGGGGTTGGCTGCTCAGTAGGGAAGATTCTTTGCAGGTCAATTACAGGTAAAATTCTGTCAGCAGTCCGCACTACATCTTGATTACCTACTTTTTCGACAGCAGTACAGGGAATTTCTTCTAACCGAAAAGCGATCGCCACGGGAATTCCCATCAGTGCGCCTTGCGTCCCTTGAAATAGTAAAATTAACTGGCGTTCCTCTGGTTCTGTGGGGATGTTTGCACCAGAAATGCCTGACAATAGCTGTTGTTTTTCGTGCAGTCCAGCCTGTTTTGCCAAATTTACCGCATCAATAATTAATGCTACTGCGCCATCGCCCATAATTGTCGCACCCATAAACACAGATAAAGCTTGCAACTGTTTACCTAAAGGTTTGACTACAATATCTTGAATGTCTTCCACTGCGTCTACAACTAGTCCAAATTGGTAGTTGTCGGCTTGGATGACTACTAGGACTAGTGCTGAGTGCTGAGTGCTGAGTGCTGAGTGCTGAGTGGGGAGTGGGGAGTTGGGAGTTGGGAGTTGGGAGTGGGGAGGGTTTGATGGGTGTAGGACTTGATTGAGGTTAACTAGGGGGATGAGATTACCACGCAGGGGGTATACGGGTACGTCGTAAAATGTTTCAATTTGGTTGAGTGCTTGCTCTGGTTCTAAGCGCACTAATTCTTGCAGACTGGCTTGGGTGATGGCATAGCGATCGCCATGACTGTTGACAATTAATGCTGGAATAATTGTTAATGTCAGGGGAATTTTTAGTTGAAATTTAGTTCCTTTTCCCGGCTGACTCTCTATTTCAATACTGCCGTTAATTTTATCAATATTACTTTTGACAATATCCATCCCCACGCCTCGTCCAGAAAGGTTTGTTACCTGTTCGGAGGTGGAAAAGCCAGGTAAAAAAATTAAATTGATGGCTTCTGCATCACTCATTGTCTCTGCTTGTGCGGGGGTAACTAAACCTAATTGCTGCGCCCGCATTTTCAGTTGTGCTGGAGATAAACCACGTCCATCATCGCCAATTTCAATGTTGACTTTGCTGTTTTCATAACAAGCTTTCAAAAATATTCTTCCTGTAGGTGATTTACCAGCAGCACTGCGCTCGATTGGTGATTCAATGCCATGATCAATACAGTTGCGGACTAAATGAGTTAAGGGGTCTTTAATCGCTTCAATAATACTTTTATCGACTTCTGTATCGGCTCCTTGAATTTCGACAGTAACTTGTTTACCATGTGCGATCGCTAAATCTCGAATCACCCTGGGGAATTTTTGCCAAATCGTACTTATAGGTTGCAGGCGAGTTTTCATCACTGCTTCCTGTACCTGGGTGGTAATTAAGTTGAGGCGCTGGCAAGTTGCGCTCAAGTTACTATCTTGATATTTCTGGGACAATCCCATCACTTGGTTACGGGTTAAAACTAGTTCCCCCACTAAGTTCATCACCTGATCTAGCAAACTCACGTTTATGCGGATATAAGCCGATTCTGATTCTGTGATGGCGATTTCTCCCAGTTCACTAGACTGCAACGCTGGAGACGATGACAATAAAGCAATTACCTGTTGATTTTCTTGTAATTTTGTTAAAGCACGAAGAAGTGTAGAATAATCATCATCGCCTTCATACTTGGTTGTTTTGATTTGAGATAGTAGCTGACGGATGCTGTCTACTGTTTGCAGTAAGGTGCTAATGATTTGTGGTGTGACTGTAAAGTTGCGATCGCCATTATTCTCCAGTGATTGCTTGGCACTATCACGCAAACAAGAAATTAAACTTTCTCCTGCATGAGCTAGTGATTCTAACTTGGGAAATGGTAAAAAGCCGCAGTTTCCTTTCAATGTATGGAGTGAGCGATAAATTCGATCTAACGCTTCTCGATTGACAGATGCTTTCTCTAGCTCAATGATGTCACTTTCAATTTGCGACAAACTTTCATTGCTTTCCACTAGAAATGCTTCTATATCATCATTGTCAATTTCTGTTAACTCCATTGGTTTTGTCAGCCATCAATTTCTATCTTTTGTTTTAATTTTAATATTTTTAAAATCAACAGAGATATTTCTCCAGAGAGATGCTCTTAGTAGATAATGCTGAAAAGATAATGTTTACCCCTCATAATTCAAGTGCGAGCAATGCAATGTCCTCGTTGCCATTCAACTCAAACAGCTAAGAATGGTCGTCGCAAAAACCGACAATGCTACAAGTGTAAACAATGTGGTCGCCAGTTTCTCGAAACCTATCATCGTTGGAGCTATTCAAATGATATCAAGCAACTTTGCCTAAAAATGCATTTTAAGGGTATGAGCCTCCGAGAAATTGAACGCGTCACGGATATTCACCACACAACCGTTTTACACTGGCTACGAGAAGCCCAGTCAACAACAGATAATGTTTCCCAAATCTAAATAGTTTGACAAAAACATCCTCAAAGTAGCATTATAGTTTCAGCACTGTCTGGATTTTAAGAATATGTTGATTTTGGTGAAAAAGTATAAAATTAAATTATGTATAAATTAAAAATAATTTCAAAAATTTGAATTTTATTTAACAAAATAACTAGGCAAAATCACAAATCTACAATAAAAAAATATAGGGCAATAAATTTTTTAGGGTTAAGCTGATGAGCTTAGTATTAATTATTGATGATGCTGCATTTTCTCGAAGAATGATTCGTAAATTTCTGCAAGCAGATGGTTATGAAATTTTGGAAGCCAGCAATGGGCGGGAAGGATTAGAAATAGTTCATAAGTATCAGCCTAATTGCGTGTTAGCAGACTTATTAATGCCAGAAATGAATGGCTTTGAATTTCTCCAGGCGTTACAAGATGAGGGGTTAAAAATTCCCACAATTATCATTTCCGCAGATATTCAAGAAGGCGCACGTAATCAAAGCTATAACTTAGGCGCAATTAACTTTATTAATAAACCACCAAAAGAGCAAGAATTGCGTGCAGTAGTTCAGCAAGCTATTAATACTAAGGACTAAACATCCCATGAATGTGACTGTAGATCAACTAGATGCTTTACAAGAATTAATTAATATTGGAGTTGGTCGAGCCGCCAGTCTACTTAATGAAATGGTAGATTCTCACATTCGATTGGAAATTCCTTTTGTCAAAATCTTGACGGCTACAGAAGCTTATCAAGAATTAAATAACCGATTTCATGATGCTAGTCTAGCATCTGTTAAACTGAATTTTACTGGTTCTTTTTATGGAACTGCTGGGTTAATTTTTCCTACAGAAAGTGCATCTACATTAGTGGCGGTTCTGACTGGAGAAGAGCCAGGTTCAGATGATTTGGATGCAGTAAAAATTGGAACTCTGAGTGAAATTGGCAATATTGTAATTAATGGAGTTATGGGTTCAATTAGTAATGTGTTAAAGCAACACATGAATTATACATTACCTGTTTATTTAGAAGATAAAATCGATAATTTATTACTACCTGAAAATGCCAGTGATGCTACTAAAATTTTACTAGCACAAGCACGTTTTGCGATTGAACAATTAGAACTAATCGGGGATATTATTTTAATTTTTGAGGTAGGGACATTTGATGCGTTAATCAAGGCAATTAACGAAGAAATGTCCATGTTATGAGAAAATTTCAATTAGGTTGAGCAGCACCAAGTAAAAACAGTGTGAGAAGATGGACAGAATTGAGCAAGCCCAGGAAAAATTTAGCTTGTTAGACCAAATTCCGTTGGGAGCTTTTGTTTTAGATTCGGAACACACCGTTTTATTTTGGAACTGTGCTTTAGAAGAATGGACAAAAATTCCCAGACATAAGATTATAGGCAACTCTATTGATGAGTATTTTCCCCATTTAAATCAACCACGCTATGGTATTCGGTTAAAGCAAATTTTTGAAGGGGGCCCACCCACAATTTTTTCTTCGCAGTTACATAAATATGTAATTCCTGTAGCCTTACCCCAAGATAAATACCGTATTCAACACACAACAGTAACGTCCGTACCGGCATTAGATGGAAATGGGTTTTATGCACTGTTTTCCATTCAAGATGTCACTGATTTAACCTTTAGAGTGCAAGAGTACAAGCACGTACGAGATCAAGCCTTAGCCTTAGCCGAAGAACGCCAACAAGCCAAAGAAGCCGCAGAAACCGCTAACCGGATTAAAGATGAATTTCTCGCTATAGTTTCTCATGAACTGCGATCGCCTCTAAATCCGATTTTAGGATGGGCAAAGCTACTACGAAAACGCACTCTCAACGAAACCGCTAGTCTGCGAGCTTTAGAGACGATTGAACGCAATGCCGAATTACAAGTGCAATTAATTGATGATTTATTAGATATTTCTCGCATTCTGCGCGGTAAATTATCACTGAATTTAGAAAACGTAAATCTTGCATCTACCATTGAATCTGCCTTAGAAACAGTACAATTAGCAGCAGAAGCTAAGTCAATTCAAATTCAATTGCATCTCGATGCCACCATTGGCAAGGTAAAAGGTGATAGCGGTCGCTTGCAACAAGTTATTTGGAATTTGTTATCTAACGCCGTCAAATTTACCTCAGAAGGCGGACAGGTTAATGTTTACTTAAAACAGATTAATTCACAAGTCCAAATCCAAGTTCAAGATACAGGTAAAGGTATTAGTCCAGAATTTTTACCGTATGTTTTTGAGTATTTTCGTCAAGCAGATAGTAGCATCACCCGCAGATCAGGTGGATTAGGGCTGGGTTTAGCAATTGTTCGCCAATTAGTTGAATTACATGGTGGGAGAGTTTGGGCGGAAAGTCCTGGCGAAGGACAAGGCGCAACATTTACAGTTTGTTTACCAGCCCAGGCACCCAGTCAAGAGTTAGTTACAGTCGAAAAAAAATTTGTTGGCAATTCTTATCCCTTCTCGATGATTTCTCAGCCGCTAGAAGGTATGAAGCTGTTAATCGTCGATGACGATATGGATACACGGGAATTTATGGCATTTTTTTTGGAACAGCAAGGAGCCATCGTCACCACAGCGTCATCTGCTGATACAGCCTTGGAAGCCATAGCACAGTCTCCGCCAGATTTACTCTTAAGTGATTTAGGTATGCCAGATGTGGATGGCTACGCATTGATTCGCAAAGTCCGATCGCTCCCACCTGAGCAAGGTGGTACAATTCCAGCGATCGCTCTGACTGCTTACGCTGCTGAGACAACACAACAACTAGTATTTGCCGCCGGATTTCAACTGCATATCGCCAAACCAGCCGATCCTGCCAAATTAATCGCCGCAATTGCTGGACTTGTTCACAAGTAAAAAATTAAACTGTGGCTCATCTCAATGCCCAAAATAAAAAGCGATCGCAGTTCCGTGGTGGCGATCGCTTTAATTTATAGCCTATAAAACCCTGAACAAAGTAATCGATTAATAAAATTGTATTTTTGCAGCTTGCATTATGACTGCTGGGTCATACCCCTGAAGGGTTAGACCCCTCATACTGTTTTAGGGTAGGTAATCGCCTTCTGTGTCTGGATTTCGTCAATCCATCTGCCGCTTTTTGTTAGTTCATAAACAAATTAAAAAACTATTTCGCAAGTGAAAATCAGCTTTATCACCTTTATGAGCTAATGCCCAATAAGACACTTGATGATTTTTTTGTTTCACCACAGTCGTGATTGCGACATCAATATCTTGGTTAGATGCCACGATTTTAGCCAAATCTACATCTAAATTCAGGGCTAAAATATCAGCCTGATGCTCAACGTAGAATGGCAGAGTTGTAAAAGCCGTTTCCGCTTGCATTCCTTGACGATAGCCATCAAAGCGATAGACATTCCAGTGTCCAGCGGGGGAAAGGTTAAACTCCCAATAGCGTTCTAACTCTTTCATCCCAACAAAAAACTCAAAGCAGGTATCTTCCCACAGTCCGTCTTTTCGGGTTGGCGTATCTGATGGAGAATCAATGATAATGTCTGTTAAATCGCCAATTAACTTGTAACTAATAGTCAGTTTATGATCATTTCGGGCAATATTACCGATAATTTGCACATTTGGTAGCAAATTGTCGGAGGTAAAAGGTTGCAAAGTGAATTTTTGCTCGTTCATTTCATATCCTGAATAATCTTGCGAATCTGGCTTTCTTGGGATTCGATACTTTCGGTGAGCTTAAACTGAACGATCGCCCTTGCTAAGTTATGTTCTGGATGCTTGACTTTAAAATAAACGTTCCCAGCTAAGTAATCGGTAAAAAACCTTAATCCTAATTCAAAGGCAATCAAGCGAATGCCATCGTACATGTAGGCGTAATCATTTTCCGTCAAAAACGCCTTAGCTACCGCCAGATAACCTTGTAAAATTCCAGCACATAAATCTGTGTCAAAATAAACACTATCCCATTGCTCAGTTTCTTCCCCAACCAGATTGCAGCCAGAGCGCAAACAGTCACCAATGTCGTAATGTACTAATCCTGGCTTCACAGTATCAAGGTCAATCACGCTGACAGCTTTTTGAGTTGGCGTATCAAACATGACATTGTTAATTTTAGGATCGCCGTGCATCAAGCGTAATGGCAGTAGACCTTGAGCTTTAGCATTTTCTAGGATATTTGCAAAAGTGGTGCGATCGCGCACAAACTGCAAGCAATAATTGACTTCTGGAGATGATTTTGGATTGGTGTTGGCTAAAACTTCTTGATAATGACGTAGGTAAAGCGGTGTAATGTGGAAACCTGCAAGGGTATCGGCAAATTTTTCTGGTGGTAAATCGCTGATCAAATTATGAAACATCCCCAGAGCATAGCCAATTTCTTTGGCATATCCGATATTTGGCATCGTGTCAAAAGACTGCGAGTCTGGAATAAAGCTAATTGCTCGCCAAAAAGAGCCATCAGTTTCAATGCAATAGTCTTGAGCATTCTGAGTTGACAAAACTCGTGGTACTTCCCAACGACGATTGAGGGGTGTGCATTGCAAACGCTGATAAACGTGATCACTAAAAATCCGCATATTCTGCATAATCAGTTGCGGCTGACGAAATACTTGGGTATTGATGCGTTGCAAGACAAAATGCTGTGTTGTTCCAGAATCGAGAGTCACTAAAAAGGTGTCATTGATATTGCCACTGCCAAATGCTGTCACACTCTTAACATTACCCTGAAGTACAAATTGCTCGGCAATTCCAACTAACTTCTCGATGCTCTGCTTACTGATAACTGTTGCCATATTAATTTTTGACTACTCCCCACGCAAATGCATAAAAGCAATAGCAGACATAGTAACTCAAGTGTTGGTTTCAGGATATATAAATGTGTTGCGACAATAAACAGAACTTAGAATCTCCCTGAAAAACAGCCACCTATCTGAGCAACGAACTCAGTACAACCGCCAGCGATTACCGTTACAACAACGTAGTCTTAAGCTTTAGGAACTTTGAGCATCATTTAGAGTCCAACGAACTGGACAGAAAACTTTACGTAAAATTCCGCAATTGTCACCAGGACAACTGAATACTTATCATGTCATCTTTAACTAGAAAATCAGTAAGTGGCAGTTTATAGTAAAAATTTCCACTACTGTGGATAACGCGATCGCTTATATATATTTCATTTGTTCCTCTTATGGCAGAAAAACACACCAAGATTAAATTTCCTCTTTGGCAGTATCTTAACCAACCTTTATTTAGCCGTGATTATCCATTAGAATTAAATCCCCAACGATTTGCCCATAGCTGGCGGATTGGATTGCTCAAACGCTGTTGGCATAAAGAATGCGATGCCAAGGGACATCAACAATCATAAATTTAGATAATAAGTAAATATTTGGTTAAAGATTCACAGCGTGTCTATTTCCTCAAAAAAGTAACGCTTGCGAAGTTATCAATATTTCGGAGATTTGCATCTGTAGGTTTGATTTAGATGTATCTACTTTTGTAAAAAATCTATTAAATTTTGTAGGGTGCGTTAACACTGTTAGCGCACCCTACATACTTGATAAGAGTTATTTGAATTGAAGAAAGCGATCGCTTGATCAGCGAGTTATTGAAATAGACTTCAAAAATCAAAATTTAGCTTTAATTAGTGGTGGGTATGAATCCCTACTAATTGATTCTGGATGTTCCGTTACGATTAACGGCTCCAGCACATTATTGCTGCGGCCAAAGTTTCCATCTCATACCAAGTTGCTTTCAGAAATAGTATTCCTACTCCCCAACGCCACTTGCTACAACGGAGGAAACCTCACGCCAGTTTGCTCAAGTCGGGGAACCCGCCCACGCAACTGGCTCCGCAACGCAGTGGCTCCTTCTTACTCCCACCCCAGATTACTATGTTTGACTGCAACTTGGTATCAATAATGAGAAGTATGGCTTTGATATTGTCATCATTAAATAAGTACTCTTGCAAATTCACAGAGTTTCGTAGACAACATCATGACCAAAACAGCAGTTAATCCATATCTTGATGGCAACTTTGCACCAGTTAGGGAAGAAATTACTGCGGAGAACCTGCAAGTAATTGGTAAACTACCACCGGAACTATCAGGGATGTTTTTGCGGAATGGCCCTAATCCTCAGTACTCACCCATTGGTCAATATCACTGGTTTGATGGAGATGGGATGCTGCACGGTGTCAGAATTAGCGAAGGTAAAGCTGTTTATCGCAACCGTTATGTGCAGACGCAAAAATGGCAAGCAGAACATGAAGCGGGTAAAGCGATATTAACTGGGTTGCTCGAACCACCACAGACAGATTATCCTCATATATCAGGGAATACTGCCAATACTGCCTTAGTTTGGCATGGTGGCCAGTTGTTAGCCGTCTGGGAAGCTGGTGCGCCTCATGCAATTCAAGTGCCTGAGTTAAAGACAATTGGCGAACACACTTATAATGGCAAACTTATTTCTCCTTTTACGGCACACCCAAAAGTAGATCCAATTACGGGTGAAATGGTGTTTTTTGGCTATTCGTTTACGCCCCCATATTTGCAATATGGCATAGTTTCCGCCGCTGGAGAGTTGTTATCAACTGTACCCATTGAAATTCCCGAACCTGTAATGATGCATGATTTTGCCATTACAGAAAACTATACAATTTTCATGGATTTACCCTTGAGCTTCAATCCAGCACGGATACAGCAGGGAAAACCAATGATCATGTTTGAGTGCGATCGCCCAAGTCGCTTTGGCATTCTCCCACGTCACGGCGATAACAGCAATATTCGCTGGTTTGAGAGTCCATCTTGCTACGTGTTTCATACCCTCAACGCCTATGAACAAGGTGATGAAGTAGTACTAATAGCCTGTCGGATGAGTTCTACTTCTGTGTTGGGTTTTAATGGCGTTGATGATCCCGATGCTAATATTCCCCGACTACATCAATGGCGGTTTAACCTGAAGACTGGGGCTGTATCTGAGTCCAGGTTAGATGACATTGCTGGAGAATTTCCCCGCATCAACGAAAACTTGTTGGGACGACAAACTCGCTATGGCTACGTTAATAAAAGCGCACCTACTCCTGTGCCTTTGTTTGAAGGTGTAATAAAATACGACTTTCATCATGGTACCGCCCAAATCAATGTATTTGGGCAAGGGCGTTATGGCGGTGAGTCTGTATTTGTAGCGCGTCCCAATGGAACAACTGAAGATGATGGTTGGTTAATGACTTTTGTCCACGATGAGACAGCCAATACTTCTGAATTGTTGGTGATGAATGCTCAAGATATTACTGGTGAGCCTGTAGCACGAGTGTTAATTCCCCAACGTGTACCTTATGGGTTTCATGCTGCTTGGGTGACTGAGAAACAGTTGCAAGGGTTTTAGCTAACTGGGTGAGATCCCTGACTTCTTTGAAGAAGTCAGGGATCTACTATCCGTACTTATTAAATTAAAGTGATATTGTCTACAGATAAAAATATAGTATGTAGTGAGCTTACCTTTGATGTATGAATAATTGTTCTTTAACAATCAAAGAACTAACGGAAGCAGTTGGAGGTGGCATTACACCGCGGATGGTGAGACATTACCATAAATTAGGTTTGTTGCCGCAACCAGTACGATCGCCTAGTAACTATCGTCTCTACACAGAACAAGATGTCATCCGGTTGCAAAGAATTGTGGCGCTGAAGCAACAAGGGTTCCAACTCAACCACATCCGTAATATTTTGGAGATGGAACCAGAAACCGAAACCCTGACAGGGCAATTACAACAACAGTATTGGGCGATTATGCAACAAATTGCTCAATTGCGACAAACCGCCGCAGCCTTAGAAGGATTATTAGGGACTTCCAGAGAATAAAATATACAAGCAATAAAAATGATAATCATTCTGAAGGGGGAGAGAGCAGTTGCCGTCGGCAACTGCTCTCTCCCCCCAAAATATATGCAAGATAAATATCTGCACTCAAGAATACGCATAGCGCAGTGAGCAGAATGGCTATTGCTGTGAAAAACCGTTATTTAACTTTTGACAATTACGTTGCTCCGTAACAAATATCAACAAACCACTTGCCTAAGTTTGGTAAATTCTCTTGACCAAAATTAGTCAACCGTGAAATTTTATTTTCAATTTCTTGCATGGCTTCTTTAGTTAAACGCACTCCAGTAGCATAAGTTTGAGTAACTAACTTAACAACTGGATGTTTGCCATTCCAAGCCATAGTTTTAGCAAAATTTAATGCGGTTTCTACTTCATCTAAGATGCTGCCATTCCAATGATTTTCTAATATAGCCCAAGTTCTTTCAATTGGGTTATATTTGCTGTGATACGGAGGATAATATGCTAAACGTATATTTAGTTGATGTGTTTGAGAAAATTCAACTATACGTTTCATAAACTGAGTACGCCGAGAGTTATTCTGTCCTCCATTGTCTTGATTAATAAGTAAAGTTTTAATTTCCGGAAATCGCCAACTTTGGAACTTCCAAAAATCCTCTAAAATATCAACTATAAAATCGCTAGTAACTTTTGATTCAGTAAAATACAAGAATAGTTCATCTAACTCTGGAAGAAATATACCGTAAGGAGTCACAGTTGTTTTTGGATGAAAATCATGGTCATCAATTGCCGTCGGCACTCGATTTCTACCACCACGGTCAAATGAGCCAATCTTAACACGAGCCTTTGCATCCAAACTTAAGCGTAAAATGCTTGAATCCTCTGAAGCTTCTTGATGAACTCTAGCTAATTGGTCGAAGATTGCGTCAGTTTCAGGAATTTTTTTTGAGGTTGAATTTTGGCAACTCGTTTAAGGCGATATCCCAAATCATTTAACTTTACACGAATTGTTTCTTCAGTCGGTAATTCTTCCTCACTATAACCAAACTTATATATTAATTGATTTCTCACTTGGGCAGCCGACAGGCGTGTGTAAAGTCTCTGGCTTTTAAAAGTTGGGTCTATTTGGCGAAAGAGAATCAACCAATTTTTTGATATCCTCTAAAAGGTTCGGCAAAATTTCTTCTGCTTTTTTGCGTCCTCTACCTCGATAATTATCAAAACAAGTAATCCCAGTATTTAATTCTTTAATTCCTTTACCAATAGTTACGCGATTCCATCCTAACTCTCGCTCTGCCGCATACTGACCTCCATATCCTAACGCCACAACTGTTTGTGCGATGAATCTGCGTTTGGCTGCCCCTTTTAATTGCTGTGCAGTTTCCTTCAACAAGTGTTTTAGTGAATCCGTTAATTCCATTGACACCTATGCACATCCAAAAATCGAATCATCTTTGAATTTACTACAAAAACGGAAGGGAGGGGTTGCCAACTGCAACCCCTCCCTTCCTCCACCAGAATGATTATCATTATTATAGATTGTATATTTTATTCTCTGGAAGTCCCTTTATAAATCAAAAAAGCCCCTTTC
>JAGKSW010000069.1 GCA_018993265.1 Nostoc sp. TH1S01
GCCTCAATCAAGTTGGTAGTTTACCTCTTGATGTAAGATTCTGGACTTGTGAAAACTGCAAAACTAGGCACGACAGGGACATTAACGCCGCCTGCTCAATTAGAGATGAAGGTTTACGACTTTTGGCGGGAGGGCATCTCGCTACTGCTTCTGGACAACGTGTAAGACCATCTAAAGGCACTGCTTTTAGAGGCAACGCTGGGTGAAGGAAGAATCTCCGCCGTTAAAGGCGGGGAGTTGTCAACAAAAATATTGTGCAGGAAAGGTAATAAATACCAAAATGGCAGTCGTATTAGGTAAGCTGTTTGCTTTACCTATGGGCTACCCAGCAATCACATCGGGACAAAATCAAGTCTACGGCTATTTACTTTCTTTCTCCGAACCAAAGGTTTTACAAGCTCTAGATTATCTAGAAGATTACCAACCCAATAGACCAATCTCAGAAAATCTTTACAATCGCCTAAAAATCGAAGTATACACTCCCCAAGGCGAATTTCTGGATTGGGCTTGGGTTTATGTGATGAGTTTAGAGCTTGTTAACCAGTTCAACGGCACTTTTTTAGCCGATGGCTGGTGGAGTGCTTGCGGTTTAACGCTCACCGAATTTTAGAATTTAAATTTTGGATTTTGGATGGAAAATTCAAGAGCCAAAATTTAAACAGGTCTGAAGCTCCCGAATTTCTTCGTCAAAGGAATCTAAAATCCAAAATTGTTAACTTGAGGTTAATTTAAGTCTGGATCGATTTTGTTCAGTCCAGGCTGCTTGAAGTCAATAGTTTTTTCTGGCGTAGTAACTGCTGCTTTGGGAATTTCAATCACTGGATTATTTATCGCCACCATCAGCGGTGCTGTGGGGGTAGCGGATGTTTTGGCTGTTGATGGGGATTCTATTTCTAGTTGTGGTTTTTGCGCCAGTTGCGGTGTTCTTAATTCATTCCCAGGTAATAAACCTGAAACTACACTAATAAAACAAGCAGCAACCGCCGCACCACCAAATGTCCAGGCCAAACGTGAGCGACGGCTCAAACGAGAGAAAACTTTTTGGGCTGTGACTTCTGGTGATGGTGTGGTGTCTGGGACTGGTAAAGTCCGTAAACCTTGGCGCAGTTTTAATAATCTGGCATATAGGCACTGAACAGAGGCATCATTTGCCAACCATTCTTCTACTTGCCTGCGTTCTGTAGCTGTTACCTCTCCATCGAGGTATGCACTCAATAACTCGAAGCGATCGCGCTTCACCATATCCTTAGTACCCGTTGATTCATTGGTATGTTGATCCATCCCTTCTGACAAATCTCCAGGAAGTTGCAAATGGGAACGGTCGTTAAACTGAGAATCAGTAGTCATCTTAACATTATTACTAATTCATACACGGGTAATGCCAGCCAGCAATTCTCAAAAATTCAGTGATAAATTCCTGATTTTTTTCTCCTGACGACAGCAGCAGGCTTTTTGATTCCTTACAATTCTTAATCAATGTTTAAATTATGGCATTAAACAAAGGAAAGAGATTGTAATTTTAGATATCTAGATAATTTTGCAATTGCGCTTGCAGTCTGGATCTGGCTCTGGCTATTCTTGATTTTACCGTACCCAAAGAAACCCCTGTGATTTCGGCGATTTCTTCATAGGCCATGCCTTCGATTTCTCTTAAGACAATAGTAGTCCGAAACACTTCTGGTAAGTCAGCGATCGCTTCTCGCAGTTGTTCGTAAAATTCTCTGGTGGTCAACTCCTCTTCTGGCCCTGGAGTATCACCAGCAATTTCCCAATCCATTTCGCCATCATCTACCGCACGGGGAGCATCTAGAGATAATGGACTGACAACCCGCTTGCGTTTACGCAATTCATCGTAAAACAAGTTAGTGGCAATCCGGCTTAACCAACCGCGAAACTTGGCAGGTTCTTGTAATCGGTTAATATTCCGATAAACTCGAATCCAAACTTCTTGAGCCAAATCGGCTCTATCTGCCCAATCAGGCGCTAGGTGGTATAAAACCCTATCTACTTGGGTCTGATAGCGGCGCAGAAGTTCTGCAAACGCAGCACGATCTGGACGCAATCCCGCTTGACAGCGCAAAATGAGATCGTGATTTGAGAGTTTGTCAACTTGCACCGATGCTTCTGAACACTTCGCATCAACCGTTGACCAGGATACAGCAATCGATTGACTCATAGATCGTATTGGCTTTAAATCATCCCTTACTATTAGACCTACTAAATTACGGGATGTTCCTGATTTAAGTGCCGGATTAATGACTGGAACATGAAAGTATAGAATTTAGGTGAGATTCCGAGTTCCAACAATGGTGCTAAATTCTAGCTTTTGAGGAAAAAGTAATGTTTTCAGCCTGATTTTGCCACATTGGTACTTATAGAAGTTTTACGTATAATTGTGCGGCTGGTAGCAACTGGCTATTTACGCTTGACAAATAAAAAATATTATGTAATTGAGTTGAAATGATCATACGAGATATTAAGGGTAGCAAATCAGAACTGGCACTGCTGAAGCTTGAGGGAAAAAATCTGGATCTGCTGACAGACAAATAGTTAAACTTCTGAGCTTCTACTTTGAATACTGAATTGAGGTTTAAGAAGTCGTTAGACTGTTTTAGAGATCGTGGTAACTTCACTAAGGGTAGAGTAGAATCTTGTTTTTGGTGATTGTTGCCAAAGATTATGAAACTAGCAAAAATTCATAATTATTAATTATGAATTTCTGCTGGCATCCTTGAAAAGGAATGTTATTTGTCTGGTCTAATTACCAGAATTGTCTTTTTTTCTGGATTTTCTTGATAAATAACACCGGTCTTAGCTGGATTTGGTATCCGAACTTGAAGAAAGAAATTAATGGAAAATGTGATTGTGATTGCTAGCAATAGTTTTTCAAACATGGATTTTCTCCCACCCACACCATTAATGATTGATTGCTGCACTTGGAGAGTTCTAGAAAAAAGCCTGAACGGAGTAAACCTTCGCTCTGTCTTTTCAGTAATGAAGGTTTCTCACCAGAAGTTTGATTTGCTGGGACATCCGCTTAAACATAGTTTGCCCAGAAAGATTGGCAAATTTATAAGGAAACAGATAATTATTTATAAATTATTGATAATTGGATGATGAGCGCATTCAATTATTGCAAGAGATGGATCTGTCAGGGATAAATAATAGGCGATCGCAATGCTAAGAAATGAATCTTTAACGCGTATAGCAATGTTTCTCTGTTTTGGTACAGCCATCTTATCTTTAGCTGTCCATTGGCGAGTTACGACAACGCAACAACAGTCAGATAGTTCAGATGTTAATCGGAAATTTCCTGGGAGTATAGGGGAAACAGCCTTTGGCGCGTCTACCAATTCTGGTGAATTCGTTCCAGAACAAAATCCGCAGCGGAGTTCTAATAATAAATCAGGTACAGTGATCCAAAATGTAGCTAGGGACACTGATATACCCAATAACAGGCGATTAGTGAGTGTTCAGCCAGAACAAAGAGAGAATCGCTACACTGATGAACAACCAAAATCCTTTTTTACCCAGTTTTCCACTCAACAAAAAACTGCAAATAAACTGGGAATGAAAACCCAAGTAGTAGTTGATTTAAGCGATCGCCGCACTTATGTGTACAAAGGAGATTTGGTGATAGCCAGTTACCCAATTGCTATAGGTAAAAAAGGTTGGGAAACACCTACTGGTTCTTTCCAAGTAATGAATATGCAACATGATCCGATTTGGCGACATCCCATTACTGGCAAAGTATTTCCTCCAGGCAGCGATAGTCCTTTGGGTGAACGCTGGATTGGCTTTTGGACAGATGGACGTAACGAAATTGGTTTTCACGGCACACCAGACATTCATCTGTTAGGAACTGCTATTTCTCACGGTTGCTTGAGGATGCGTAATTCTGATGTGCGTTTGTTATACGACCAAGTTCAAGTTGGCACATTGGTAACAGTACGTGATTAGTCAACAGTCCATAGTCAAGAGTTCATAGTCAAAACATCCTGACCATTGACCATTGACTATTAACCAAAATTCATTTTTGCTCAAAGCTAGGAGCATAGACTTGGAGTAAGGTACTAACTTGCCGAAGAACTTCATTACCAGTATTTTTCGCCAAAACAGGAGTTCTGTTATCTCCAACATTAGGTTGGTCAAGGTTACGACTAATCGCTTCGTTGACTTGTTGGGAAATTAACTCTTGTAGTTCGGCTTTAGCACGTATACGTTGGTAGTTAGCGCCTTCTTCTGTGGTCGCATATAAAGGCGGTAAGCGGTTGAGGGCATAGGCAGCAATATCGCCCACATCTAAAGAACTTTCGCTGGTAGCTTCAATTTCAGCAACGCGGGCGATCGCTTCCGTCAACACCAATTCTTCCATGACGTTGATAAATTGTTTGCGAGGTACCGCCACTACCTCACCCGTTAATAGGGCTCCCATTAATCGATCCAGGGCCATATACTCTTCTATCGAGAGTTCCGATGCGTTATCACAAATTCGCCCAACTTCTGCTTCCATAGCTGGGGTGAGATAACCATCCTGAAGAGCTTGTTCTACAATTTTTTCAATACTCATAACGCTCATCTTGTTTAAGCCACCCAAGTAAGGTAAGGACGGTACAAATCCAATTTATCTTGCCCAATTATCGGCGCATAATATACAAATTATGCACACACACTATTTAATTCATATTTATTATTCAAAAACCTGTGTTCGCCAGGGTACTGGGTCAACAGATTGGCCATTGACATATAAACCCCAGTGCAAATGTGGCCCTGTAGAAGCACCTGTTGAACCAATTGCGCCAATTAATTGACCAGCTTTTACAAAATCGCCTTCCTTGACGTTAATGCGACTTAAATGCATGAATATGCTGGTCACTCCTTGACCGTGATCAATGCCAACTACATTGCCATGAACTCGGAAACCTTGAGATACTTTACCCACTAAAGCAACTCGCCCAGGTGCTGGGGCAGTTACAGGTGAACCTGCGGCTCCGGCGTAGTCCACACCCCGATGATAATAGTCTTTTGCAAATTTACCATTATAGTAACGGCGTACACCATAAATTGTACTAATTCGCGCTTTACTTGGCGCAATAAATTTACCGTTCCAATATTTTTCTGGGGTTTGCAAAGCTTTGAAAGCGGCTACACGCTTGAGTTCGTATTCAGTGGCTCCATCGGCAGATTTACCTGGTGGGAGAGTGATGCGTTGTACAGGAAATTTGCGCGATCGCACTTTGACTGTTAAGTTCTGTACTTGACCATCTCCAGCGATTTTTAAGGTTCTATTTCCTGCTGTTTCTAGGGGAGTTGTGGGAATGAATGCACGATATTTGTTAGGTGCAACGGCAAAGGCTGGGTAAGTTTTCTCTCCTACTACTACTGTTGGTTGCTGATTATTTTCTTGATTGACATCAATCATTACCGACAGGGTATCTCCCAACTGCGGATTACTAGGAGATAACTGCACTTGCAAAGCCTCTGCTGGCAATGCCAAAGCTAGGGGGAAAGATACAAATATCCCATAAAAAAGATTTTTAGTATGGCGAGTTACTGGCCACCTCTGAGAATTTCTCGCTGTATTCTTGATAGTCATAGAAATATAATATAATTCCTTACTTTTGTTACTATACAAACTAAATAATCAGTGCTAGGCCTTGCGAACTACAGCAGATATTTTTAAACACCATAATATTATGTCAATAAACATTCTAAAGAATAAGCTATATTTTTTGGGATGCGATCGCCAATGATAATCATTCCATAAGTGAAACATTACATCCAGTCAAGCAAAAACTAGACTGTCTATGACAGGATTGGAAGATTTTTGAGCTAACCCTTGCTTCGCCGATACATTATGGTGTCCTAATATGGATTACCCAACTAGTAGTTGTATCAAAAATGATTAAAGTATTTGCAGCCAATCAGCTGAACCAGACCAGCCACAAAGGTAGTGCCATAAATAAACCGACAAAAGTTAAAGCAATACTGCTGGCTAATAAGTTGCGATCTAAGTCATACACTTCTGCCAAAATGAGTACAGACAGACCTGTAGGTGTTCCCGACATTAACACCAGCACTAGACGTTCTTCGCCAGCTACACCTAAAAAGGTGGCACCCAAGCCTACTAATACAGGTACGATAAATACTTTTAGCACACTGGCAACGGAGGCAATTTTTAAACTTTTCCAGCCAGTGATTGTACCTAGGCGTAGTCCTACGAGTAACAAAGCTAAGGCAATAACTACCCAAACAGCTTGTTCTAATCCTGACTCAACTATTGCTGGTAATGGGATAAATTGAGTACTCAAGCCGAGAAAAAACGTCCACAAGCTAGGAACTGTGACTAAATCGCGTAACTGAGTCCACCAGTGGTTATTGATTGTGCTTTTGCCAAAATAGCTGGCAATTAAAACAGCAATACCATAAGTACCAATTACATTGTTGGTAACGCTAAATAATACTGCCCAGTCGTTGTTTTTTGGACTAGTTAAGACTTGGGTGAGTGTGAGTCCGACAAAACCAGTATTACCTAAAATGGCAGCTAGAATGAAACTGCCCAAACTGGCTTGCATCAATGGAATGTCCACTGCCAAGTCGGAAGATGGCTGTTTTTGATTTTTGAACCATTGTAAAGTTTGCCAAATCAACAACGCTAAAATCAGACTCAACAGTAATACTCCAACTGCTACTCCGGGGATGACAAGGCCGTGAGATAGGTCAGTATGACGTGCCAAAACTAAAATTTGTAATGGCACTCCCACCCAGTACAAGCCATTACCAAGCCACTTGAGAAAACTATCAGGAGTTAACCGAGAGCCTAGTAGTCCTATCCCAACCCAAACGAAAAGCGGGGTATAAGCATGAATCAGACTATCAATCATGATAGGGTAGCACCTTGGTTGAGGTGTCAACTGAAGTATGAAGTGTGAAGTATGAAGTTAGAAAAGCTGGCTACACAAGACAGCTTTTCTGGTTATACATACTTTCCACTTGAACTTTTTGGTTCAAAAGTTGACTATTGCTAAGTCAGCACAGCCTCTTACATTATTATTTATTGTGAGTACGCCTCCATAGGCAAACAAGAACAAACAAAATTCCTGTCACCGAAAGCTGCGTCAATACGACCGACACTAGGCCAGAATTTTGCTTCCCGTGTCCAAGGTGCGGGGTAAGCAGCTTGTTCGCGGGAATAGGGATGAGTCCATTCGCCAGCGATGAGACTTTCGGCAGTGTGGGGTGCGTTTTTCAAGAGATTATCTTCAATATCCATTTTGCCGGATTCGATGTCGGTGATTTCTTGACGAATAGCAATCAAGGCATCACAAAAACGGTCTAATTCTTCTTTAGATTCGCTTTCTGTGGGTTCTACCATGATAGTTCCAGCCACAGGCCAGGAGACTGTCGGTGCATGGAAACCATAGTCCATTAACCGTTTAGCAACATCATCAATATCGATGTTGGCGGATTTTTTGAGCGATCGCAAATCTAAAATACACTCATGGGCAACTAAGTTATTTTTGCCTTTGTACAAAACTGGATAGTAGTTTTCCAGTCTCTTGGCAATATAGTTGGCATTGAGAATTGCCACTTTCGTAGCTTGGGTCAACCCAGCCGCCCCCATCATGGCAATATACATCCAAGAAATTACCAAGATGCTGGCACTACCCCAAGGTGCAGCGGCGACTGCGCCTGTTGAGTGCTGAGTGCTGAGTGCTGAGTGCTGAGTGCTGAGTGCTGAGTGCTGAGTGGGGAGTGGGGAGTGGGGAGTGGGTTTATTGATGGGAACTACGGCGTGTCCTGGGAGGAAGGGTACGAGATGGGATGCGACACCAATTGGCCCCATACCAGGGCCGCCGCCACCATGAGGAATACAGAAGGTTTTGTGCAGATTTAAGTGACAAACATCTGCACCAATATCGCCGGGACGACACAACCCAACTTGGGCGTTCATGTTTGCCCCATCCATGTATACTTGTCCACCGTGACGGTGTATCACTTCACAAATTTCTTGAATGGCTTCCTCAAATACGCCGTGAGTTGAAGGATATGTCACCATCAACGCCGCCAGTTCACTACTATGCTTTTCGGCTTTGGCTTTGAGGTCTGCTACATCAATATTACCGTCAGCATCGCAGGCAACCGGCACAACCTTCATCCCACACATTACCGCACTGGCTGGGTTGGTTCCATGCGCGGAGGTGGGAATTAAACAGATGTTGCGGTGTGCTTCGCCGCGACTAGCATGATATTCGTGAATGACCAACAGTCCGGCGTATTCTCCTTGGGAACCTGCATTTGGTTGCAGAGAAATTCCCGCAAACCCAGTAATTTCGGCTAACCAAGCCTCAAGCTGCTGGAAGAGAATTTGATAACCCCGCGTTTGTGATGGTGGTGCAAAAGGATGTATTTTACCAAATTCCTCCCAACTCACCGGAATCATTTCGGCGGTTGCGTTTAGCTTCATTGTGCAGGAACCTAGAGGAATCATCGATGTTGTTAGCGATAAGTCCTTTGTTTCTAGTTTGTGCAGATAACGCAACAACTCTGTTTCGGAGTGATAGCGGTTAAATACGGGATGGGTGAGGTAGCTGCTTTGACGGCGTGGCAAAATATCGCCAGTGGAATTTGTTAATTCTTCTATGGTGAAAGGTAATTCATCTTTACCAGCAAAAATCTGCCACAGGTCGATTAAATCTGCTGATGTAGTTGTCTCATCTAAAGAGATACCAACAGCAGTCTCATCAAAAATTCTGATGTTGATATTTCTGGCTTGGCAACCTGCCAGAATCGTTTCGAGGTTGTGTGTACCTAATTCTACGCGCAGTGTATCGAAGACATTTTCCGAACTAATTTTGTAACCCAGACGCTTTAAGCCTGCTGCCAAAATTACAGTTAACTGGTGAATATTTTCGGCAATATTCTTCAGTCCCTCTGGCCCATGATAAACAGCGTACATACCCGCCATTACCGCCAGTAGAACCTGGGCGGTACAAATATTACTTGTAGCTTTTTCTCGACGGATGTGTTGTTCGCGGGTTTGCAGTGCTAGACGTAATGCAGGCTTACCGTTGACATCTTTGGATATGCCGACAATGCGTCCTGGAACTTGGCGTTTATACTCTTCTTTGGTGGCGAAGTAAGCTGCATGAGGCCCCCCAAAACCCAAGGGAATACCAAAGCGTTGAGTACTACCTACAGCAATATCCGCACCAAATTCACCGGGCGGGGTGAGTAAAGTTAGGCTGAGGGGGTCGGCGGCGACTGTGACTAACGCCCCGACTGCATGGGCTTTTTCGATAAAGGCGCGATAGTCGTAAATAGTGCCGTCGGTGGCTGGGTATTGCAAGACTGCGCCAAAAATCGGTTCAGCAAAATCAAAGGTTTGATGGTCGCCGACGATGATATTGATTCCTAGAGGTTTAGCCCGTGTTTGCAAGACATCAATGGTTTGGGGATGACAGTCACGGGAAACAAAGTAGTTATGGGCTTTGGTTTTGCTGACACCATAACTCAGACTCATGGCTTCGGCGGCGGCGGTGGCTTCATCGAGTAAGGAAGCGTTGGCAATTTCCAAACCTGTTAAGTCAATAATCATGGTTTGGAAATTCAGCAGGGCTTCTAACCGTCCTTGGGCAATTTCTGGCTGATAGGGTGTGTATGCAGTGTACCACCCAGGATTTTCTAAGATATTACGACCAATTACCGGCGGGGTAACGCAGTCGTAATATCCCATACCGATGTATGAACGACACACTTGATTTTTAGCTGCAATATTTTTTAACTTTGCTAGGGCTGCGTACTCACTTTGTGCGTCGGGTAATTGTAGCGTTTGCTGCGATCGGATGGCTTGTGGTACTGTGCGATCGATGAGGTCATCTAGGCTGACAAAACCCAGAACTTCTAACATTTGCTGAATGTCATGGGTGTTAGGGCCTATATGTCGTTGAACAAAACTAGAGGATGACTGTGAATTTTCTGGGATGGTAGACTTGGCTTGAGGTGCATGAAATACCACAAATTGAACTCCGGACGCAACTATTTCATATTTTGCAATAAAAAATACTTTTAACAAGCCAACACCAAAGGAAAAGCTGAAGGATGAACCATAAAATTTCACATTTCACCCTTCAAACTTCATACTTCTCACGCGCCTTCTACTAAAGCACTATACTGACTTGCAGTTAAAGCATTATCAAGTTCACTTGGGTCATCAACGCGCACTTTCAAAAACCAGCCTTCTCCATAGGGGTCTTGCGACACTACTTCGGGATCATCAATTACTTCATCATTACGTCCTACCACTGAGCCAGTGATTGGTGAATAGAGTGTTTCAACAGCTTTCACTGATTCAACTGTACCAATTTCATCACCCTTGGCAATACTAGCACCAACTTCTGGCAGCTCTAAAAACACGATATCACCTAGTTGATTCACGGCAAATTGAGTAATGCCAATAGTAGCAATTTCACCATCTAGCAGTACGTATTCATGAGTGTCTGTGTATTTGAAATCTTCAGGATATCCAGACATATTACTTACCTTCCCATCTCAGAAAAATTATTGTTCTAACAGTAATGCTGGTCATATTTAATAATCAGGTTTACTGTAGCTTGAGTAGTTCACAACACATTATTCCTTAAAAGCAGCAAAGGATGAAGCAGAAAGTGTGAAGTGTGAAGTGTGAAGTATGAAGTATTAAATTTCAGCCTTTATACTTCATTTTTTTGTTTTTGACTGATAAAAGGGGCGTTTGACTACTACTGCGGGGTAGGCTTTACCGCGAATTTCTACTTCTAACTGTTGACCAACCTTTGCAAGTTTGGTGGGAACGTAGGCTAAGGCGACTGGATAGCCTAGTGTAGGGGAGATGGTACCACTGGTAACTTCTCCAACAACTTGATCTGCGGATAAAAGTTGATAGCCGTGACGGGCAATGTTACGTCCTTGCATTTGTAGACCAACGAGTCGGCGTTGCACACCGTTGGCTTTTTGCTGTTCTAAGACTGACCGACCAATAAAATCACCTTTGGTATCAAGGTGAACTAACCACCCTAAACCTGCTTCTAGGGGTGTGGTTGTATCGTCGATGTCTTGGCCGTAAAGTGCCATTGCAGCTTCGAGGCGGAGGGTATCTCTGGCACCTAGTCCACAAGGAACGACACCAGCGTTGTATAAATTACGCCATAGTTCTATGCCTACTTCTGGGTCTACCATGATTTCAAAGCCATCTTCGCCAGTGTAACCTGTACGGGCGATGAAGGCGGGTTGACCCAAAATGGTTGTTTGTAAATGACCAAATGCTTTGATTGGTTGTAAGTCTGCGTCCACTAATGGCTGGAGATATTTTTCAGCTTGTGGCCCTTGCAGGGCAATTAAGACTTTTTCGGGTGAGAGGTCTTGAAATTGAATTTCATCTAAGTTGAGGTTTTGCAATAGCCAAGTTTTGTCTTTGGTAGTGGTCGCTGCATTGACAACGATCGCTACTTTCTCTTCACCTTGGTAATAAACAATAATATCGTCAATAATTCCCCCTTGGGGATTTAATAATACTGTATACTGCGCCTGACCAGCTTGTAAGCGACTCAAGTCAGAAGGGACTAAACCCTGGAGTTGGTCAATGACTTTTTTACCTTCTAGGGTGAATTTGCCCATGTGGGAAATATCAAACATCCCAGCAGCATTTCTCACAGCCTCATGTTCGCTGGTAATACCGCTATATTGTACGGGCATTTCCCAACCACCGAAGCTGGTCAGGCGGGCTTTAAGTTCTACACCCAGTTGATATAAAGGAGTTCGCGCCAAGGATGCGGCGATGTTTTCTTGATTAGCCACAGGTAGTTATGCTCTTCAACATCTATATATCCTACGGGATTACCTTTAATTTAGCTGACAAGGTATAGCAAATTGCTGAGTGCTGATACTAATAAGTAGTCGCACAAAATTAAATTCATTCGTGGAGACAGGGAACAGTGAACAGGGAAAGGGAAACAGGAAAAGAATGTGTGTAATTAATTCTGTGTGATTACTTACCAAGTTGCAGTCAAAGATAGTAACCTGGGGTGGGAGTTGGGAGTAGGGAAGGGGGAGTAGGAAATATTATTTCTGAAAGCAACTGAGTATAAGTTTTTAAACTGTGTAGAACAAAAAAGGAAGTGCGATCGCACTTCCTTTCTATTCATCATATACCAGTCAAATCAAAGATTTAGTTACCCTTAGATGCTGTATCACCAGGGCCAGCCGTAACAATTACCACATTTTCTGGCTGAATTAACTCTTGGATCACTTGTTGAATTTGCGTCATATTTACAGCTTGAATGCGTCGTGGAAATTCGCGGATTTCTGCGGGTGAAAGACCCAAAACAGCATTATTTAAAATGATGTTAGCAACCTCGCTGGGGTTAGCTAATTCCACAGGATAGCTATTAGTAATGGAACGTTTGGCAGTATTTAATTCTGATTCAGTAATGCCTTGTTCGCGTAACTGTTTGAGTAAAGCGAGGGTGCTGGCGATCGCTTTTTGGGCATCTGTAGGCGCAGTTTGCATTTCAATTAAGAAGGGGCCGGGATTTATCCCCGCAGCAAAACCACTGTAGATACCATAAGTCAAACCGAGGCGATCGCGCACTTCTGTACCCAAACGGCTAGATAAAGTATCACCGCCTAAAATTTGATTCAGTACCAAAGCAGCATAAAAACGTGGGTCTTTGCGAGAAATGCCGTTGTAACCAATGTAAGTTACAGCCTCCGCTTTACCGGGAATCACTTTATTCAAGCGGGTGGAAGTTTGCGGTAGTGGTACTTTCGGCAAATTCAACGCAGGTGGTTTACCTTCAGCTTGCCATTTGCCAAAAGCTTGATTCAACAAATCTTTCACCTTCACTGGGTCAAAATCTCCCACTAAAGCGAGTGTGGTTGTGTCTGGACGGTAATGTTGGCGATAAAAGTTCAACATATCGTCACGAGTGATAGTCTTTAAACTCGCTTCTGTGGAAAAACTGTGGAAAGGATGATTTTCTGGGTAAATTGCTTGTTGGAATACACGCCTTGCTAAAGTACTGGGGTCATCTAATTGCACTTGCAAACTAGTTAACGCCCGTTGACGACTCAGTTCTAATTGGTCAGCGGGGAAATTAGCATTTTGTAATACATCCGCCAGAGTTTGAATTAAGACTGGCAAGTTAGCGGAAAGTCCTTCACCACTAATGCTGACACCTTCGCGGCTGGCGCTAAAATCTAAACTAGCGCCCCTATCTTCTAAAGTTTGGGCTAAAGCCAAAGCATTTTTAGTTTGGGTACCATTCATTAAGTTTTCTGCGGTGAGAACAGCTAGTCCAGCTTTTTGATTACTATCAAACTCAGTTCCCGCATCAACTTGACCACTAATATTAATTGTGGGAAGACTGCGGTCAGGTAACAGTAAGACTCGCAAATTATTTGCTAAAGAAAGCTGTTGTGGTAGAGGTTGCTGATTAGATACTGTAGATGAACTAGCAGGCGGTAGATATTTAGCAAGTTCGGCCGGGTCTACAGGTTGACCAGGACTAAAGTTTTCCACAGTCCGACCAGAACCAGAACCAGAAGTTCCGGCTTGACCATCTGGTTGAGTTGGTTCAAAAAAGCCGATGGTTTGTTTAGCTGGAACAAGGTAAGTTTTCGCTACTCGTTGCACATCTTCTGGTGTAACTTTGGCGATCGCCGCTAAATAGCGTTCAATATATTTATAATCTCCCGCTACAGTTTGGTTATACCCCAACTGACTAGCTTGGCTGCTGATATCTTGATTGCCTAAGACAAAAGAAGCTTGCAATATTGTCTTGGCGCGGTTTAACTCTTCTGCACTCACTCCCTTTTGTTGTAATTCTGATAGCGATGTTTGCAGAACTTGGGCAATTTTCTCTAGCTTTTGACCGGGGGCGGCTGTCGCTTCAATTTCATACCAACCCGGTTCAATTAATTCCGCCGCACTTCCACCTACAGAACTCGCCAAACCAGATTCTACCAAAGCTTGATAAAGTCTCGAACTCCGTCCCCCTGTCAAAATGGCATCCATCACATCAATTGCTGGCACATCAGGATGTTTGATATCTGGTAAAGGATACACAACATGCAACAGTGCTGCACTTCCCGGTTCTTTTAAAACTATGGGAGTGGGGAGTTGGGAGTTGGGAGTTGGGGATTTAGAATTTTGACTATTAACTGTTGACCCTTGACTATTGACTATTGACTTTTGATTCTTCGTCAACTTGCCAAAACTTTCTTTTACCGCCTTGAGTAGAGGTTCTGTCGCAAAATCGCCTGTAATCACCAAAGTGGCATTGTCAGGAGTGTAGTAAGTTTGGTAATAATTCCGCACCTGTTCGACAGTGAATTTTTCAACATCAGCTTTTGTACCACCTACAGATAAGCCATAAGCCCGATTAGGAAAAGCCGCTTTCATCACAGCCCGATTTAAACGGTAACTGGGTGAATTTTCATAGCCTTGTAACTCAGAGATGACAACGCGCTTTTCACTGGCGAGTTGTTCAGCCCCAATCAAAGCATTTTTCATCCGGTCTGCTTCTAAAGTTAGCAATGCTTGGAGTTTGTCTCGCTGCACTGTGCCGAAATAAGCTGTTTCGTCGTAACTCGTAAAAGCATTAAACTGACTACCCAAAGCACTAAACAAACGTCCAAACTGTACTGGACGTTCTTTAGTACCTTTAAACATCAAATGTTCGAGTTGGTGAGAAATACCACTTTCACCTTTACCTTCGTTGCGTGAACCAACTTTGTACCATACTTGCACACTCACAACCGGAGCCGTATGGACTTCTTTTGTTAATACTGTTAAACCGTTGTCTAATACAGTTTTTTTAACTCCTTGGGTAAAGGATAGTCCCGATACTGGCGCAACTGCGACTGGTGTTACCGCACTAATCACATTCCCAGAAAAAGGTATAAAACTTAGAACAAAACTAAGTAAAAATGCTATCAACATTTTTGAGCGTCGTTGCATAAGCAAATCAAAATCCGAATTTTTAATTCTTAAAGGCGATTCTAGCGAATCATCGGGTCAGATATGGGGATCAATGTTCGTAAGAATGCCATTCTGGCATGAGACATCCAAAGAAAATAAATTACTAGCTGAATAATTCAGACTGAAACCCCATCTTTGAGCCGATTAATCTAAATATTTACGGAAAATTTCCATAAATAGCGGAAATTTAAGTAATTACACTGAACCAGTTTGTATTATGCGATGTTCAAATAGGAAAATTAGATAGAAAAATTCCGGTTAAATATCTCGAAACAAGTAATTACGCGGAAATTTTCGTCTTATTACATAGTCGGTATGAAACAGCTTAATGTATTTTCTCTAAAGCTAAAGTTTTATTGCATACATAGAAGGATAGAACTATGCGGATTAAATCTATATTCACAACACTGATTTCTTTGGTGATTTTTACATTTTTCATTGTGTTTGCTCTACCAATAATTAATGCTTTTGCCCAAGATAAAGACCAAGCAGTTGCTTTAAGCCAGTCAAGTAATATTAAACTTGACCCCAGCAAAGGTAAGGAAATTGGTTTTGTTTACGACGCATTTTTGAGTCCCTATCAAGAACCAGGTGAAGAAGAGAATACACCAAAAGTTGCCCCACCATCTTTAAAATCTACCGCACCTTCTGTCCCCAGAAATCAACGTAAGTCACATGGACATGGAATAGTGCGATTTACTAAAGACTTGAGTAAAGCATTCGTCGATGTTCAGGTGGAAGGCGTAAATCTTAAAGATATAGTCATGTTCCATATCCATTGCGGTAAACCTGACGTACTTGGCCCTATCCAGGTTGACTTTGCTTTAACTGGCGACATTCAAAAGAACTTTGCTGACGGTAATTTTTCCGCAGAAGTGACAGATGAAATTATCGAAAAGACTGCTAATTCTGCAAATGATTTGTTAGGCGTTTACACTTTGGGTTGTCCTATTGAGTCCGGAAAACCAGGGAAAGTCAAAACAATTGCTGGAATGGCACATTATGGTAGACGTAGAGAACTCTATTTTAATTTACATACAAAAGGCCAGACATTTTACGGTGATATTCGCGGTCAATTACATCCGGTAGAAAATTAAACAACATCAAATTTGTATGTCTACCACATTATAGTAATGTTAAATATTTGCAAGGAACAAAACCCTGATTTTTTCAAAATCAGGGTTTTGATTTTTAAACGTCACTAACGAGATAAATTTTATCAATCAAAAATAGTATTGGCAATATTTATTTTTATTAATAAATATTCCTTTTTTAAAATTATTTAATATGAATCAACTAGCTTGATAACCTATTTTTTCAGATGTTGTGTTATGTTTGATGGGTTCAAAAAATCAATCAAAAATATCTATTAAAGCAGATATTTTTTTGATTGATTGCTAGCTACAAATCTACCAAACATAGGATTTTATATGTCTCTAGCTTTTCTGAGTGGTTCTTCTTCTGCTCTCTCAAAATTAGACATTAAAGATATTCTGTTATTTTTATATAAACTGGTAAAACTGGGTAAAACTGCATCACAATACACGGAATATAACTATAACTATAACTATATTCCTCCTCTAGCGATGACGGGTGCGGTTCCATTACCAATTTCTCCACACAGGCATCTGAAAAGCAGCGAACATTAGAGGATTACAATAAATTATTTAGAATCATACCTCTACCGCAAATTAGCAGCAAGTTCCAAGAAGATTTAACATTTGCTTATATGCGACTTGCTGGGCCAAATCCACTGATGCTACAGCAGGTAAAAGCAGGAGAAAATCTCTTAGGAATTAGCGACGAACAATACAAACAAATTATCAATACTTCAGATTCTTTAGCAGCAGCTATGAGCGAAGGTCGCCTTTATCAAGCTGACTATTCCTCATTAAAAGATATGCAAAGTGGGAATTTTCCTAAAGAACAAAAGTATATCTATGCACCTTTAGCATTATTTGCAGTTCCACCATCTCATAGTCCATCTCGGTCTTTAGTACCAATTGCTATTCAATGTCAGCCTGGAAATACTGTCTTCACACCCCTGAGTGGTGAAAACTGGATGGTAGCTAAGAGTGTTGTGCAAATGGCAGATTGTAACTACCATGAATTGGTGAGTCACTTGGGACGTACTCACTTATTTATTGAACCATTTGCGATCGCCTCAAGACGACAACTACCCAAAAACCACCCTGTAAGAATTTTATTAGAACCCCACTTTGAAGGAACTATCTTAATTAATTACGGCGCTCATCAAAAGTTAATTGCCGATCAAGGTGGAGTAGATAAACTCTTAGCTAGTAAAATTGAGAGCGATCGCCAGGTGGCAGTTAAAGGCGCTCAAGATTACTTGTATAATTTCAACGCTGCTATGTTTCCTAATATTTTGACCAGTCGCAGCGTTGACAATATTGATCAGCTACCAGAATATCCTTATCGTGATGACGGAAAGCTAATTTGGCAAGCTGTCTGTCAATGGGTACGTACCTATTTGAGCATTCACTATCCCAACGCACAGCAGCTAGTCGCAGATGTCGCCCTAAAAAATTGGGCTAAGGAATTAGTTTCTCAACAAGGCGGTCGTCTCCAAAATTTTGGCGAAGATGTCTCAGGTGCAATTAAAACTCTCGATTATTTAATTAACGTTGCTACCACAGTAATTTTTACCGCTAGCGCCCAACACGCTGCGGTGAATTTTCCCCAAGGTACCCTCATGACTTATGCGCCTGCTTTTCCTCTAGCAGGTTACTCACCAGCCCCCACATCTGACCAACAAAGCGACTTTATCAACTTCCTACCTCCACTACCTCAAGCCAAAGACCAAATTAAGTTAACTTACTTGCTTGGTTCGGTCTACTACACAAAGCTTGGTCAGTACTCCAACCCCTATTTCAATTCTCAGTCACAAATCAAATCTGCTTTGTTAACTTTCCAAAATGAACTCAAGGATATTGAGGCAGAAATTAATCGCAGAAATCGGCTCAATTCTGCCAGAATAGTACCTTACGAATTCTTGTTACCTTCTAGAATTCCCCAAAGTATCAATATCTAAAGCTTTATTGGCTATCCAATATTTATAGAGCATCAGTCTAACGCACCATGATCATACAGTGGTGCGTTAGGTGTTTGTATATAGTTTGTGATTAATTAGCTCCAAATATGTGCCTCACGCAACCTACTGGACTGGCACGACAACATACAATCAAGTCTGAATAAAATTACCGCAGATAAACGCGGATGGCATTTCGGTTATTGCACAAATTTAGCTGTGTTAGTTTACTACTACAGTAATTAAGGAGGAAACAGAGGTTTTCGCCAAATAATATCGTGTCCGGCCAAATACTTATCATTAAGGCCGCTGAGGGAGCAGAGGAAGCAGGGGAGAGGGTTTTAACGTTTCTGCACAGATTTCTGGAATCATAACTGATTTGACGGACATGACATAATTCATCACCCTGCATTGTGAATGTGTCGCCTCACATTGTGATTGTGTCGCCTCGCATTGCGAATGTGTCGTCTTGCATTACGAATGTGTCGTCTTGCATTACGAATGTGTCGCCTCACATTGTGATTGCAAGCAATTCATTTTCTAGAGGACTTATATTTACAACCAACGTTGTCGTTTAGCAAAGGTAACACTACAAATCACAATTAACACTATGACGCTAATCACGACTGGGTAAGCCCAAGGTTGTTCTAACTCTGGCATGTATTTAAAGTTCATGCCATAAAAACCCGTAATAAAGGTAATGGGTAAGAATGTAGTGGAAAGAATAGTTAAGCGATTAATTCTTTCACTGGTTTTACTGGCAATGTTATCACGTTGAATTTCCATTAATTCTGACATCCAAGCCCGCAAAGCTTGGTATTCTTGCCAGAGATTATCAATTTGATATCCTAATTCTTGATGGAATAATTGTTTTACTGGCTGAGTAATCCATTGAACATCATCATAATTCATCATTGCCAGCAGTGATTTGAGATTTTGAAAATTTCGCCGCCCAGAACGTGTAGATTGTCTCATAGCGGCAATTTTTTGGTAAGTTGTTTCATTGCCAGAATTGGCTAAGACTTCATCTTCTAAATCATCAAGTTGCCGAGAAATATAATCAAATACAGTATGGTAATTATTTAAAATATCTTTAGAGATTAAATATAAAAGGTAATCAACACCCCAAGATTGAATTTCTATATTTCGCTTTTGAATATTATTCAGTAATATAGTTAAAACTTTAATTTCTGTGGTTTCAAAGGTAATAATAAAGTTGCGCCCTAACACAATGCTACCCCGCGCTACTTGAAACTCACGATTTTTAAGTTGGTGAGTGAGAATTTCATAACCATCAAATAAGCAATCTTCCATGTCTTCATCAATTCCAGTGAGGGAATGGTTAAAAATCATGTCGATGCGAGATGGATCGAGGTGAAAGTGGTTGATAATTTTAGCGGTTCCGGTGCGATCGCGAAAACTAAGACAGCGCAACCAAATATTATGAGAACTATCAATATTTTTAAGGATTATATTAACATCTTTACTAGAAAATATTTCCAAGTGGTTCTGAGAAAATGTCAGCAAAGTTAGCATATAGCATTCCTAATTCAGTTGTAATTACTTGCAGAAGAACACTATTGTCGTTATCCGGTTTTTTGATAAAAATGTAATTTATCGGTTTTTTGTAGAGACATTGTATACAACGTCTCTACAAAATTTATAGAGTGCAGCTTCTCATAAAATTGGTATTAGCAGCAATAGCGTTTTGCTTCTTAGTCAGAATCACAACAACTCATGCTTTCCATAAATATCATGAATTTGTTGATGCTGCATGGCAGATATTTAACAATTGAATGAAATTGATACCAAATTGCTGCTCAAGTTTTCAAGACGTTGCATGTCACAATATCACTGACTAGGTGACGTTCCTTCTTCAAAGGGACGCACAATAGCTGGTTCTGGCGTAACTTCTGGTTGAAAGATGGCTTTTAGTGCTTGTTCTAGAGTTTGCGCCATGACAATACGATTTTCGTAGGCGACAACTACCCGCACTAGAGTAGGCAAACTATTTTGAGCAGCTTCTAAATATATTGGCTCGACGTACAATAATGATTGCTCAATGGGAATGACTAATAAATTTCCTTGAATTGCTCTAGAGCCTTGACGATTCCATAAAGAAATTTGCTGAGAAATTACAGGATCTTGGTTAATACGTGCCTCAATTTGTTCTGGCCCGTAGATGAGTCGCTGTTTAGGAAAGATATATAACAATAACTTACCGTAATTATCGCCATCCGATCGCGCCGCTAACCAAGCAATTAAATTTGTTCGTTGTCTGGGAGTGTAGGGTAACAGTAAGATAAATTCTTCAAAGGGAACTGTCGGCAAACTAGTAATTAAATAATATGCTTCGACTGGACGGGCTTGATCACCATAAATTTCATTGGGGATTTGCCATTGGTCTTCGCGGTTGTAAAATACCTGGGGGTCTGTCATGTGATAAGTCATCAACCGTTCCGCTTGAATTTGAAAGAAGTCTACTGGATAGCGGATATGATTGCGGATGGTGGCTGGCATAGCACTCAGAGGTTTAAACATCTTGGGAAAGATGTTAGCCCATGTTTGAATGATGGGATCTTTAGCATCGGCAATATAAAAGTTAACAGTGCCGTTGTAAGCATCAATCACAACTTTAACGGAGTTACGAATATAATTAATTCCATCGTTATTTGGATCAGAATAAGGATAGCGATCGCTTGTTGTATAAGCATCAACAATCCAAAATAGGTTATTGTTGACACCAGGAAACCCAGTACCAATGCGAGGATCAGCCGCGACTAAGTAAGGGTCACTATCAAATTTTAAAAAAGGTGCGATGGCGCGAATGCGTTGGTTGATATTTCGGCGAAATAATACTTTGGTATCTGGCAAAAAGTCCCGCGTAAACAACATTTGCCAATCTTTTAAATACATCGCAAATAGCCAACGTCGCCACAGAGAACCGATAGAAACGCCGCCTAAACCATCGTAGATGTTGTAAGCGTTATCGCTGCCGCTAGGATAATCTAATTCTCTGACTCTCGTACCAGTCATTACATAAGTGTTCGTAATCTCACCGTAATAAATCCTGGGTAAACCAATTGGGATGCTATCTCGAATTGCAGCACTAGAAGTTGTCAAGGCTTCGTTCGCATTCCCAGCAATATCTTTGACAAAATATTCTGGTAGTCCCCCAGCAGCAACTGTATTCACCGGACTCAAAGTAAATCCATAACCATGTGTATAAATTAAATGACGGTTTACCCATGTCTGCGCTTGTTGAGGTACAGCACTATAGTCTAATTCTCGCGCTGCAATTAAGACTTGTCGCCGTTCTGTTAATTCTGTTGCTGCTTCATTTGGTGCAGTTTGTGTTGCAGGTGCGGCTGGTCGTTGTGCATTTGCTTCTGTTTCTAAGGTATACCGATCAATATCAGCATCGGGAAAGCGATAATAAGGACGAATTTGTTGTAGCTGGCGGTTAGTTTCTAAAAGTGGACGCTGATCCCACAGGCGAATATTGCGAATTGTTAAATCATTAGCACGCAAATCTGCTTCGGTTAAAGTTCCTTGGGGGTTAAAGGTTCTTGCATCAATGGCTTCTAAATCAAAAGCTTGGCGAGTTAAAGCAATAGACCGTTTTATATAGGGTTCTTCTCGCTGTAATTCGTTTGGCTGCACGATTAAATACTGCACTACTTGGGGTAAAACCACGCCAGCCGCGACAGCTACGGCTAAATAAACGCTTAACCCGTAACCTACAAATTTGCGATAGGTTGATTTTGGTCGCCAGAAAATTGTCCGCCCGAACAAATAAAATGCGATCGCTACTGCTAAAACACACAACACCTTGTAGGCTGGTAACTGGGTTGTGACATCGGTATAACTAGCGCCATAACTCACACCTTGTTCAGAATAAACAAGTTCATAACGACTCAGCCAGTAACTCCAGGCGACGACTAGCATTAACAAGCCACCCACCCCATACAAATGACGCTGCTGCTGCGATGAAAACCCAGGGAAAATTCCCTGACTTAAACTCTCCGCCGAGAGAAGATAGGTAAGACTAACAGCAAGGAACCCAAATAAAAATAAACCCATTAACCACAGTTCAATCAATTCCCAAACCGGCAGAGAAAAGATGTAGAAACTAATATCTTGGTTAAATAATGGCTCAGAGTAGTTGAAATTTGTGGGATAAAAATATTGCAGAACCTTTCCCCAGTTCTGGTGCATTATCCAACCAAATAGCACACTAAATGTACCTGCGATCGCCGTTAATAGCCAGCGCGGATACATTAAAATAGCGATCGCTACTCCCACAACTAAGGCAACATATAAAACCTGAGTCGTAATTTGCCTACCTAACGCCCAAATTGTTTCTAATCGAAACAACGAAATCACAGGTAAACTAGTTTTGTTGACAGAAGCTTGCCAATAAGCAAAGGCAATTTGACCGTAGTGCGTCAGCATTAACCCCACCAACAAGCTGAAGATGACAACTATAGGTAGAAGCCAGCGCAATTTAATCTGTAATATACCTGTGTAAGTGATTTGATTGCTATCATATTTTGCATATTGCGGACTGAGAAAATTTTTTAACTCTGCACTCAGCCCTGTTGCTTGGGGTTCAATTGCGGCAGTTTTTAATGATGAGGGATATTTTAGCTGCTGTGCTAACCATAAATTTCCCCCTAAATAGACCGCACTAAGAACAGTGACAAATAATACTAAACCGAACTTAGTAACTAACCTTAATAAGAATACTTGCAGATACCCAACTTCTTGAAACCAAAAAATCTCTGCGCCTAGCCGGGAAGCTAAATTTAACAACAGCCACAGTCCCAGCAATATTACAAACAGTCTCAAGCACCATTTCCAAAGCATTTTGTGGCAGCCAAATTTATTTTCTCAATAATTCTATAATCTCAATATATGGAAATCTCAGCATCTCTCTTGTGGGAAAACTCTGTGTACTCTGCGCCTCTGTGGTTTATCTCACGCAGAGGCGCAAAGGCGCAAAGAGTGCGATCGCTCTACAATCCAGCAACAATTTGCTGTATTCTTTCTAAACTAGGGTTATCTTGTTTTTGAGCGTAGAGTTTCATTGCTTGTTCAAAGGCGAGTTTAGCTTCGGCTTTCTTTTTCAACGCTAAGAAAGAATTACCCTTGTTTTCATAGGCTGCGGCATAATTGGGGTCTCTTTGAATGACGCGATCGCAATCTTTAATTGCATCCTCATATCGTTTACGATTAAATCGGGCGACGCTGCGTTGATAATAAGCATCGATATAGTTATCATCAATCTCAATTGCGCGGTCAAAATCTTTAGTTGCATCTTTATGCTGGCTGATAGCGGCGCGAGCAAGTCCGCGATTAAAATATGCCCAAGCCCAACCACTAGAGTTATCAATGGCTTTATCATAATCTTGAATGGCGCTTTGATAATCTTGCAGGGCAAACCGCGCTAAACCTCGGTTATTGTATGCCTCGGCAAATTTAGAATTAATTCTAATGGCTTGGGAAGCTTCGGTAATCACTGCGGCATAATCTTTTTGCATCCGGCGAATTGTCGCGCGTCCGTTATAAGCTTCTGCATTGTTGGGGTCGAGGCGAATTGCTTGGTCAAAATCAGTTAACGCGCTAGTATAATCATTCTGCTCGATGCGAGTTAAGCCACGATTGCTGTATGCTTTAGCATAGTTAGGGTCAATTTCAGTAGCTTTGTTATAGTCAGCGATCGCAGCTTGGTAATTTTTCAATTTACTTTGAGCAAAACCGCGACTGGTATAAGTTTGAGCATCTCTAGGATTTAATTCTATAGCTTTGTTGTAATAGGCGATCGCGTTTTGATATCTTCTTTTACTACTGAGTGTATTTCCCCAACGGCTGTAATCTCCTGCATCAGCACGAATATTATGAGGTAAACTATCGGCATCAAGATTAGCACCCCTTAAATCTGCATTGTCCAAGTTGGCGCTATTAAGTTTACTACCAATCAAATCTGCACCTTGCAAATTAGCATTGTAGAGATTAGCATTTTGCAAATCAGTATTATTCAGTCGGGCATTACTTAAGTCAGCATTTTGTAAACTAGCATAACTGAGATTGGCATTTTTCAGGTCTACACCCCTCAAGTTATAACCATTCAAATTCACTCGACTCAGGTTAACACCATTCAGCGACACGCCACGGAAGTTAAAATTCCGCAAATCTGCATTACTTAAATCAACACCATTAAGATTCACACCTTGGAGATTGACATTATCAAATCGCACACCCCGCAGGTTAGCATCCGTCAAATTTGCACCATTTAAGTTAGCGCCACTCAAGTCAGCATTAGTTAAATCAGCACGAGTTAAATTAGCATTACGCAAATCTGCGCCACTCAAGTTGGTGCTACTCAAGTCTGCATCACTTAAGCTTGCATTCACCAAATCAGCGCGAAAGACGTTGGCGCGAGATAGTTTAGCCTTATTTAAATTAGTATTACGCAAATTAGCGCCACTCAAGTCTGCATTACTTAAGTCCGCACCATTCAAGTTTGAGTCAGATAAATCAGCACGCAGCAAATTTTTCCAACTAAAATTTCCCCCGCTTAAATCGCATTTCGGACATTTGTTTGTGTCTATTAACTGCTTAACATGTTCTGGCTTGCTTGCATAAACCGGAATTGTAATTAACAGCGGAGTTAAAAATGTCAGAGTAATTAAAAACTGCTTTAGATTTTTTGCTTTAGTATTCCCTGTAAATTTTCTTAGCATCCGTCACTAATCCTCAAGCTTCTTTTAATTTTTACAAGCTCAAAACCTAGTATTACGGACAAACCACAGCTATCTTTGTTCCTTAGCAAATAGTTTATACTTAGCCAGAGCATTGAGGCTATAATATGCTCCCACAAAGATTAGGTACGTAGGGGAAGCCACTGCGCTAGACGAGTTTACCGCCTCCCTCAGTGGCGTTAGGTATTTTCAATCTAAATCTTAATTAACTGTTACACCAAAGCTACTGAACCTGTATAGTCTTTGATAATTCCCAAAGAATGATCACCTGAACTGATGAGTGTGTCATTTCCTATTTGCGTGAAAGTGGCATTTAAACCGCTAACATCTAAACGATCCTTCTTATCAAAACCATAGATGGTAGCAAAGCCACTGCTTCCCAAAATCACTGTTTTATTACCGCTTCCCAAATAAACAGTATCATTGCCACCCCCTTGAACAGTAGCTTCAAAAAAGTATAATTCTTGAAGGTCTTTGATCGGGCCGGGAGCAAAAAAAGTGTCTCCACGAAGATTCACCACATCACGACCACTTCCTGTAAAAATTGTGTCGTCTCCCAGACCGGATATGATTAAATCATCTCCAGAACCAGCATTAATAAAACTTTTAGTACCAATAGTAATTACAGTGTCGTTACCACTTCCTGTCAGAATATCCACAAAATCAGAATTAGGTACTCCTTCCAGAAGTTCGATACTTGCAGAGGCAGCTAAAACGAAATCTTTCCCTGATCCTGTTGTAATGCTTGTTTCCCCAGCTACAGCTACTTTAATCAGGTTGTTACCATTTCCTGCATTAATGCTTTGCTTGTAAGGTTGTCCTTCGTCAAAGAAAAAATAAGAAAAGATTGTAATTAATCCCCCAACAGTATTGGTAATAAAATCATTTCCTGCACCTGTAGATACAGATGCATTCCCCGCTCCTAGATAAATTGTGTTATTACCATTACCAAGATTAATTTGAGAATCAAAACTTACTGTCAAGTCAATAATATTATTGCCGTTTCCAGCCGATATCTGATTGGAAGTACCAACACTCTCAATAATATTGTTACCTTGACCGAGATCAACAATATAATTCCTCCCTGCTATAACAACATAATCATCACCAAATCCAGTGTCAATAATGGTAGTACCTCTTCTTGGTTCTTCAGATATTACTCCAAAACCACCATAAAAAATTGCGGGGCCAACGTAAGGAGGATAATTAGAAATAGACGCGAACCTAACATTTGCCACAATGACATCATTACCTATGCCAGTCTTGATGACATTATTCGTCCCTAAAACTTCTAACCAAGTATTTTTTTGATTGCTCTGAAAAGTTTGGTCACGTCCTATTAATGATTCAACAGTGTAATTAATTCCCCGAAAAAATCTTGTTGTCATAACATTATTAACCTTACTAAAAATGATGAGTTATCCAAAAATTACATAAGCCAGAAACTAGCATTTCAAAGCAGTAAAGCTTACGTTAATGTTTAGCCAATCTTCTTCTATCGCGCCAATGAAATAAATATTTATTATCCTGACAGCATGAAAATTTATTCCAACATTACAATTGGAATGCAGCTATGCTTATAGACAACAAAATCTCAAATTTCTCATTTGCTAAAAGTAGAGAAATTTGCTCTCATTTTGCTTAGAGGTTGTTTAAAAAGTCTAAATTATTACTCACCGAGCGATTGGAAATCGCGGCTACACAGACGAAACCC
>JAGKSW010000070.1 GCA_018993265.1 Nostoc sp. TH1S01
TGCTTGTGTAGTAGCGAATTCTATTCGCCCAATACTTTTCAAACATCCTCTTAGAAGTGATTAAACAGATTTATTTTCTATTCTCATGAGACTCAGTACAAATCCGGAATAGTATCCAGCCAATATAGTTAAAAAAATTAAACCTGAGACTGCAAGTATCTTTAGCCAAAATCACAGCCTGAGAATAAAAAGGCTCAAATTTATATATAGCAACACTTTGCAGGCTAATTTATAACAAAACAGTGATGAGATTACAAAATATGAAAACCCTATTCAGTATTGAACAGGGTTTTGTAAAGTTTCTTTGTGAAAAATGACCAGCATTCAACCTAGAACATATTCATAATTGTGATAATACTCACACTAGTTAACATAATCAAAGCGCCCATAACTACGGATACACCTAGCTGATTGGGTTTAGAACTGTTCATTTTTTGATTTCCTTAATGAAATGATTATGCTTTGTTTAAGAATAACAATCTCCGTATAAATATCTACGAAAGCAAAGCAAAACTTAAATTAATGTAAATTATCTTAGTAAACACTGCTGTATGTGCTTACAGACCAGTAGGAAAAATCGCGGAAATCGCCCAATCAGATTTTTGTGGTTGTAGAATTACTGTTGACAGGTGACAGGAAAACAATGTCATGTAATTAATTCCGATTTTTGACTATTGACTATAGAAGTCATATTGGATTTTGGCAAAAAATCAGTAAGCTTCTAACCATATTTTTTCCTATTCCCTACTCCATACTCCCTTTTAATTATGATTAAAATCCTCCACCTTTCAGATATCCACATGGGAAGCGGTTTTTCCCACGGTCGAATTAACCCAGCGACTGGGTTAAACACGCGGTTGGAGGATTTTGTGCAGACCTTATCGCTGTGTATCGATCGCGCATTGAAAGATCCTGTAGATTTAGTAATATTTGGTGGTGATGCGTTTCCGGATGCAACACCACCGCCGTATGTGCAAGAAGCTTTTGCTGGTCAATTTCGTCGTCTGGTTGATGCAAATATCCCGACAGTGTTGTTGGTAGGAAATCATGACCAACATTCCCAAGGTTTGGGAGGCGCAAGCTTAAATATTTACCGAACTTTGGGTGTACCAGGGTTTGTGGTTGGTGACACATTGAAAACTCATCATATCCAAACTCGCAACGGTAAAGTGCAAGTAATTACTCTCCCTTGGTTGACTCGTTCGACATTAATGACGCGCCAAGAAACGGAAGGTTTATCAATATCAGAAGTCAACCAGTTGCTAACAGAAAGGTTACAAGTTGTCATCGAAGGGGAAATTCGTCGCCTTGACCCAGATGTGCCGACTGTATTGTTAGCGCACTTGATGGCGGATAATGCTAGTTTGGGAGCCGAACGTTTGTTAGCTGTGGGTAAAGGTTTTACTTTACCGTTGTCGTTGCTGACGCGTTCTTGTTTTGATTATGTGGCATTAGGACATGTTCACAAACACCAGAATTTAAATAAATCGAATAACCCACCAGTTATTTATCCAGGGAGTATTGAACGGGTAGATTTTAGTGAAGAAAAAGAAGATAAAGGCTATGTGATGATTGAACTGGAACGGGGACAAACTACTTGGGAATTTTGTCCTTTACCAGTTCGCAGTTTCCGCACCATTGAAGTAGATATTTCCAAAGCCGAAGATCCCCAGGCGGCGATTTTGAAAGCGATCGCCAAACATGATATTCAAGATGCAGTAGTGCGATTAATTTACAAACTCCGTTCCGAACAGTTAGATGTGATTGAAAATTCTGCTTTACATACTGCCTTAAAATCAGCCCACACCTACACCATTCAACCAGAATTACTCAGTCAGTTAGCGCGTCCCCGCGTTCCGGAATTGAGCGCGAGTAGTAGTATTGACCCAATGGAAGCATTGAAAACCTACTTAAATAATCGTGAAGACCTCAAAGATATTGCTGCAACTATGCTAGAAGCTGCGGAAAAATTACTATCTGATGATGTCGAAATTTGGTTAGAAGGTTCGGCTGATTGATAGTTGGGGAGATATAGCAGTCGAAGCATAGGTTAGGACTATGTTGGTGGCTGAAACTCCTGAAAATACTTAGTTCCTACTCAGCACTCAGCACTTTGCTATATGTATCTGATTGGCAATTTTATTTGACATAAGGCCTGAGATTAATATCTAGGGGTTTTTACATATTAATTTATGGTATGTTTTTTTGGCGATCGCAGTATTCTACCATCAGCAAAATTGGAGCGATCGCGCGACAGATTGTTTATCAAAAAATTGCTTTTTATTGGTAAAAAACATCAAAAATAGTATTAAGTAATATTGCGGTTTTTCTTCACAAGTTCCTCAGAATTATCCGCTAATTTAACGGTATAAGCAGATTCAGCCAGCTTTATTGGAGATAATAACCAACTTTCGTCTATTTTAAGCTTAATGGGCAAAATTTATGCTTATGCTATCAGAACCTTCCTATTGGACATCAGAGAGATTTGACTTTGATTATATTGGTTTTCCTACTCAATGCCCTATCACCGTTGCAATTGATTTAATTGAATTATCTCTGAAACAACCACGGCGTTATTTTGACCCGAAAAAGTTGGCTCAACTTGTAGAATCGGTGAAAGAACATGGCATTTTAGAACCAGTGTTAGTGCGTCCACTTCCTCACGGTAAATATGAATTAATTGCTGGCGAAAGAAGGATTAGAGCTGCACGCATTGTAGGGTTAATGCAAGTACCAATTATTTCCCTAGAGCTAGATGATCAACAAGCCTTACAAATTGCTCTGATGGAGAATTTGCAACGGGAGGAACTCAATCCCGTTGAAGAAACAGAAGCCATACTAGAACTACTCTCTTTATCTCTTCAAGTCAGTAGCAATGAAGTGATTTCTTTATTACACAGATTTTTCAACGCTAAACAAAGAAGTCAATCACTGAAGCAAAACGATCTAATCAAAGTAGAGCAAGTTGAATCTATCTTACAGGCGATCGGCAAGTTTAATGCAGCTAGTTTCCGTTCTAGTCGGCTTCCTTTATTGAAGCTACCGGAAGAGATTCTGGTATCTCTGCGACAAGGTGACATTGAGTACACCAAAGCCCAAGCTATATCACGAGTTAAATCTGAACAACAGCGCACCGAATTACTCAAAATAGCGATCGCCGAAAATCTTTCGTTGAGTGAAATCAAAGCTAGAGTTAAAACACTGAGAACTGAATCTGCATCACAATCACAAAATGCCGTAACGGAACGGTTAAATGAAATTAATAAGCTGCTACGTCAAAAACGCAGTGCAATCAAATCTCAAAATCAAGAGAAAATCAACCAGCTATTAGATGAAGTGGAGAAATTAATTGCAGAAAGTTAAAAATGCAGACACTATTGTTTCCGAAGTCTGTTATTTTTCTTAATACAAGGAAAGCTCAAAACCCTTGCAAAATCGTCTTTTTGTTGTTGATAGCTTATTAACTATTTATATTAATGTGTATAGAGTTAATAAGTTGTAAATAATACTTGACTTAAAAATCAAGCAAGTAAGAGACTAAATTACGTCAGAGTTTTTCTAGGTTTAAGTATGCAAGAAATGAGAGTTTTGTAGCTGCTATTTTTCAGCAAATTTCCTTTGTAAATATGGAAGTTTCAACAACTTTGAATTGGCAGATTATTAGGATTAAGTAAACCTTAAATCCGTAGGGTGCGTTAAAGCAACGCGAACGCACCGGATGATGGTGATGTGTTACGGCTGAATATTATTAGCGCACACTTCCAAATTCTTCCGCAGTCGTAACACACCCTACAAAATCAAACATCTTTACGACAAACTTGATGTCATCTTTTGACATTAGGGCAATATTTTTGTTTTTTTCAGGTCGTTATACTTCAATTCAAACTTAATATTATGCCAACAACTCTTGAAGTTAAAAAAGAAATTGTTTCTATATTGCTAGTTGATGATGAACCGCGATTTCGGCAGGGTATACGGACATTATTAGATTTTTACAATATTAGTGGTTCGCTCAAATTTAATGTTGTTGGTGAAGCGGCTTCTGTTGAGCAAGCAATTGGGCTAACTGTTGAACAACATCCAGCTTTAGTATTACTTGATTTGGAATTACCTCCTGATGATGGAATTACAGTTTTACAGAATTTAAGTAAATTGTCATATCCAGGTAAAGTTTTGATTTTGTCAGCACATCATCAAGATGAGTGGGTATTTAATGCGATGAAAGCTGGTGCTTGGGGATATGTATTCAAAGACCAATTAGCCATGCAATTATGTGAGGCAATTACTACAGTGATGAATGAGCAAGTTTATTTACCGCCTGATGTGGCTACGGGTTTCTTTAGACTATTTCAAAGCTATTCAACGCAGTTTATTCACGCCAAAAATCAGATTAACTTAACGCCACAGGAACAGGAAATATTGAAATGGTTAGTTCAAGGGGAAACTAACGAAGAAATTGCGAAACACCTTTACATTACTGCTGCGACAGTGAAAGCTCACTTAACAGGAATCTTTAAAAAATTGGGTGTGGTTAGTCGGACTCAAGCAATTGTCAAGGCTTTGAAATTAGGTTTGGTTTGCCCATGATTACATTATTTACCGAGAAAGGAAACAGGGAACAGGGGAGAGGGTTGGCAGGTTTTACCAACATGAAAAGGATGCAGTTTAAATGATGATTAGCTTATTATTTTGGGCTGTGTGCAACTTTTATTTAAACCTAACCCCCAACCCCTTCCCTACGAGGGAAGGGGAGCAAGAATTAAATACATTTGTCGAGTTATGCCACTTAATTCCGGCCTGGAAAGCAGGGTGGTTTCATACAACCTGGGAAAGATATTAACCTAGCTTTCAAAACCTCTCCCCCCGTGGGGGAGAGGTTTGGAGAGGGGTCAAAATTTCGGCTACACAACGAAAAATCAAAACTTATAGGTTTTTCTTTTTTCGTATGGAACCACTCTGCTTAATCCCCCCTTTTCTAACAGGAATTTAAGGGGATATAAACAGATTTTATACATCATTTTAGGACTATTCAAACATCCTTTAATTACTAGATATAACATTCAAATTCACCTAACATGATCAGGAGAAATTTATGTATAGCAGAGTGCAAAGAACGGCAAAAAAAGCTGATGATTCGTCAACAAATATATTCGCGCCACGTACATTTAAAGTGGAGACAAGACCACAAGATGACGCTAATGAAAATACAGTAGTGCAGAACAAGGGATGGTCGTCTTATAGGGCGAATAGTTTGTTGACAAATATTGAAATATTACGACCAGACGGAGATCAGCCAGCCATACAGCCAAAACTGCAAATACAGCCGCAGCGGGAAGAGGCTACGGAAAGCGATGAACCACAGCGAGTCAACGAAGGAAGCGACTTTTTAACAAACAACAACGATGTTATACAGAATAAAGAACAGCCAACAGACTTAAATACACAGAATGACTATTCCAGGGGGTGGAGAAACATCAGGATAACACCGGAAAACCCGCCTCCACCACCCCTTGGCATACAGATGAAACTGACTATTGGACAGCCTGGGGATAAGTATGAACAAGAAGCGGATAGGGTGGCGGCTGATGTTGTGCAGAGGATAAATGCGCCACAGAGTGAAAATGAGCCAGCACAATTGCAAACCAAAGAGGAGCAGTCAGAAAGAATACAACGTGATATGGCACCGATGATACCCAAGATTAGTATATTTCCACCAGGAGTATCATCACCCCCACCGCCTGCGATACAGATGAAGTTGAGCATTCGAGAGCCTGGAGAAGAACGAGAACCCACATTAGACCAACCAATTTACACCCCAGTTCAGCCATTGATTCAGCGTGTGAATATAGGTGGAATGGCAGCGTCTCCCGATGTGGAAGCGGGGATACAACGGGCAAGAAGTGGTGGACAACCACTGGCGGACAGCATCAGAGAACCGATGGAGCAGGCGTTTGGGGCAGATTTTAGTGGTGTGCGGGTGCATACGGATGCTCAGGCTGACCAGTTGAACCAGTCGATACAGGCGAAAGCGTTTACCACGGGGCAGGATGTGTTCTTTCGGCAGGGGGCGTATGAGCCTGGGAGTCGTGGGGGGCAGGAGTTGTTGGCGCATGAGTTGACTCATGTGGTGCAGCAGGGGCGCGGGATGATGAAGCAACCGTTATTAGACGATGTGCAGAAAAAAGCCATAGAAGAGCCAAACGAGGAAAAAGATGCAAAAACCGAAAAACAAACAGGAAGGCCAGAAGCAATTCATCCTGGTGTTGAAAAATTATCGGGATATTCTAGGATAGATGTCTTAGTCCAAAGTCAGTTCTTGCATGCGTTCGGCAATAGGACGAACCCGCGAAACCCACGCAGGGGGGATGATATACAAGTTGACAATGACGGCAATGTAGCGGGGCAGGATGAAGTTGCTCCGTTGGAACATACAGGAGCATCAACATTCACCGATGTGAATTTTGCCCCATTAAGAGGACATTATCACTACCGCGAATTGGTTGAACCGATGCCAGAAGGACTAGGAGTGGTAGCGGATGGTAGAGAAGTTGGGGGTGAACACGCGCAAACACACCATACAATATATCCACGACAAAAGATGACATTTGATCAATTTGTTGATAGATTTCAACAAATGGGATGGCAATATAGAGGTAAGAAGTGATCATGATTTACCCGAAAGAGCCAATGAAAGACAAAGAATTGTCATTATGGGCAAATCTCAGACGAAAGGAGATGGGATATTTACAAGCGAGAGCATTGTATCTCAAAGGAACAGAGCCAAATGATGAGATTTTTCGGTCAGCACTGAGAAATCCGTCAGAAAGAGGAACGGCATTAAGATTAATCAAAGATTGCTACACATTGGAACAAAAAAAGCAAATTTTGCGTGAATTACTCGAACTGAGTCGTTGCGATCATTCCGACCTGCAATTAACCTGGGAAATAATCTTATCCATGCCGAGAGAATATGTGCTGTCCAAAATAGAAGAATGGATGGACTGGCTCATCCCTGCCCCTACAGAGAAAGAACAATACGTAGTCTATAGAAGCCTATTAGCACTTTTTATCCACATGGATGAAAACATAACATACAGATTGGCAAAAAGGGCGAAGGAGGATACCGATGAAGATGTAAAAGAAGCAGGTGAAGATTATTTACAATTGCTTAAAAGAAAGTAGTGCGATCGCCTGATCTTGTAGGTTGGGTTGAGTAACGAAACCCAACATTATATAATCCCAACCAATATGTTGATTTGTTGGGTTTCACTATCGTTCTACCCAACCTACCATTTATTCAAAGTGCGATCGCCCATCATGTTTTTGTAAGTGCGATCGCCTCTGGTGTTGCTGATATGAAAAGTCAAGCGATCGCATTCTCAAAAAATTAGGCGATCGCAAATTCAGTATATTGTCTGACATGAGGTGGATGAAAAGCTAAAACAATCTCTTCCCGTGCAATACCTTTGTGCAACAAATCTGTCGCCACACCATCCTCTGTCCAATCTTCTTCAATCCAAATTTTGTCATCCTGCAACCGAATATGAATCATCACACTCTTAATCCGCTCATCTTTGTGCCAACCCATCAATAGCAAAAGATACTGATCGTGTACCTCATCAAAAGCTAAAGCACTTTCGGTTGTAGAACCAGATTTTTCATTCAATTGATAATATTCTGTTAAAACTTCTTGGACAATTTGACGATGATACTTTAATCTATCCATTGCACAATTACCTCACTTTCAGCATCAACGATTAACAATTTAACTTGATTGCGATTGATAATCATTTGGGTTAACTGGCGTTGAAAATAACTTTTATAAGTTCCTTGGGTAATCGCTAAATATAATTCAAAATCTAATTCTGTCTCTAACAAAATATCTCGATAAACAACATACTGACCTACAGCTTGCTCTAAGTCATGAATAAATGACCGACCTAAAAAACTTTTGACTTCTACAAGAATTTTTTGACCCTGTTTTTCTGCTGCAATAGATTTTTCTGCTGCAATATCTACATATAAGCGATCGCCGCCATATTCCAAAGTATAATCTTCTGTTAAGATATTCCAACCGTCCTTGACTAATGCAAATCTTACAGCGTTATGGTAAATATCCTTTGCAGGCATCTATATTTTTGAAGTACATACCACCTCAATTTTAACCTGATTTAGTGCGATCGCCTGATCTTGTAGGTTGGGTTGAGGAACGAAACCCAACATTATCTACTCCCAACAAATATGTTGATTTGTTGGGTTTCACTATCGTTCTACCCAACCTACCATTTATTCAAAGCCAATATCATCATTAAAGATTAACCTTTCCTCAGCCCCCCACATCAAATCATAAACTCCCGCTTCCACATAACGGAGAAAACTCGAATATTGCCAATCTTTCGGCGCAAGAACTAATCCATGATGGACGGGATTATAGTGAGTATATTCCAAATGATTAACAAAATCTTGATCATCTCTAATTTGATGCTCCCAAAATCGACGTTGCCAAATCGCTTTTTCTCCCTTTTGTTTTCGAGATGAAGTCATTTGACCTTGATAAGAAACATGACATTTACGACTAACATAGCTTTTAATTAACCGCCAACGAGTTGAAAAATCGGCATCATTGTCGGGTAAAGTCCAAATACAATGGATATGTTCTGGCAAAATTGCGATCGCATCTATTTTCAAGGGATGTTGTTTCATCACATACCGAAAAGCTTCCCTGAGTAAATCTATATTTTCAGATTCAGCCAAAATAGGACGACGGTGGTGGGTAACAAGGGTAAAAAAATAAGTTGCCCCTGGTGTTTTTGCCCGACGATATTGCATAATCTTGAGAATAAAATTGATAAAATTTGTGTTGGGTTTCGTGATTTGTGTTGGGTTTCGTGCCTCAACCCAACCTACATTCTACGTGGATTTGCTTAGATAGAGGGGTGATTTTTTGGAAGGGCGATGCTTTGTTGATTATCTTACAAAATGCGATCGCCACACACAGTCAATGGTTTTAAGGTACAGGCTATCGTATATATGAAGTGCGTTGGTGCAGCCCGCCGTAGGCATCGCTCTTGTTCGGTGAAAGACATCTTCTTAGAATATGGATTATTCGATTCGTCTCCTCAAAACAGTGCATCTATCCAGATGTTGCAATGCAACGTCTCTTTATTTTTCTTTACATTCTTCCTCATAGTCTGGGAGAGTTACGAATTCTTGAAGTATTTGTAGAAACTAGATGCACTATCTTAAGGAATGCTGCATATCGTACCCAAAATCTGAATTTATTTGTTATCGTGATCCCAAAGGAATTATTAAGCACCAACAAGATAGACCAGACGCTAAATAAGCGCCGAAATGCCTGCTGGGTGCGAGATATGAAATTAATCACTAAAATTTAAAGCTCATTAACTCAGAGTATCTATTGGGAAGGTAACAATTATGGTTACAGCATCTCATCAACCTTTGTCTTCACTTTCTAAAGAACAATCGCTGATTCTTTGGTTTGATGAAGTAGGGATTAAAGATATACACCTAGTTGGTGGAAAAAATGCCTCCTTGGGAGAGATGATTCAACAATTAACCCCCAAAGGTGTGAATGTCCCGACGGGGTTTGCAACTACTGCTTATGCTTATCGTTATTTCATTCAATCAGCAGGGTTAGAAATCAAGTTACGTCAACTTTTTGCCGACTTAAATGTTGAGGATGTGAACAATTTACGTGAACGTGGAGAAAAAGCGCGATCGCTATTATTGCACACACCATTTCCCGAAGATTTACGCCAAGCGATTGCCCAAGCCTACGAAAGTTTATGTGATAAATATCAAACCCAAACAGATGTTGCAGTCCGTTCTAGCGCCACGGCGGAAGACTTACCCGATGCGAGTTTTGCTGGACAACAAGAAACTTATTTAAATATTGTTGGTGTTGATGAAGTAATTACAGCTTGTCATAAATGTTTTGCTTCTATATTTACTGACCGTGCTATTTCTTATCGTCATACAAAAGGATTTGATCACTTTAATGTAGCTTTATCAGTTGGTGTGCAAAAAATGGTGCGTTCTGATTTAGCTACATCTGGGGTGATGTTTTCGATTGATACCGAAACCGGATTTAAAGATGCAGCCTTAATCACTGCTGCTTACGGTTTAGGTGAAAACGTTGTCCAAGGTGCAGTTAATCCCGATGAATATGTAGTATTTAAACCCACATTAAAAACAGGTTTTCATCCAATTTTGAATAAGAAATTGGGCAGTAAAGAAATCAAAATGATTTATGTGTCAGCTTCCGAAATTGATTTAGTTGCTTGTGCTGCTGATAGCGCCCATACATTAACAGTTAAATCAGATGATAATTGCAAGTTAACCAAAAATGTACCTGTTTCGGAAAGCGATCGCAGCAAATTTGCCCTGAATGACGCAGAAATTTTACAATTAGGGCATTGGGCTTGCGTCATCGAAGACCATTATTCCCAAGTCCACGGTAATTACACCCCAATGGATATTGAGTGGGCAAAAGATGGGATTAGTAATCAATTATTTATTGTGCAAGCGCGTCCGGAAACTGTGCAGTCGCAGAAGAAAGGAAACGTTTTACGCAGCTACCGTTTAGTAACAGAGAAAGATTCCACCCCACTCCCCACTCCCAACTCCCCACTCCCCTTAGTTACCGGACGCGCCATAGGTGAAGCCATCAGCCAAGGTAAAGTGAGTGTCATTGTTGATGTTCACAACATTGATAAATTCCAGCCAGGGGATGTGTTAGTTACCGAGAGAACCGACCCCGACTGGGAACCAATTATGAAACGCGCCAGTGCAATTATTACCAATGCGGGTGGTCGTACCTGTCATGCAGCGATTATTGCACGAGAATTGGGCGTGCCGGCGATCGTCGGTTGCGGGAATGCGACACAAGTTTTAAAAGATGGTCAAGAAGTCACCGTTTCTTGTGCTGAAGGCGAAGACGGCAAAGTTTATCCTGGCTTGTTACCTTTTGAAGTTAAAGAAGTCCCATTAGAAAACTTACCCCGCACCCGCACCCAAATTTTAATGAATGTCGGTAATCCCCAGGAAGCTTTTAGTTTATCTGCAATTCCCAATGACGGCGTAGGTTTAGCGCGGACAGAATTTATTATTGCTAATCAAATTCAAATTCATCCAATGGCGTTAATTCATTACGACCAATTGCAAGATGAAAAAGTGAAAGTTCAAATTGCTGAAATCACCGCACTTTATCATGATAAGCCACAGTATTTTGTTGATAAATTAGCCCAAGGTATAGCCAGAATTGCCGCAGCATTTTATCCCAAACCTGTGATTGTGCGGATGTCGGATTTTAAGAGTAATGAATACGCCAATTTATTAGGCGGAAAACAATTTGAACCAAGCGAAGAAAATCCGATGTTGGGTTGGCGTGGTGCCGCACGTTATTATGACGAAGGTTATAAAGCCGCTTTTGCTTTAGAATGTCAAGCTATCAAACGAGTCCGGGATGAAATGGGTTTAACAAATGTTATCCCGATGATTCCATTTTGCCGCACTCCCGAAGAAGGACGGTTAGTATTAGCAGAGATGGCAAAAAATGGCTTGCAACAAGGCGTGAATAACTTGCAAGTTTATGTGATGTGCGAGTTACCAAGTAACGTAATTTTAGCAGAACAATTTGCCGATGTCTTTGATGGTTTCTCCATCGGTTCTAATGATTTGACACAGCTAACCTTGGGTTTAGACAGAGATTCGGCTTTAGTCGCCAGATTATTTGATGAACGCAGTCCCGCCGTCAAGCAAATGGTCAAAATGGCCATTGAAGCTGCCAAAAAATGCGATCGCAAAATTGGTATATGCGGACAAGCACCCAGCGATTATCCAGAATTTGCCCAATTTCTAGTAGAACAGGGCATTGATTCTATTAGTTTAAATCCCGATTCGGTATTAAAAACAATGTTGGAAGTTGCAAAGGTGGAAAATACTGAATCTTAAGTAAAGCGACAAAGTTGATATTCTAGAGGTTCATATCCCCGACTTCTCAGGACTTACGCAACGCCGATAATGTCATTGCGACCGGAACGAACTGTAGGGAAGCAATCCCAGCGTCAGGGGAGATTACTTCCCGCCACGCCTTCGGCTTCGCTCGTAATGACGGAGTTACGTTGTTTTTGCGTAAGTCCTGATAATGAGTCTTTCACCGGACACGATATTACTCCCTATTATCCAGCAACCATCGCAGGTATGAGGACTGCATCAATAACGTGAATTACGCCATTGTCTGCCAGGATATCTGTTTGTATGATATTGGCATCATTGACTTTAATATCACCATTATCAGATTCAATTGCTAAAACAGATCCTTCAAGGGTATCTGCTTCGTCAATTTGCTCTAAGTCATCAGACCTGACATCGCCATAAGTGACATGATAGGTAACAATTTTCTTCAGTTTGGCAGTATCTTGCAGCAGTTCATCTAAGGTTCCCTCTGGTAATTGGGCAAAAGCCTCATCCGTGGGTGCAAACAGTGTAAAAAAATCAGAACTTTGAAGAGTATCTGTAATTTGTGCAGCTTCAGCAGCTTTTAATAAAGTGTTGAAATTGCCTGCATTAACAGCAGTTTCCAAAAGATTAGCCATTATGATATCAAGATAGTCTGACAAATCAGTTATAAATTGATACAAAGCTGTTAACCTCTATCAACGGAGAGGTAGCGGATAATATGTATAAAAAGCCGGATCTCGTCTAGTGCTGCTAAACTGGGGAATGTCCCCAAGAACCATTAACTATGCTCAAACGCTCCAAGTTCGAGACAACCCAAACTCAAATTATGCACCGCGCCGAGGATTTAATTAGTGCAGCCTCGAATCGCTACCGCATTACGGTTCAGGTGGCAAATCGAGCCAAGCGTCGGCGTTATGAAGATTTTGAAAGTTCTGAAGATGTAATGATGAAACCTGTGTTAAGAGCAATCATTGAAATGTCTGATGAACTGACTCAGCCAGAAATTATTGGTGAAATGTAAGTTGGTCGGTACAAATAAAACTAACTAGTACAAAAAGGCTGAAGTATGAAGTCTGAAGTATGAAATGAAGAAACCCTTAGAGTCAGCTTTTCAGCAATTTATAATGGGTGCTTTATTTCTGCGGTATTGTACTAGTGAGGGTCGTCATTTGTGAAGTTTTTAACCAGATTTACGTTTCTAGCGTAGTTTTGTTTATTTCCACCGACTTAGTGAAAAACAGTCCATGTTATGAAGGTGCAAAGTACAGAAGTGTTTGTATAATTGCACCTTTATCTCAAAATCTTTGTTGATTGCACACAAGAATAATTCTGCGTTGCTCAATTATCTCGCTGATGGTTGTAAAGTTTAATTCAGCATTAATCATTGCTTTGGTTGTAAGTGGGCTTGTTGTAAGTTTAGGCACAAGTCAATTACACCAATCTAATTTTATTGGTATTCAGCCTGCCCTAGCTCAAAGAATTAGTCCGTCTGATGTTTGGCAGGTAGTATATCAGCAATTGCCAGACTTGCCCAAAGAAAACCAGTATGTCAGCAAAGAAACTGGCAGAGTTGCGGAAAATAATACTTTAGCTAGTCGCCTGATACGTTATCACGTTTACATCAAAGAGCGATCGCCAATATATCGTTTTGACTGGAAGCTAACAATTGCTGATTACCTGGGAGCAAATGAAGTTATGTATGACACTACTTATCCAGGTAATGATATATTAAGCCAGAATCCTTTAGAGGGCGATCGCAAAGCTATTTCTCGCCTGAGTCGTCGTCAACGAGATACCTTAGTCCAAACCTTAGTCAACATCTTTAATCCCAATCCCCAAAATACTCGCACCCAGCCTAGCCCCAGCACTTCTACTACGCCCCAGAAACCTCAAACAGGCGGTGCTGACCTCCTAAAATGATTCTGAATTGACAAGCTAAAATTTGCAGATGGAACGTTTAATTAAAAGTGGTTCTGGTTGGCGTATTGGTTGGAATTCTAATGCACCTGAGTTTAAAGGTTTAGTGGGTACGGATGATTGGGCTATTGAGTTAACAGAAGCTGAGTTGAATGAATTTTGCCGTTTGTTAGCACAGTTAGCAGACACTATGAAACAACTTTCAGCAGAATTAATGGATGAAGAAAAGATTGCTTGTGAGGCCGAAAGCGATTTATTATGGATGGAGGTAGAAGGCTATCCCCATGAATACAGTCTGCGCTTCATCCTCAATACAGGACGCTGTGCAGAAGGTAAATGGAATGCCTCTGCTATACCTGGTTTGTTGCAAGCTACTGGGATGCTCAAAGTTTTTTAAGCTTTCCCCTTGATTCTACCCAAGCGTTGCGATATAATAAGAATTCTGACCGGGGCGTAGCGCAGCTTGGTAGCGCGCCACTTTGGGGTAGTGGAGGTCGTGGGTTCGAATCCCGCCGCTCCGATTGATAAAATCCCTAGTACAGTTCGGCATAAATAAATAGACCACAATCATGGGAAAATAAATGGTGAGGTCAAAATTCGCTTAGTCTAAGTATTCAGCA
>JAGKSW010000071.1 GCA_018993265.1 Nostoc sp. TH1S01
TATTTCGCCAACGGTATCCTAGATGTTCGTGAATGGACTTGTCCTCACTGTGGCACTCATCATGACAGGGACGGCAACGCATCCCAGAACATTAGAGCAGAAGGAATCAGAATGCTAAAGGCGGAAGGTTCAGCCGTCTCTGCTTTAGGAGGGGAGGTAAGACCAAAACTAGGGCGAAAGTCCAAGTTGCGGCACTCGCCTGTGAGTACAGAAGCACCACCTACCCTTCGGGAAGGCTAACGCCAACAGGCGAAGCCAAGGTGGGGTAGTTCACTCTCGTTCTTGATAATCTTCTGAGGATTGTGGGTCTAGTTCCCAGCGACGATCATCGCGTTGTTCGAGAATGTCGTTGGTACGAAGGAAAGCGCGATCATCCATTTCTAAACCGACGGCTGCTTCCATTTCTTCGGTAACATCTTGCTCAGGAACCGCTACAGTACCACCAACAGCTTCATCGCCTACGGTATCTTGCCAATAAGTATAACCGTCCTCACTGGTGACTTCGGGGCTATCGGGATACTCTGGGGTACTGCGATCTAGCGATCGCTCACCAATATTGTACCCTGGTAAGTCTTTAACTCCAGTGCCGTAAGATTCAGTAATTTCTTGTGGTAAATCTTCCGAATTAACTTCAGGATGATGATTTTTTTCTGCCATAATATCTGCCTTTTCTGCATCCCTAGAATAACGTTTTTATTAGCAAAATTTGTCTCACTTCAGATGTACAACTTTAGTAGTAAAAAAATCTATCCCCTTAGAACGAAGTTAAGGTAGTTTTTCCAGCCTAATCTTATAAGAGTAAATTCAAGGTTAAGCCACTTGTAGTTGAATCTGTTAGTTATGAGTTAGAAGTACTCAACCCACACAATCAACTCCCCCTAATTTCTTCTCAACTCATAACTTTTTTTGGGATATAAATTATCATTTATATTTTTATTTGTAAAAATTTTCATAATTAAAAAAGTATTGAGTTTGCTTCAGCGGAGGTCAAAAGTGGAATATCACGAGTTTATTACCCATGTCCAAAGTTTGTCTCAATCTAACTCTCTTGAAGAGGCAGAACTTGCTACTCGTGCAACCCTAGAAACCATTAAAGAACGTATTGCAGAAAGTGAAATTCAAGATTTAGCTGCACAACTTCCCCAGGAACTAAGTCATTATTTACAAGCACAAACACAAGCAAGTAGTCAAAATTTTAATCTTCAAGAGTTTATTAAACGTGTCAGCCAAAAAGAAAATATAGCACCTACCACTACTGCAATTCATGTCCGGGCAGTTTTTGCGGTGTTGCAAAACGCTATCAATCCTGAACACTTTTCTAAGTTTCAAGCCCATTTCAGTCACGATTACGAAGAACTATTCACCGCACCACCTACTAGTGAAGTACCTGCATAGTTCTGCAATGTTACTTGATAAGTTTCCACACAATTAATAATTAATCAAAACAGGTAAATCCATGTCATATCAAAATAATCATTCTGGGAAGAAAAAAGTTGCAATTCTGATTGAAAATGATGTAGAAGATGCAGAATTTACAATTCCTTGTAATGGCTTGAAACAAGCAGGAATGGAAGTAGTTGTTCTCGGTTCGCGGATGAACGAAAAATACAAAGGTAAACGCGGTAGAGTTTCCGTTCAACCTGATGGTACAACTACAGAAGCGATCGCAAGAGAATTTGATGCAATCGTCATTCCTGGTGGTATGGCTCCCGATAAAATGCGCCGCAATCCCAACACAGTGCGCTTTGTCCAAGAAGCCATGCAACAAGGAAAACTCGTAGCAGCAGTTTGTCACGGGCCACAAGTATTAATTGAAGGCGATTTGCTCAGAGACAGACGCGCCACTGGGTTCAGTGCTATCCGCCGAGACATGATTAATGCAGGTGCAAATTATCAAGATGAAGCAGTTGTAGTTGATGGTAATTTAATTACTTCCCGCGAACCTGGAGACTTAGCAATTTTTACCACAGCAATTCTCAGTCGCCTTGGTTACGGTGGTAAAGATGTGGCGCTTCCCAATGAAACAGATACTAACGCTGAATGGTGGAAAATCGCTGATGCTTGGGGTGGTTCAACTAAAGGTGAAATTGCTAGAGGTTTAAATACGGCTTTAAGCGGTGAGCGTTACTCTCTAGAAGCTCTAGAAAAGTATTACGAAAAAGAATCAGATACTCAAGTTAAAGTCATCTTTCAAGAGATGATGGCAAATAAACAGCGCCATATTGAAATATTAGAAACATACCTCAATAAATTAGGTGAAAAACCTTCTTTAGCAGCCAATATTGCTAATCAATATGCCAAAGTCAAAACGGCTATGTCTGGTAGTGATGACATCTATCAAATCCGTTGTGCTTTAGGTGATTTGCAAACAGGTATTGGTGACGTTGGTAATTTATCTGCGATGTTTACTGACCCCGTTGCAGCTTCTATTTTTAAAGAAATCTACCGCAATTTGTTGAGAGATGAACAACGCTTGGTAGAGCTATATCGGTCACGGCTAGGTGGTGAAGTTCAATCTCCTAAACCGACGACAAGTGCTGCTGTATCTATGTAAAACGAACCGCAGAGGCGCAGAGAAATGCAAGCTCGCCTCTGCAAGCGCATCAGGGAGATGTTGACGAAGACAGTAATCCAAAATCCAAAATTTAAAATCGTATGACTTCAACAGGCGATCGCACAACTAAAAATCCCACAGAAGCTAATGAGATGGAACGCTGGGCTTCTCTGATTGGTGGTGGGGCTATGGTACTCACAGGTTTAAGCCAACGCTCTTTAAAAGGTGTGCTAACTGCACTGGCTGGGGGTGGTTTAGTTTACCAAGGCTTAACGAAACAAAGCACGATTCAGCAAGCACAGGATGCTATTGGAATTAATAAACCAATCAAAGTTGAAAAGACGGTAACGATTAATAAACCAGCCGATGAACTTTACCGTTTTTGGCACAACTTTGAGCAGTTACCCACCTTTATGAAGCATCTGCAATCTGTCAAGGTATACGACGCAAAACGTTCTCATTGGATTGCAAAAGCTCCCTTGGCTAACAATGTCGAATGGGATGCAGAAATTCTCGAAGATAGAGAAAACGAGTTTATTTCTTGGGCTTCTGTCGAAGGTGCAGATATTGATAACTCCGGCTTTGTCAGATTTAAAAAAGCCCCAGGCGATCGCGGTACAGAAGTCAAAGTAGTTTTAGAATACAACATCCCCGGCGGCGGCTTAAGTGCCGCTCTCGCCAAACTTTTCGGCGAAGAACCAGAACAGCAAATCGGTGATGACTTGCGCCGCTTCAAAATGCTCATGGAAGCCGGCGAAATCGCCACAACCGAAGGTCAACCAACAGGCCAAAGATGAAGAATCAAATTCATGCTTCATACTTCACACTTCATACTTCATACTTCACACTTCATACTTTTATGAAAGCAGTCTGTTGGCAAGGTGCTAATCAAGTTCGGGTGGAATCAGTACCAGACCCGACAATTCTTAATCCCCGCGATGCGATTATTAAAATAACTTCCACAGCTATATGTGGTTCGGATTTACATATATATGGCGGCTATATCCCGACAGTCCAAAAAGGTGACATTATCGGTCACGAATTTATGGGAGAAGTCGTTGAAGTTGGTAAGGGAGTTGATAATTTAAAAATAGGCGATCGCGTTGTTGTTCCCTCTACAATTGGCTGTGGTAGATGTGCTTATTGCCAGCGTGATATGTGGTCGCTGTGCGATAATTCCAACCCTAACAGTTGGTTAGAAGAAAAGTTATTTGGCAATGTCACCTCAGCAATTTATGGCTATTCTCACCTCTTAGGTGGCTATGCAGGCGCACAAGCTGAATATATCCGCGTACCTTTTGCTGATGTTGGTGTTGTCAAAGTTCCGTCAGATATACCTGATGAGAAACTATTATTTATCTCCGACGCTATCCCGACTGGCTATATGGGAGCAGAATTATGTGATATTCAGCCAGGAGATACAGTCGCCGTCTGGGGAAGCGGTGCAGTGGGACTGTTCGCCATGATTAGCGCCTATATGATGGGTGCAGAAAAAGTAATTGCGATCGACCGCTTCCCAGAACGGTTAGAAATGGCGAAAAAATATGCCAAAGCCGAAGTAATTAACTACGAAGAAGTTAATACAGGTGAAGCATTAAAAGAAATGACTGGCGGACGCGGCCCTGATGCTTGCATTGATGCAGTTGGTTTAGAAGCGCATGGTGTTGGTTTGGAAGACTTCTACGACCAGACAAAACAAAAACTCAAGTTAGAAAGCGATCGCCCCCACGTGTTACGAGAAATGATGGTGGCCTGTCGTAAAGGCGGCACTTTGGCAATTATGGGTGTTTATGGTGGTTTTGTAGACAAAATACCCTTGGGTGCAGCTTTTAACAAAGGTCTAACCTTCAGAATGGGACAAATGCACGGACAGAAATATATGCATTTGTTACTCCAGCAAATCTTGGACGGTAAACTCGATCCTTCGTTTGTGGTAACTCATCAATTACCACTAGAAGAAGCGGCTCACGGTTATCACATTTTTCAACAGAAAAAAGACAACTGTGTCAAAGTCGTCCTCAAACCATGAATTGGCAAATAGCCGTTCAGTTGCATCTCAATTTGTACACAAACTAAACCAAACAAGGATATTTATGAAACACTTGATTTCTAGTTTACGCAAAATTATGGTTGTTTTCTTAGTAGGATTTATGTTCTTACTAGGACAGGCTTTTAGCTTTGTGAATGTAGCACAAGCTGATGTCAAAACTCCAGAGGGCATTTACTATAAAGGTGTACCTGATGAGCAAGGTGATGTTAGAAACGACAACCAAATTAGAGATACTAAAAACAAACTCAAAGATACGGCTGAGAATGTACGTGAAAAGCTCAACTTAAATGAAGAAACTCCTCGCTCTACTAGAGAGTTTCGTGATTCTTTAAGAAATAAAGTTGAAGACAGATATGACCGCTCAAATGAATCTAGAGAAGGATATTATCAAAATCCTCCTAGTAAGCAAATCAGAGACCGTGTGTAAAAAAGCAAATCAACTTTTTTGGCTGTTAAAGTAGTGATCAGGCTTTTAAAAGTTGCAGAGACGCGAAAATCATCGCGTCTCAAATCTAAAATAAATCGAGATATTTATCTTGATTTTTATAAGGCATAAATTAATATTAAGGAATAACTAATCATGAAAGCAGTTTGCTGGCACGGAGCAAACGAGGTGCGGGTAGAAACGGTTCCTGATCCAAAAATAATTAACCCGCGTGATGCCATTATTAAAATTACTTCTACAGCAATTTGCGGCTCAGATTTACATATATATGATGGCTACATTCCTACCATGCAAAAAGGTGATATCCTGGGGCATGAATTCATGGGGGAAGTTGTAGAATTAGGCAGTGAAGTCAAAAATGTAAAAATAGGCGATCGCGTCGTAGTTCCCTTCACAATATCCTGCGGTAACTGTTTTTTCTGCCAGCGCGATTTATGGTCACTTTGTGATAACTCAAACCCCAACGCATGGATGACAGAACTGCAAATGGGTTACTCACCATCTGGTTTATTTGGCTACTCTCACTTATTTGGTGGTTACGCTGGCGGTCAAGCCGAGTATGCACGTGTACCCTTTGCAGATGTTGGCTTGTTCAAAATTCCTGACCACTTTACAGACGAGCAAGTTCTATTTTTAACTGACATTTTCCCCACTGGTTACATGGCAGCAGAAAACTGCCATATCAAACCTGGTGATGTCGTTGCTGTTTGGGGTTGCGGCCCAGTCGGTCAATTTGCCATCAAAAGTGCTTTTCTCCTCGGTGCTGAACGCGTTATCGCCATTGACCGCATTCCTGAACGGCTGCGAATGGCCAAAGAACAAGGCAAAGCCGAAGTCCTCAACTATGAAGAAGTAGATGTCGGCGAAGCACTCAAAGAAATGACAGGCGGACGCGGCCCCGATGCTTGTATTGATGCAGTCGGTATGGAAGCACATGGTACAGATGCAATGGCTTTCTACGACCAAGTAAAACAAGCAGTCCGTCTAGAAACAGACCGTCCCACAGCATTACGCCAAGTAATTCTGGCTGCTGGTAAAGGTGGTCACGTATCACTCGCCGGCGTTTACGGTGGGTTCCTCGACAAGATACCGATGGGTTCAGCAATGAACAAAGGCCTAACCTTCAAAATGGGACAAACCCACGTTCATAGATACTTAAAACCTTTACTCAATCACATTGAAAACGGCGATCTCGACCCTTCATTTGTGATTACACACAAACTGCCTTTAGAACAAGCACCCCACGGCTACGAAATTTTTAAACATAAAAAAGATAACTGTATCAAAGTTGTTCTCAAACCATAAAGTGGTGCATTAACTATGACTGACACAAGCGTTAAAAAAGTCGATTCTAGCCATTCACCCAAAGGTCAAGATGGTCAGAAATATCTAGCTTCTGGCAAAACTGTTTCTATGCGCCTTTGGGAAAATGAACAACCAGGAAAAGATAAACCACCAACAGCACGCGACTATGAAACTGTTGGTTATGTAATTAATGGTCGTGCAGAGTTGCATATCGAAGGACAAATGGTTTTGCTAGAACCTGGTAGTTCTTGGGTTGTCCCCAAAGGTTCACACCACACCTACAAAATCCTCGAATCATTCACTGCTGTGGAAGCAACTAGCCCACCTGCACAAGTTCACGGGCGCGATGAGAATTAACGTTTCATAGTTCACCTAACTTCGATGCCTATTGTTTATAAAGTGCGTTTAGTTTTCACTAACGCACTTTTTTATCTCCTAGCGCCATTCACCTTGGAGAGTGAAAGCAGCCCAATACACAGGTTTACGCCAGTTAGGATTTTGCCACAAACTTAATTGCGCGGCGCGCAGAGCAGCAACAGGAGATTTCCCTTCTTTCCACATTTGGCGATAAAATTCGCTCATTAATTCCTTCGTTCCCTCGTCATCCACATTCCATAAAGACACGACGATTCTGGGTGAACCTGCATACATCAATCCTCTTGTCAAGCCTACCAGCCCTTCTCCCTGAATTTCTTTTCCCTGTCCTGTTTCACAAGCACTCAACACAATTAAATCAGCCGGAAAATTGAGGTTGAAGATATCATTTAACCGCAAATATCCTCTTTCGGGTTTACCTTGCTTGTCTACTAAAGAAAGTACAATACCTGATAACTCTGGGTTAACATCATCAGCAAAACCGTGAGTTGCAAGGTGAATTACACGATATTGACTCAGTTGGGGGTTTTTTACCCAGTTATAGTTAGCATCAAAATCAAATGCTGCTAGGCTATCTGTTGGTGAACCGAGTTTGAGGATTGCTTGAGCTTCTTCACGAGTTCCTTGTAATCTATCCCAACCGTTGCGGTTGAGATTTTTTGCTGATCTGGAGAGTGCAGAACGCTGAAGGTCTAAATCAGGAGTGATGGAATTACTTTCTGGTTTCCCTGTCACCCGTGAGTCATCAGCACTGAATACGGGATCTGCAAGAATGGCTATGGCTTTGGGCGCTTTTGGACGTTGTTGCGTTTCTTGTCTGAGGATGGCGATGGTTGAGGTGGAAGGAAGATTGACGATTTCGTGGTTGACGATGAGTGGTTTATAGGATTCTTGAGCAGTTGGTTCAGCTAAGGCTGCAAAGGGAATATTTTGTAAAGCACCATCCGCGACTATTACTAAGCGTTTGTTTGCTAACTTGTTTGCGACTGGAGCCAGGATAATTTGACTTAGTTGTTTTGATGCTGTGGCTTGTTCTTTAGGAGTGGCTGATGGTTTAACTAAACTTTGACGAAAATCGTTGGCGGCTTTATCTATCTGTGCTTGTGGCGGGAGTTCATAGCTGTCGAGGGAATTGGGAGTTACAGCCCAAAGATAACTGTGTTCTTTACCCAAGGAATATTGCAACAGTAAAGTATTTGCATCGAGTTGTTGCTGAATTTGCGACAAGGTGAGAGGTGAGGGATAATTCAATGCAGCGTATTTTGGGCTATTTGTACGGATTTTGACAGATAGTTCTTGCTGTTGCTTGATTATGCCTTCGATTTCTTGTTTGAGAGACGCTATCAAATTTGCTGAAGGTTGGGATTGACTTGCTAGTTCTGACAACCTTTTTTCTCTAGCTTCCCGTAGCCATTGCAAACGTCGTTCTTCATCTGCTAACTCAGGACTAATATTTTTGCGGATGTCAATGTTGGCTTGGGTTAAGAGTTCTACTAAAACCCTAGCGCGAGAGCTTTCGCTGGTTTGCAGTGCTTGTCCATCGTATTCTTTTGATGGGTCTTGTTTATGCAATTCCATCAAAATATTGATTTTAAGTTGATAATAATCTTGTACAGTGGCAAAAAATGAGGTTCGTAAATCTTCACTATCGACTTCTTTGCGGATATTTTCGATAATTTTTATAGCTTTATCTATTTCGGTAAGGGCTGCTGAGAGTTGTTTGTTTTGGCGTTGTAGTTTGGCGATATTGTAGAGACTTTCGGCTTGTTCTGGAAGTAAGCCCATTTGACTATAAAGAGCAAGTTGTTCTTTATAAGTTTGGATGGCTTTTTCGGGTTGTTTGAGAGCGTTATAAGCTTCAGCAGTTGAAGTATAAGCTTTGCCTTCTATTTCCTTATAGCCAGATTTTTGTGCCAACTTTGTAGCTTTTTGAGAGTCTTTGAGAGCCTGAGAATAATTCTTCTGTTTAAGCTCAACTTGAGCAATAGTATTAGATGTTCCTGCTTCTACCGCTAACTTATACTCAACAACATCTAAATTATGAGATAAAGCTATAGCCTGATGTCCAGAATTGATTGCTTGTTGATAATTTCCTGAATTGAGGTAAATGCTACTAATTCTTTCTAATATGAAAGCTTCATTGCGACAGTCTCCTGTTGTTTGGGATATAGACAAGGCTTGCTGATAATAATTCAGAGCCTGTGGGTAATTTTGCAACTTGCGATAAACATTTCCAATATTCCTGAGAGTATCAGCTTCTTGAGTGCGATCGCCACTTTCTCTCCGCAGAGATAATGCTTGTTCATAAGCTTTTAAACTTTCAGGATATGCCCCTAACGACGAGTAAACATCACCAAGCGTTAACAAAGTATCTGCTTGGGCTGGACGAGTTTTAATTTGGCGTTGAATGTCTAATGCTTGATTTAGATAATCAATTGCTTCTTGCTTTTTACCTTGTTTATTTAAAATCTCAGCAACATCAATAAGTGTTTTTGCTTCTGCGGGTTTACCACCCATTATTTGCCTGAGATTTAGTGCTTTTTTATAAACTTCCAAGGCTTTTGAATATTCCCCAATTTGTGTATAGCCAAAACCTCCAATGATTTCTAAAAAATCTGCTTCTCCACCAAGAATTTCTAGGGTATGCCACTTTTCCACATTTTTGTTCCAGCCTTCAATTTGATTACTAACAACTTCGTCATGATGAGAATTTGCTGATTGATTCGACGCATTTTTTGGTTGCTCAACTTTGGGAGGCTTTTTTAATAAAGCTAATTTATCTGTACAAATTGATCCAGCTAACGAAATGTAAACTAAATTAGACAAGCTTCTATCTCTCTTAAATTCTGGGTCAAGACTATTAGCTTGCTTAAGTATTTCAAGGCTTTTATTTATTTCACCTAAACTGGCGTAAAGAAACGCAATTCGTTCAAGTGTTGCAGCTTGGTTGACGACATCACCTTGTTTTTTCCAAAAATCAAAAGCTTGTTCGTAAGCATCAATAGCTTTCTGTTTTTCGCCTAATGTATCGTAAATTTGGGCAATGTTATTTAAAGTGATAGCTCGCAAGTTTGGAGTTTCAGTATAAAGTAATGGAACTTGCTCATAAAAAGCGATCGCCTTTTGATATTCACCTAATCTATCGTATATGAGGCTGAGTGAAGTAGCTACTGCTCCTTGACATTTGCGATCGCCTAAAGCTTGACAAATAGGTAGTGCTTTTTGAGCATATTCCAAGGCTTTACGATATTCACCACGAAACCAGTATAATTTAGCAATTTGATCAAGAGTTTTAGCTTCTTTTTTGCGATCGCTTGCTAAACGCCAATATTTTAAGGCTTCTTCCCATTTAGCAATAACTTGAGTAATAGGTGTAGTTTTTAAGTCTAACTTTTTGGCTTCTGCTTCTGCTTTCTCAGCCGCAGCACGGTTAGCGTCTGGGGTATTGGTTTGGTTGCGCGGTTGAGTAGGTACGTTTAACTGGCTAGGTATCCGTTTGGGAGCAGCTTTGACCGTTTTTGAGGATAAAGATAAGCATAGCAATAGGGCTAACCCCAAAGGATACGATAGTGAAATGTAGCTTTTGTTTAGTTTGTGCATGAATTTTCTTGTTTTTTCTAATTTAAAGCTTTTGTAACTTTTACTATTTCATATCCCAATATATTTAGTGTGTAATTTCCGTGACAGCAATATTTACACAGCAACCCATACCGTGCTTGATATTAAGCACAATCGAGAATAAACACTCAAACAAATGAACTATACAGGTCTAATTTTTGCAAAAATCATCTTATATTAGACCTATTACGTAATTTTATGGTTATTTTATGGCTTATCTTATTGAACAGATGACAGGGTTCATTTTTTGATGCGATCGTATGCCAGTAACTACCAAATTAAGTTAGACAGGGTTGTAAATTTGTTGGTGTATCCTAAGCGCAGCTAGTCAATTTTCTAATAACCTCTAACTACTGCATTACGGCAACCTCACTATTAATCAACCAGAAAGTAGACATGATTGCTGATAAATTGTATTTTTTTAGCATCACATAATTCAGTCAATTTATCAGTTAATTACTGATAAACTTGTGCGGATGAAGGTGTTTATTAGTAATCATTGTTGAGTTTGTTTGATTTTAAGTATTGAGTTTAATACCTAAAAATAGCTAAGATATCTATCTTTATTTGTGTTCATCTGTAGTCTTAAATCATCAGTAATTTTTTCGTTTTTTTCTCAAACTACAGGCTGATGTACATAATAGATTTACTTAGTTTCCTAGTAAGGAAAGGTAATAAAAACTTAGGAGACTAGAATGTTTTACCACACCAAAAAATTACAGTATTTCAAACCACCAGAAAAGCCAGATGCAGTCTACGCTATGAAGATACAAGAATTGATTGGTGGTACTTTTGGTGAAATGACTGTAATGATGCAGTACTTATTTCAAGGCTGGAACTGTCGCGGCCCTGCAAAATACAGAGATATGCTGCTAGATGTGGGTACTGAAGAAATCGGTCACATTGAAATGCTGGCAACAATGATTGCCCATCTGCTAGATAAAGCGCCTGTGAAAGTCCAAGAAGAAGGTGCAACAGATGCGGTAGTGGGTGCTGTGATGGGTGGTACAAACCCACGGGATGTAATTATGAACGCAGCCATGAATCCTCAACACGCCATTGTTTCGGGTTTGGGTGCTACACCATCTGATAGCGTTGGCTATCCCTGGAACGGTCGTTTTATTGTTTCTAGTGGCAACCTTTTAGCTGATTTCCGTTCTAACCTCCATGCTGAAAGCCAAGGACGTTTGCAAGCGGTACGATTGTACGAGATGTCAAACGACCCAGGGGTAAGAGATACTCTGAGTTTTATGATTGCGCGTGACACCATGCACCAAAATTTATGGTTAGCAGCAATTGAAGATTTAGAATCTGCGGGAATTGACAGTACTCCTGTTCCAGCTTCTTTCCCATTAGATTTGGAAAAACGCGAGTTTGCTTATCAATTTTGGAATCACTCTGAAGGTACGGAAAGTTCTGAAGGTCGTTGGGCAAAAGGACAATCGATAGATGGTAAGGGAGAATTCCAATATGTTGCTAATCCCCAACCTTTAAGCCCTGAACCACAACTGCCCGTCTCTGACCCAAAATTACATGGTACACCCGGCCCTTTACCTACACAAGTTAATGGTAGTCATGGAGGTTCTGTGGTTGATAAAACAGTGATTAGAAGTTAGTAAAAATGTTGTAGCGACTTTTGGCTAGAGGTTAGCATAACCCAACTTTTGTCCGTTTCCTATTCTTTAGTCATCAAGGAAAATTAACCTATTGATGACAAATAACTTTCGGTTCTTGATGAATGAGGTAGGGTGAATAAGAAACCCTACCTCATTGGTCGCAAATGAGTAAAAGTTCTCTATAAATGAGGTGGCGTTAGTAGTGCGTTTTTGTAGTTGGGTAGGCGATCGCACATCAGTAAACAGTTATCAGTTATCAATAAACAATGGAATATAGCTGTTTGGATCGCTTTATTAATTAGCCATTCGCACTCAGGTAAATTCTGAATTCTGGCTCCTGACTCCTGAATTCTATTTTGATAATATTTACTTTACGAATCAGCTCTAGGAGTTATAACTTTATCCGGATTAGTTAGCATTTGCCGAGAACAGTTTATTGGTAGATGCACCTTGATCTTCAACTCCCCTAGCTGTTTAACATAGCTGGGGGATTTTTTTTGTGTACTTTCACAATTAGAAAAATTTTATCCGGTTTGTGGCGATCGCAAATAGAACAATTAATTGGTAGATGCACCCTGATAACTAACTCCCCTAGCTGGCTCACACCAACTGGGGGATTTTTTTTTGTGTTATTCCAGAATTAGAAAAATTTTATCCGGTTTGTGGCGATCGCAAACAGAACAATTAATTGGTAGATGCACCCTGATAACTAACTCCCCTAGCTGGCTCACACCAACTGGGGGATTTTTTTTGTTCTTTCAGAATTAGAAAAATTTTATCCGGTTTGTGGCGATCGCAAATAGAACAATTAATTGGTAGATGCACCCTGATAACTAATTCCCCCGGCGGCTGCCACCACTGGGGGATTTTTTTATTGATTGCAAACATCATTGCCGCGAGTGTGATTTTCAAGGTGCAGATATAAAAGCACACTTGATTTGTGATATCGCTCTTCAATCATTTACTCAGAATAAATGGCAGTGAACATCAAAAATTATCACAAATCAAACAGGCTTATCTTTGCCAACCAACTAACCCCACTATTTCTAATGCTTCAGCAACTTGAGGGTGTAATGTGCAGTACCATATATCCTCAAAACTCCACTCAACCAAGAGTGCTGTGGGAAATGGCGAACCATCAGTGTGGGTTGGCAAAGAGCAATTTAAGTATTTCGCCAGCAAATAGCCCAGCCTAGCATATTGCAGGTTAACTGCACCGTAATGGTCATAACTAGCTGCTTTGGCTAATTCAGAGGTTGTCGTAGTCCGATGAGGAAAATGATAATGAGCTACTAACATAGCTCTGTGTCCCGCCGTAAGGTTAGCTTCAATAGCACTAAAAGCTTCGGCATATTCCTCGGCTGAAGGGAGAAATTTATCAATGTGAGAGTCAGGAGTATCAATTACCTCCTCCATATCATCCAAAGCAGCCGCAATGAGTTCACTACAAAAGGCGCTTTTCGTGTATCCCATCAATTGAGCCAGTTTTTCTAAGCGGGAGTTATCGGTAGGTACGAGCGTCACGGAAAACCTAACTGACTCTTCCTGGCACTGCAACATCTTGTGTGCTAATCTTTGAACCTTAGTCATAATGGAAAAATGCACCAAAAATAATTCATCATTTTTAACACCAGTATTTACGGTGGTCAAATCCTGCTAAGTGTGCATGATGAATGGGGTGTTAAAACTTTCAAGAAACACAACCATAAATTACTGAGACTGGCACGCAGATTTAGTTGAGTCGTGGTAGATTTTAGGGCAGTATTTAGAGCCACTGGGGCTGTCTTCCGAGTAAAATGATGAATCCCAATAAATTGGTAATCGGAATCGACTGTAGTACCACTGCCTGTAAAGCGATCGCCTGGAACCAACAAGGACTAACTGTAGCCGCCCGAAGGGCAAGTTATAGCTTATTACAACCACAAGCGTCGTGGTATGAACAGGATGCAACCCAATGGTGGCATAGTACTTGTGATGCCATCAAGCAATTGTTGACGCAGGTAGATGCTAAACAAATAGAGGCTGTTTGTATTACCCATCAACGCGAAACTTTTGTAGCTGTGGATAGTGAAGGTAAACCTGTTCGTAATGCCATTGTCTGGATGGACAAACGCAGCCGTCAGCAAGTAAATTTATTGGCACAAAAAATTGGCACAGAACAAATTAACCAAATAACGGGTAAACCAAATGCAATGACTCCTTCTTTACCTAAAATTATTTGGTTAACCCAGCACGAACAGGAAACTGTCAGTCGCACCCATAAATTCTTAGATGTTCATGGCTATTTAGTTTATCAGTTGACCAAAAACTTTCGTACTAGTTTAGCATCCGCCGATCCAATGGGAGTCATAGATATGCAAGCTCAGACTTGGGCAGTGGATTTACTGTATTGTTTAGGACTAAAACCAGAACAATTTGCTGAGTTAGTACAACCAGGTTCGATAATTGGCTATGTCAGTAAAAGCGCAGCAGCAGTCACGGGATTACCTGATGGTTTACCTATAATTGCTGGTGCTGGAGATGGTCAATGTGCAGGTTTAGGTGCAAATGCTGTGGATAAAGGGCGCGCCTATCTTAACTTAGGCACTGCGATCGCCAGTGGCATCATCAGCAGCGATTATCTCGTAAATCCAGCCTTTCGTACTATGTATGCACCGATGCCTCAATCTTATTTTTTAGAAACTGTATTATTGGGTGGCGTATTCACAATCAATTGGTTTGTAGAAAAATTTGCCAATGACTTGTGCCATTATCATCTGAATCTCAGCCCAGAAGAAATTCTCGAAACGGCAGCTGCCAAATTATCTCCTGGTGCAGATGGCTTAATGTTAGTACCTTACTGGAATCATGTCATGAATCCTTATTGGGATAATAGTGCTTCTGGTATTACTATTGGCTGGACAGCAACACATGGAAGAGAACATCTTTATCGAGCCATTTTAGAAGGTATTGCTTTTGAACAAAAGCTTGTAGGGGATGCCGTTATGGCAGCCATGCAGCAAAATTTCACTGAGTATGTAGTTATGGGTGGTGGTTCTCGAAGCCATCTTTGGTGCCAAATTATTGCTGACATTACTGGTGTGCCAGTAGTGCGTTCTACAACCACAGAGGCGACTTGTCTGGGAGCAGGAATTCTCGCTGCTGTTGCCGTAGGGTGGTATCCTGACATTAATACTGCGGCTTTATCAATGACGGGTACAGGAACAGGTTTTACCCCTAATTCCCAAACACAAGCTATTTATGAAAAACTTTATACCGAAGTCTACAAACCATTATTTCCTACCTTACAGTCATTAGTGCAGCGATTGACTGATTTAACACAAATTGAAAAAAACTCATAAGGGTTGGCGCAATGGCGAGAATTTTAATTTTAGGGGCTGGAGTCATGGGAACAGCTTTAAGTGTTCCCCTAACTGATAACGGGCATACAGTTAATTTAGTCGGTACACATCTAGATGGTAAGATTATTGCCCAGATACAAGCGGGTTTTTCCCATCCCCGCTTGGGAATTCAGGTGGCTTCTGGAGTTACTGCTTATACCTGCGATCAATTAGCTGAAGCCATTAAAGATGTAGATTTAGTTGTTATTGGCGTTAATTCTCATGGGATAGAATGGGCAGCCCAAACTCTTAGTGAGGTATTACCTGCTGATATTCCCATATTATTAGTGACTAAAGGGTTGGCAGGTGATGGTGAGAAACTATCGATTTTGCCTGACGTTGTGGCTGCTCATTTCTCAGACGCTAGGCGTGAACAAATTCAAATTGCTGCTATTGGTGGCCCTTCCATCGCCCAAGAATTAGCCGCCCGTCGCCATACTTGCGTTATTTTTACTAGTAAAAACTCAGCTTTATTACAATACTTAACCGAGTTAGTAGGTACTCCTTATTATCACATTTGGAAAAATACTGATGTGATTGGTGTGGAAGTTTGTGTGGCACTCAAAAATGTTTATGCTCTTGCTGTCGGACTTGTGATCGGCTTTTTGGAAAAAGCAGGTAAAGCAGCCAATGATGCTGAAATGCACAATTTAGCCGCGGCTATCTTTGCTCAGGGTATGTGGGAGACAGCTTACTTAGTAGAAAAAATGGGAGGACAACCTAAAAGCGTTAATAGTCTGGCTGGTGCTGGTGATTTATACGTTACCTGTCAAGGTGGACGTAACAGCCGTATGGGACGTTTATTAGGGTTGGGTATCCCTTATAGTCAAGCTAAAGCTGAATATATGCCGAATGATACTGTTGAGGGTGCTTCCCTAGCTTTAGCAATTGGGCAAACAGTAGAAAATATGATTGACAAAAGGGATTTGGATGATGCCGCCCTTCCCTTATTACGTACCATGATTGATATTGTCTGTCATGATGCCCCAACCATTATTCCTTGGGAAAAGTTTTTTGCTCAATCTCCATCTCCGGAATTTGACTGTAGGTATTGCGAGTAAGCCAGGGAACTTTTCTGGCATTTCCCCTAGTTCTCCCCTATTCGCTTATAAATTAAAGGTGACATCAACTCCCTTCGGGAGAGGGAACAGGGAACGGTTAACGGGCAAAAGTTCGTCAGTTTGTTACCTCTTCCTACCCGAAGAGGTTTGATTCCCCCAGCTTGTAGTGGGTAAGTGTTGGCAGCGTGTTACACCTTGCCACATACAGTCCCTGTTACCTACCTTCACGAGTAAGTTCAGAAATCAAATCAGATTGCTATAGAGATATTGGAATTTATTCTATGATCAGGCACATACTGACGTGTTTACTTTGCGTTACTTCCGTGACTAGCACTTTGTTTTTTTCTTTACAAGCAGCCTTGGCTGAAGACAAAATTCCCGCAACTTCATTCACAGAACTGAAACAGCCAGTTTTCAAAAGGCTAAACTTGTTTGGTGGTAAGATTATACCTCCAAAAACAAAGGTGCAAGGCTATTCACTAAATGATGTGGCTCAAGCGATCGCTTACTTCTCTACAAGTCGTAACAACTTAGCTTTTTTACCTCATACACCGTTCCAAATCCTTTATATTCAGGACTTTAGTAACAACACAGCCACTTTTACTGTACCTCCTGGCACAATCTTATTCGTTCCCATCGGTTATATCACTGATTCTCCCCCTGTCATTGGTAATTTTCCGACAACTTTTGAACAAGCAGCCAATTATGTTTTTGATTCCCAGCAGATAAGTGGAAAATTTGAAATTGTAGTTAATGGTGTAAAAACAACTATTAACGACCCTCGTTATATTGGTGGGCCAGTCTTTGCGCCTGGGCTATTGGACGGAGGTGGTTCTCATTTTCTCCAAGTTGGTGTTTTTCTCACCCCTTTATCCCCAGGCGAGCATACTATCTCAGGTCAGTTTTCTGCAACGGGTAATGCCGTTATTGATACGCTTGGACAAGCGTTTTCGAGCGGATTCACTTATAAAGTGATCGTCAAAGGTAATTAGTTTTAGTTGAAGCTAAAAAAGCGCCCTCTGTTACCAGAGGGCGCTTTTCGTTTAGTTAACCTATAAAATTATCCGTACATGCCAAAGAGGCAAAAGCCTCCTCACAACGAATGAAACAAACACATTTTTCTTGTTGGGCTAAAGAAACTTAATTAAGCAGAATCAAAAACAGCTTGCAATTTTACATACAAGCTGTTTTTTGAGAGATTTCTTTTAATTAGGCGCTCTGACACCATTGCGTCCTAATGCAGAATACTCTCTGTCTGCAAAGAGACTGGCTTGTCCATCTACCTTATACTCAAATCCTTGCACGGGAACAATTTGCTTTAACGTAATACCCAAATCAGGAGCAGGCGATGTTCTGGCGTTTCTTCCATAAGCATCTGTATAGATGACTGAACTGGGAGAATTTTTAAATGCAAGACCTGAAAAGTGAGTTTGTATATGGCTTGTTCCTCGGAAGGGTGAACGAGGATCATCCCACTGCACTTTGCTACCAGAAGCTAATGCTTCTTGACAAAGTAGAGTTTTGGATAAAGGATGTAATGAGTTAAAACACGCATCTACCGTTCGATTGATTTTTGTAGAGGACAACGCATCATAAAAACGGGAAGGATTTGTAATGGTGAAGTAAAAACTTTTCCCAGCAAAGTTAGTCAGCCAATATTCCGTAGTTCTTTTACTCACATCTGCTATTTGTTGATCTACTGTTCCTCGTTGATAACACTCAGCAGTAGGAATGGCGCGATGCACACCGCCACTAGGTTGATTTGTTGGGGAAGGAGTAATACCAGGATTGACAGGTAAATTACACAAAGAAGTCTCAGCTTCTTTAAATCCTCCAGCAGCACCAAACAAAGCAAAGTGTTTTAAGTTAAACGGTTCAAGTCCATCACATTTACCAGACGCAAACATTTCATGCGCTGTATTTGTGAGTGCATCGGGTGAATGTGTACCCATGTGCAGTTTTAGGCTAACATCACAGGTTGTAGTTACAGTGGTGTTGATCGCATTGTACATACGCCAGTTGTTAGCCACAAGCACCTTATGCCCAAAGTGATCTTCATGTCGATGAACAGATGGATTAGATAAATTATTAGTTGCTAGTTGCTCGTTGACATAGCCAAAGGCTGGCATACCTGCAATTTCAAATACCTCTGAGCTACGAGGATCATCTCCATGCTCGTGACCGTATGTACAATAGGTATTTGTTTCAGGGTTAAAATCAATCGGTGGATGCCATGTAGGATATACTTTGTCATCGTCGGCTTTTGTCCAATAAGTATCGTGCATCCACTTGGGACATTCCCATGTTTTGCCCGGAGACCAAATTCCATAGGATTTGGCCAGGATATCAGAGCTAGCTGGTAATAGGTTTTGTGTCCGTATCGGTTGACCAGCGATAGGGATAATCGGCGCACCTTTGTTAACTCGATCAGCTTGGGTTTTTTGGATTTCGTCGATGTTCTGCACTGTATCCTTAGCCCAGAAAGCAAACCAATTAAAGCGCATAGTGCTATTAGACCCTGTAAACCGGATCACAAGGTTTTGTTTGCCTTGGGCAAGACTACTATTTAAGGGACAGGGAACTGTTAAATAGGTTGACAAAGAGTTTGTGCTGTTGATATTGCACCACCCCACTATAGTGCCGCTAACTGAGCCAAGGCGGACTTCTACACTGTTTGTCCCAGAAGGCAAGGCAATGCGTAACATCAAGGCTTCTACACCACTACCTAAGTCAAGGTCGTTGTACACTGCATAGTTACCATTAGCAGCATTGGTAAGCTCTTGAGATTGACCCGTATAACCTATAGAAAAGGGATTTTCACTACGTTCCCAATAATCACCCCAAACTGTTTGTAAACCTAATCGATAAGAAAAACTCAAAGCATCTACACGCTTAAATACAGGCCAAGGTGCTAGCGCACTGGCGGGAATTGTTGCTGTGCTAGTGGCGACTGCAACGTTCATCTGCCCAAAAAAAGGAATATTTAGATGACTAATGCCGAATAAACTCACTAGTAAGGCGATCGCTGCTTGGAAGCAGAATCGGGTTATTTTATATTTCACAATTTATCCTTTAAAGTTATGTTATGCTGCGTTCCCGAATCGATATATGAATCAACCAATCACAATTAGTTAGCTACTACATCCGCTAATGCTTCTTGAGTAATACTGAATATAATATATACAAATAAAAATATTTACTACAGTATTTATTCTAGGTAAAAAATTTTCGATTACTTGCTGCAATTGTTCAATTATCAAACTTGCATAAATGTTTAAAAGTCTTATATTTAGCCAAAAGTAGTTCGTAAGTATAAATTTATCTTAAGTTTATATACACACTTAAGAGTATTTTTGTTTACAAATTAATGTATAAAATAAGACTCATATACTTGTGGTTACACTAGTTGCAACTCTGCAACAAGAATATTTCTTGAACTTTGAATTATGGAAGCACCAATCGAAAGAATTAAACTTTCTCAAACAGCCAAAGACCAACTGCAAAAACTCAAACGCAGCACCAAAATCGACCAATGGAATATTCTGTGTCGTTGGGCGTTTTGCCGTTCCCTTGCTGAACCTACTCCACCATCCCCTGTACCCATTCCTCAAGATAGTAACGTCGAAATGACTTGGCGTGTCTTTGGGGGCGAAATGGCGGATATTCTTTGGCTCGCGCTTAAACAACGCTGTCATAATGATGGTTTAGAGACTGACAAAGAAACCTTAGCCAGTCAATTTCGCTTGCATTTGCATCGGGGAATTGGTTATTTAGCTGGCGACCCAAATATCAAGAAAATTGAAGATTTGATTGAACTGGCAATAAAAGATTGACAGGATATTAGTTAACTGTTAACTGATAACTGTTAACTGAATATTATGCCGGAGAGCTACTTAGAAATCGAGCGTCATCGAGCTGCGATCGCTCGCACAGAAATTTCTCGCCCTGTAAGATTAGCCATAGAATGGTCAATCATCAATCAGGACACCACTTTTTTTGACTACGGTTGTGGTCATGGTGGCGATGTGCAGCGCGTTGGGAACCTCGGCTATACCAGCGCAGGCTGGGATCCTTACTACTATCCCAGTCACCAAATTACGCCTGCTGATGTGGTTAATTTGGGTTACGTGATCAACGTCATTGAAGATATAGAAGAACGTAACCAAAGCCTCATCAAAGCCTGGGAACTCACCCGCAAAGTGTTAATTGTTGCTGCACAAGTCTTAATTAACGCTCCCAGCAAAGCGCAACTGGCTTACAATGACGGCATTGTCACTAGTCGCAATACCTTTCAAAAATATTACGAGCAAGAAGAACTTAAAAAATATATTGATCAAGTCTTAAACTTCGATGCGGTTCCCGTTGCGCTTGGGGTTTATTTTGTCTTCCGTGACGAAGCTGAAAAAGAAAGTTTCAAAGCCACCCGCTTCTTTTCTCGCACTTATACACCGCGAGTTCGTATCCCGACAAAGCGTTTTGAAGATTATCAAGAACAACTTGCACCTTTAATGGCATTTTTCACCAAACGCGGTAGATTACCAGTCAAAGGAGAATTAGCCAACGAACAAGAATTACTGAATGAATTTGGTAACTTTCGCCGCGCCTTTGCGGTTGTCTTGCAAGCTACCGATGAAGCAGAATGGGATGCGATCGCCTACCGTCGTTCTTTAGATATTCAAGTTTATCTTGCCCTGACTCACTTTGATAAACGCCCCAGATTTTCCCAACTAGCGCCAGAAATGCGCCACGACATCAAAGCCTTCTTTGGTAGTTATGAGGAAGCTTGCGAAGTCGCCGACCAAAAATTATTTAGTTTGGGTAGACCAAAAGTAGTCCAAACAGCCTGCGAAAAAAGCAAAATCGGCAAACATACACGCGGCGCACTTTACGTTCATGTTTCCGCCCTCGCCGCCCTCGATCCCTTACTCCGCATTTACGAAGGTTGCGCTAGCCGTACCATTGGGCGTGTTGATGGGGCTACACTCATCAAATATTGCTTTGACCAACCGCAAATATCTTACTTATTTTATCCGGACTTCGACACAGACCCGCATCCAGCCTTAAAAGCCAGCATCACAATTGACTTAAAAACTTTGTATGTCACTCACCGAGATTATGCAAATCGGGCAAATCCGCCTGTTCTGCACCGTAAAGAAACTTTTGTTATGCCTACCTATCCCCAATACGAAGAATTTGCTAAACTTACCCAACAAGAACAGGAATTAGGTTTACTCAAGCAAAAAAGTGATATTGGTACGCGTGAAGGTTGGTTAAAATGTCTGGCTGATCATGGAGTAGAAATTAGAGGACATCAAGTTTATCAGGTTAAGAAAGATTAACTCAGGCTAAATATTCTGGAACGACACCAGTTGATTGTTTTCAGCATTTCCGGCATTGAGGAAGAGACAAAATAGGATATAGCGATCGCTTCCACACCAGAATTATCCGAAAATTGGCTTTGACATGATGACCAAACCCTGGAAGTGAGCATACAATTCAAGGGTTTATTAGGAGATAGTTATCATGGGTGAATCCAAACGTAGAAAACAGCAAGATTCCAACTACGGCAAAGTTAAGAATCCTGTCAAAAAGTTGATGAAAATTTTCTGCCCATTTTTTGAGGATTACGATAATTTGTCTAATCTTGATTCTGATGCTATCTCGTTGATGATAGCTAAGGAAGGGTATAAAGAAACAGGCTTGAGAGGAATAATTTTAAAAGGATACCTAGCTGAACATTTAGTCAAAGATTATCCTCCTGAATCTGAAGTTATAGAAGGCTTCAAACAACATGGAAATATTTATGTTACTTCAACCTTAGCTTTAAGTTATCTAGAAAATGCTGTTAATAAACAGGCAAATCTGAAAAATTTCGATACGTATAACCCATCAGATGAATTTATCCGTATTGAAAGTGACCCTAAAGAATACCACATCAATTTGGTAAAAGTATCACAACATCCTCAGAGAGTAGGTGATATTTAATCATGTATAGGAACCTGATTTGATTACTGAATATACTTGTGTATGCAGGTAACAGCAAAAAAGATAGTTAGAAGCATACTGATTTTTTTCAAATATCAAATATAGCAATCCTACATAAGTTGTAAAAATTGAGAGGCTCAGATCCCCGACTTCTCAAAGAAGTCGGGGATCTTGTTGTTCACAAATGATTTATGACTGCTATATAGGTAAGAAAATTTATGAATGCTCAAATCTATGTAGTAACTAGGTTTATACTCAGCAGAATGGAGATTACGAATTGAACTAAGTCAGAAGGAATATCGAAACGATGAGAGAAATCCAAGCACTACGCCAAGCCGTCCAAAGTCGCAAAATGGGGGCTTTGTTATTGCTGGGTTTTGCATCTGGGTTGCCTTTGTTCTTAACTAGTAGAACATTGCAACTGTGGATGCAAGATGCCAAGGTTGATATCGGCAAAATTACTTTATTTGGTTTATTGGCTTTGCCCTATTCTCTCAAATTTTTGTGGTCGCCATTACTAGATAGGTTTGTACCGCCATTTTTGGGAGCGAGACGGGGGTGGTTAATTTTAACTCAAGTTGGGTTAGCAATTGCGATCGCCACTCTTGCCCTACAACAACCTTCCCAAAGTGACCAAGTATTACAAATTCTAGCCATCAACTGTTTAATTATCACCTTTTTAAGTGCAACCCAAGACATCGCTGGCGATGCCTACCGTACGGACATCTTAAACCCGCTAGAAGCAGAAGCAGGTGCATCTGTTTGGGTACTTGGCTATCGCGTTGCGTTGTTTGTTACTAGTTCCCTAGCCTTGGTATTAGCCGATCGCCTGCCTTGGAATGGTGTTTACTTATTCATGGCGGCTTTAATGGCAGGAAGTATACTTGTAACTTTATCAGCACCCAGAGAACCACAGGTAAGCAACCACCGAGAAACTGCACCTTTATCTGCCAAAGATGTGATATTTGTTCTGTTTATAACTGCTTTGGTAGCTGGCTTACTTGGAGGAGTTTTTATTGGCTATATTGCTTTGCCTGTATTTTATTGGCTATTAGCAGGCTTGATTGTCACTTGGATAGTTTCATCCTTATTATTACCTGATGAGTTACTTGGTGAAGCTCAAGAAAATCAAGCCCCACAAAATTTACAACAAGCGATTTTTCTGCCTTTTAAAGAATTCTTTCATCGCTTTGGCTGGGTGCAAGCGGGTCTAATTTTGATATTTATCATCCTTTATAAACTGGGTGATTCTTTAGTAGGTATTACTGCAAATTTATTTTTGCGGGAAATCAACTTTACAAAAACCGAAATTGGCGCAATTCAAGCCGGAATTGGCTTTCTTGCCACGACTGTTGGCGTATTAGCGGGTGGCGTAATATTAAGCAAAATTCATATTAATCGGGGTTTATGGATATTTGGCATACTGCAATTATTGAGTAACTTGGGTTATTATGCTTTAGCTGTTGCTGGCAAAAACTACTCGTTATTAATCTTGGCAGTAAATATCGAAAACTTTAGTGCCGGATTAGTCACAGTTGCTACAGTGGCATTTTTAATGAACCTCTGCAATCACCGTTTTACAACCACACAATTTGCTTTATTTTCTAGCTTAATGGCGATTAGTAGAGATGTTCTTTCTGCACCCGCAGGCGATTGGGCAAAAGCCACAGGCTGGCCGGTGTTTTTCTTGTTCACCCTAGTAGCAGCCTTACCAGGATTGTTACTTTTACCTTTTGTTGCTCCCTGGAATCAAAAGCCAGTGGTAATATCTAGACCAGGACTAGAGGAAGAAGATGAGGATGTATGGGAAGCCAAGTAATTGTTGTTATTGGTACATTTATTCTTTTACTTACGGGCTTGTTACTTGGCTATGTCCTGTCACAGTTAGTACTTGGCTTCTTGACTTTTAATCTCTTTACTTTTTTTGGTACACTCAGCCTGATTGTAATTTTCGGCACACTTTATTACGTTCTATTTTGGCAGTTGCGCCGAGAACAGTCTCAAGTTGTGCCGGAAAGTATGTCCGTAACAGAGATTAACGATCGCATCACCGATAATCAACTCAAAAACAGGCTGATTGCTAAGTTAGATGGTGATACCGCCACCGCCGAACGCTTAATTGAGCAAGCAAAACAAAATTATCCAGGTATGTCAGAAAGTTGGTATTGGGAACGAGTCATTGATGATTTGGAACGTGATCAGCGTTAAGGTTAAAGAAGAGAGGCTAGAGGTTAGAGGCTAGGGGCTAGGGGCAGGGGAAAATGCTTCAACTCAGCACTCAGCACTAAACACTCAGCACTCAGTTTCTTTCTTTTGACTTTTGACTTACTAAATATGGCTATATTTCGTCAATACATCGCCCCACTACTAGTAGTTTTAGTATTTATCGTTGCCTTAGTGGCAGTCAGCGCCCGTATCTTTTTGCCTGCTGATATGGCAGCACCCGCACCCATTGAAGAAACTGGGGTAATTTTGCCAGCTACAGCTATGGATTTATTAACCTTTAGCAAATAAAGTGTCTGAGCAACTACTACCAGGGTATTTAATTCGTCGCGGCTCAACATTAGAGCGATCGCTCCTAGTCAAGTTCATGCAACTTACATACCAGGAGCGATTTCCCCAGCAAGATTTTGCCCACCTCGCCCGCACAGTTGAGCAATATTTGTCCAAAGATACGCCCTTGTGGTGGGTGGATGTGGAAGAGGCAGGGCAGGGGGGCAGAGGAGCAGAGGCGCAGGGGAGCAGGGGGGCAGGGGAAGTAAATAGCTTTGATTCTCCCTCGCCTACCTTGTCCCCTCCATCCCCCGTTGCCTGCCTTTGGGTGGGAAATGCTATAGATCAAGTAATTGGCGATCGCCATGCTCACATTTTTTTGCTTTACGTCGTTCCAGAACATCGACGACGGGGTATTGGTAAAGCTTTAATGCAGTATGTAGAACAATGGGCAATTAAACGAGGCGATAAACAAATCGGTTTACAAGTCTTTGAATCCAATCAACCCGCTTTAAATCTCTACAATCAACTGGGTTATCAAACTCAATCTTTGTGGATGCTGAAAGAACTGTCAGGTTATTTCGTTGGTGACAGCCATGAGTAGCAGTTTTGCGATTGCACAAGCATTTACTACATTTCGCCAAGTTGAGGAAAAACTGGGATTAAGTCTCAGCGAAGATAGTGAGTTTTTTAGTGAATGGATGGTTGAGTTACCTGCTTTGAGCGAAGTAGAACAGATGCGCTTAGACCAAGTTCGGCGTAATTATCTTTATCAAGTTTCCGATGGCATTCTCCTCGAAGAAACTATCAAAATGGTAGTGCTGTCACCATTGCTAGAACTCGCTGGGTTTTATCAGGCTCCATATAAATTTAGAGCCGAAGTACCTGTTGAGATTGCCGTGTTAGGGGATGATGACGAGATATTGCGGGGGCGGATTGATGCGCTGATTCTGCAAGACAAACTCTGGATTGTGCTGATTGAATCGAAAAAAACGACCTTTGATTTAGAAATTGCTTTACCTCAAACATTGGCATACATGGCAGCAAATCCAAATCCTCATCAACCGCTTTATGGTATGATTGCCAACGGCAGTAGTTATCTGTTTGTCAAAACATTGGGAAAACAATACGGAATTTCCGATTTATTAGCGACGCGATCGCAGTACCGTAACAATTTATTTACCGTGCTAAAAATTCTGAAACACTTGGGACAGTTAGTGATTGGTCAATAGTTAATAGTTCTTCTCTTTTCTAGTCCCTAACTCCTAGCCCCTAGCCTCTTTTTCCCAAACAAATCTAAATCATGTCGAACATAAAGTGTACAATAATCTAGCAAATACCTATCAGGCGCTGAATTATTGGCACGGGGGGTTATATTAAGATCCCACTCGGCATCTAAATGACGTATGTATGACGACGATGACCTAAGCCTACTCGATCCTGAAGTAGAGCTAGAAAGCCCTCTCGATAAAATGGAGCCACTAACTGCTGAGTCAGAAGTGGCTAAGCCCGATCCAGAAGTGATGTTAGCCCTTTTGGAAAATTCTCAACCGCAGCAGAGAATGCTGGCGGCGCGTGCTTTTTGTGATATTGAGGATGAAAGGGCTACCCCGCTACTCATTCGCCTGTTAACAGATTCTTGCCTCTTAGTGCGAGTGAGTGCAGCCTATGGTATTGGTCGCAATCCTAGCCAAGAAGCGGTAGAACCGTTGATTGCCCAACTCAACCAAGATTGGAACGGCTATGTACGTAAAGGTGTGGTTTGGGCGTTGGGTAATTGCCGCGATCGCCGTTGTCTAGCACCCCTGGCTGATGCTTTAAGAACAGACATTTCTGCCGTGCGTTTGTGGTCGGCTAGTGCTTTAGCCCAAATGGCAGACGTGGGTTATGAAGCAGTTGTCGGGGCAATTCCCCCCTTAATTGAGGCTTTAGTTCAAGATCCAATTGCCGCAGTTCGGAGTAATAGCGCCTGGGCAATTGGACAGTTATGCAAAGAACTGCCCTCTAATATTGTTTATGCCACAGCCATTGATGCTTTAATTCAAGCCTTTGCTGAAGACAAAGATTTAGGTGTACGAGAAGATGCCAAAGCCTCACTCTTAGGCGTAGGCGACCCTCGTGGTTTACAACTAATCGAAACTTTGGAACAAGAGGGATGGTTTTAAAGAAGTCAAAAGTCAAAAGTCAAAAGTTAAAAATAATTTTTGACCATTGACTTTTGACCACTAACCAAATTTACTTATTTTCGGATGCTGGTTTGATTAAGTTGAGGTCATAAGGACGCTCAATATCATCCTCGCCTAAATACTCACCGTTTTGAATTTCCAAAATCACCAAGGGAATTAAACCGGGATTATCGACTTTATGTAATGTTGCAGCTGGAACGTAAGTTGATTCATTGCGGTTCAACAAAATTTCCGTCTCGCCACAAGTTACCTTGGCTACCCCAGAAACTACCACCCAATGTTCATTGCGATGGTAATGGATTTGTGGTTTAATACCATGTCTGGGCTTAATTTCAACGCGACTAATTCTATAAGTATCTCCCTCTTCTATTACCTCTACGTTACCCCAGTATCTAGCACCTGAATGTGATGGCAATTCATTGCCATTAGATTGTTCGTTGTTATCATTTTGATTCATAACCAAACTGCTCAACCAAACGACTACCAATATTGTGAAGTAATTTAGCCTACATTAGTTGATAATTTGCCATAATAACTGCGGATAGGTAGTTGAATATATAAACTAATCATCTAAGCCGCGCAGCCAAAACCTTATACCTTGTTTCCTATGCTTAGTTGCATATAGTTTGTCAGCAAATTTTATTCAATAAACTCTATAAATAGAATATTTTTGTGATTAACTTAGGGAGCTTAGCCTTCTTGTTATTGCTTTTTAAGCCAAAATAAGTTTACAAAATATGAATATTCACTTGTAAGTTAACCAATCCGATGTAATGCTAATGTGCAAGTTAATTACTGAAATTTAAGCCTGAATTAAGTAAAAAATCATGCTTTTAATAGATAGCAAAATAAATTTCTTAATTATTAAATATTAATGACTGTCAATATTCTACTAAAACATTTCATTTACTATCAAACAGGAATCTAATTCCTGTACAAAAAAGTTTGGGGAAGGTGAGGAGCAGCTTTGACTGAAAACAAGAACTCATGGGAAGCCGAACTCAGTGAGACAACGGAGTCAAGAGTTGGTAAGCAGGATTTAAAGTTGCCTGAATTGAAGCTGGCATTCGCTGAAAGTCTTCTGGAGAGCCTTACCGATGGTTTTTGGTGTCTGGATCGGGAATGGCGTTGCATCTACATGAATCATTGGCAAATGAATTTATTTGGTATTACCCAAGAGAATGTTTTAGGTGAAAATTTTTGGGAATTATTCCCGGAGACAGTTGACAGTATACTCTACACTCAATTGAATCAAGCAGTATTAGAACAAACACCTGTTAATTTTGAATATTTTCATCTCAAGTCGCAACGATGGTTGGAAAATCGCGTTTATCCATCGACGAATGGGATATATATTTTGAGCTTTGATATTACCGAAAAACAAGCTGTAATTAGCGAACAAACACAATGTATGAGCGATCGCCAACGCGAAGAACAACGCAAAGCGGCACGATATGCTGTTACTCGCGTTTTGGCTGAGGCGACAACTTTAGTTGAGGCTGTCCCAGCAATTTTGCAATCTTTGTGTGAAAGTCTAGGATGGCAATTAGGGGTAATTTGGCAAGTAGATGCTCACCAAAATGTTTTGCGTCACGTTAATAGCTGGCAATCCCGAAATAGCAATTTACAAGCATTCATTGCAGAAAATCAACAAACAACTTTTGCACTGGGAATTGGACTTCCTGGACGGATTTGGGCAACTCATCAACCGACATGGATTGCTCAAATTAGTGAAGACAAAAATTTTACTAGAGCAGCAACAGCAATTCAAAGTGGTTTAAATACAGTTTTTGGATTTCCCATTCTTTTAGGTGATGAGATGTTAGGGGTAATTGAATGCTTTAGCGATCGCATTCAAGAACCAGATGAAGATTTATTGCAAATGATGGCAACCATTGGTAGCCAGATTGGTCAATTCATGGAGCGCAAACGCACTGAAGCCGCGCTGCAAGAAAGCCAACAATTATTTCAAAGCTTTATGCAACATAGCCCGTTAACAGGTTTTATCAAGGATGAAACCGGACGATATATTTATGTAAACGCCAAAGTAGAAGAATTATTCAACTGGCAGCCAGCAGATTTATTAGGTAAAACAGATTTTGATTTATTTCCCTTTCCAGCCGCTCAACAGATTCATCATCATGATTTACAAGTCCTACATCATGAACGGCTGCTTCAGTATCTAGAAAAAGTGCAACTAGAGGATCGGGAATATCATTTTATGACCTTTAAATTTCCCTTCCAAGATGCTGGTGGTCGGAAGTTAGTGGCGGGGATGTCCATTGATATTAGCGATCGCATCAAAACAGAAGTAGCATTAAGTGAAAGTGAAGAAAACTTACGTCTAGCATTACAAGCGGCTCGGATGGTTGCTTGGACTTGGGATGCTAAAACAGGGATAATACATCGTTCTGCCAACGCTTGTGATGTTTTAGGATTGCTCCCGGAAATGCTGGTTGCATCAGGAGAAGAAGGTTGGAACTTGGTTCATCCTGATGATCTACAACAACACCAAGCCAAAGTCCAGGAAGCGATCGCTAATCAAGGTAACTATATATCAGAGTTTCGCCTCTTACGCCCAGACAACGGCGAAATCATTTGGGTGGAAGACCGAGGACAAGTCAACTGCGACCAAGCTGGGAACTTAATTGGTGTTAAAGGTGCATTGTTTAATGTTAGCGATGTCTACGACGAGCTTCGCTTACGTAAACAAGTAGAAACTACTTTACGCGAAAGGGAAGAACGCTTCTCTACGCTGTTCAACGGTATGGAAGACTGGATACTAGTTTATAATTTGACCAGTAATTTTCAACCAGGGCAATTGATTGAAGTCAACGAGCAAGCTTGTAAAAAGCTAGGCTATGACCGAGAAGAATTACTCTCAATGTCGGTGGCTCAAATTATCGATTCATCCTTGATCAATCCTCAAGCTGGTATCGAAAGGCTGTTAACCGAAAAGCATATTGTGGTTGAATCAGTTCATATCACAAAAGACAGACAACGGCTTCCGGTAGAAGTAAGTGCCACACTGTTTACACTAAACGGTTTGCCAACTGTGCAAGCAATTTGTCGAGATATCACAGAACGCAAGCAAGCAGAAATAGAACGCGAAAAACTTTTAAAACAAGAACAGGCCGCCAGGGAAGAAGCAGAAACAGCCAACCGGATTAAAGATGAATTTTTAGCAGTCTTGTCCCATGAATTGCGAACGCCTCTCAGTCCCATATTAGGATGGACACAATTGCTACGAAGCCGGAAGTTAGATCCTAAAGCAACAGAAAGAGCCTTGGTAACTATCGAGCGCAATGCGAAATTACAAACTCAACTAATTGAAGATTTATTAGATATTTCTCGGATTTTACGCGGCAAGCTAGTTTTAAATGTAGCAACAGTTAACCTGAATACAATCATTGAAGCCGCCTTAGAAACGGTACGGTTGGCAGCAGAAGCTAAAAATATTCGTATTCAAACTTTATTTAGCCCTGATGTGGGGCATGTATGCGGTGATACTGGCAGACTTCAGCAGGTGGTGTGGAATTTGCTTTCCAACGCCGTCAAATTTACTCCTGATGGCGGACAAATCGAAGTTCGCTTAGAGCAAGTTGGTAAACAGGTACAAATTCAAGTTAAAGATACAGGTAAAGGTATTAGTCCTGAGTTCTTACCTTATGTATTTGAATATTTTCGCCAAGAGGATAGTACCACGACGCGCAAATTTGGTGGCTTAGGGTTGGGACTGGCGATCGCCCGTCATATTACAGAACTGCATGGCGGTACAGTCAAAGTTGAAAGTCCCGGCGAAGGTTTAGGTGCAACATTCACTATTAAATTGCCTGTAATTGTCAATCATTTAGCACCCAGCCAAGATACTCAAACATCAGTGCAGAACCTCAATCTTAACCAAATTAAGATTTTGGCTATAGATGATGATGCCGATATGCGAGATTTAATCGTTACTATTCTCAAATTGTATGGTGCAGAAGTGAAAGTTGCCGCATCGGCCGCCGAGGCATTAATTTTATTAGCAGAATACCAACCAGATGTATTAATTAGTGATATTGGTATGCCAGATGTTGATGGTTATACCTTGATGCAGCAAATTAAAACTCAACTCTCAGAAAAGCAAATTCCGGCTATTGCTTTGACAGCCTATGCTGCTGAGTATGATCAACGTCAAGCATTAGCGGCTGGCTTTCAATTACATCTTGCTAAACCTGTTGTTCCAGAAGAATTAGTTAGAGCGATCGCTTCAATTATGATTCGTAAACAGTAAGATACCTGACTTCTTAAATAAGTCGGGTATGTAGACCTCTTTTATATCTTCAACAATGGAAACGAAAGCTGCTTTACCTATTACACTTTTAGCTGGCAAGAATACCTTGCCAATTATTCAAGTTTATTTTGAATTTAATCATCTCAAGCAATTATATCGTCAAGGTTGGTTACAACACGGTATTGATCCTAAGTATTGTGAAAGCGTTGCCGAACACTCTTTTGGTGTTGCTCTACTCGCATTATTTTTAGTAGATATTTATTCCCTAGAGTTAGATAAAACTAAAATCATGCAAATGGCTTTAATTCATGACTTGGGAGAAGTTTATGCTGGTGATTTAACTCCAAGTGATAAAGTTGATAAACAAGCAAAATATCACTTAGAAAGACAGTCTCTAATTCAGATACTAGATAAACTCCCAAATTGCTCTTACTGGATTGATTTGTGGGAAGAATATGAACGAGGTAATTCACATGAGTCTCAATTTGTCCGAGAAATTGATAAATTAGAAATGCTATTACAAGCCAGTGTATATGAACATCAAGGATTAGCGAATCTCTCAGAATTTTTTACCTCTACTAATCAAGCATTTCCAACACCGCAAATTCAAGCGTTATTTCAAGTGCTAGAAGGTTTAAGAAATCATGGCGATTTTATCTCTCAACCAAATAATTTAAATCAGGATTTATCACTATTACCGTGTCAGACTATCTGCAATGACTGTGCTTTTCATGTCAAAGCAGAATCAAGAATAGAGTGTATTCACCCTGATGAATTGGCTGTAAATTGTGCTATTGTAACTTTTTGCAGTTCCTTTCAACCTGCTGAAGAAATTGATAGTCCATGTGTGACTTTTGGTAATGATGAATAATAGCAATAGAAGGGTACAGCGATCGCCATACCCTTCTCATTAGTAATTACACTATAGCAATCTGATTTGATTTCTGAAAAAAACTCCGTACACCTCTTTTACTTCTTTTCCTATTCCCTGTTCCCTGTTCCCTACCTACGCAAGTAATTTCAATAATCAAGTCGGTTCCTATATACTAATTAATTTTCATGCTCTTGTTGCTGATTATCGCTTGGTCTATTAGTTTCTAACAGACGGGACATAAACACATCTGGTTTTCTACTAACAACAGAGATAACTTTATCAATAGCAACTACTTCACTGGTTTTTACAACCATTTCCCACAAAGTATCTTCTTCTGCATCTTTGTTATGAGTTCTGTGTTTAAAGCATAACAAATCATCACAAACATTAATAATTGTTGCGAAATACCACTTATCTCGTATTAATAGCCAAATTTCTTGATCCAAGTAACTTTGTAGAATTGATTTCACAATAATTCAGATAATTAAAAACAATGTCGTAAATACTATTTGGGGATGAGATCCTCGTGCAACAGGGAAAATACTTAATTGTAATTTAAGAGGATACTACAGCGCAATCTGTATTTAGTCGTATTATTTTACCAATACTTTTATGAGCATTTTGTATAAAAGATTGCTAATTTTTGGCAAAATCCCAAGCTGGATATTTGATGTTTTGAGAGTGCTTTTATTAGATAACTATCAAATTGAATATTTCTACGCCTAATTGCATGACGAAATAAACGGCGGATGCTTGATTGATATTTGCTCTCCGCCTTGCCCAAAAAACAACAAAACTATACGCTAATCAATCATGGCAGTTGCTAAAGCTATGTCAGGCTCCAATTTTGAAAATAAACATAGTTTTTATCCAAAAACTGCCTAATTTGAGCTTTTAGACTTGAGGTTTGAGTTGAGCGATCGCTGTGAGCATTTGTTGATAATATTCAATGTTGCCTTCTTGATAATAGATGTTGGCAGATTGCTGAAAATCAGCGATCGCACCTGGAAAATTTTCTAGTTGGCGGTAGATATCAGCGCGTAACATATAAGCTGAAGCCCAATGGGGTTGACGTTGTAAGGCTTGGTTTAAGTCGGATAATGCTCCTTGCAAGTCTCCCAACAGCAAACGGCTGCGTCCTCGATGATACCAGTCTTCGGCAAAACTGGGGTCAAGGGCAATGGCTTGATTGTAATCGGCGATCGCACTGTGATAATTTTGCAGAGCATAGTAAGCACTGGCGCGATCGCTGTAAAATGCTGCGGCGTTGGGATTAATTTGCAAAGCAGTGGTGTAATCTGTAATTGCACCGTGATAGTCTTGCAAGCCATAGCGCAAGGAACCTCGATTGTAATAAGCCTCTACTAAACCGGGGTTAATTTTGATTGCTTGATTGTAATCGGCTAAAGCTCTTTGTTCAGCTTCTAAAAACCGCAGGGCATTACCTCGATTACAGTAAGCTTGAGAAAACTCCGGATCAAGTTTAATTGCTTGGGTGTATTCTTCTACCGCTGCTAAATAATCTTGTAGAGCTTCGCGGGCTAAACCACGACCATAGTATGCTGTGGCTAAGTTAGGATTGAGTTGCAAGGCGCGATTATAATCTAAAATTGCCCCTTGATAATCTCCTAAACAACGACGAGCCGTAGCGCGATCGCAATATCCTTGTGCATACTCTGGGTGAATTTGCAAGATTCGATTGCTATCGGCGATCGCACCTTGGTAGTCACCCAACTGACAACGTGCATAAGCGAGAAAACCGTAGACTAAAGCTAAAGTCGGATTTCTGGCTAAGGCTTGTTCATAATCGGCGATCGCACCTGGAAAATCGCTTAAAGTTGCTTTGATTAGCCCCCGTTCGTAGTATGCTTGTACATCGTCAGGATTTAATTGCAGTGCTTGGTTAAAGTCCGAAATCGCTGCTAGATAATCTTTCAGGTAGGAACGAACAAGTCCGCGATTGTAGTATGCTGGGGCAAAATATGGGTTAAGTTGTAAAGCGCGATTGTAATCAGCAATTGCTGCTTGATGGTCTCCTAAAACATGGCAGGTATTGCCCCGGTAATGATAAGCTTCTACCAAACTCGGATCTAATTGTAATGCCCGCTCATGATCGGCGAGTGCTTGTTCATATTCTTCTAAAATATGGAAAATATTACCTCGGCTGCTGTAAACGGCAGCATACTGGGGATACCACTGTAAGGCTTGCTGAAAATCTGCTAGTGCTACTTGGTAATCGCCATTTTCGCTGCGAGCTATACCCCGATAATGAAAAGCTCGCGCTATATCAAAATCTATATATGTAACTAAATCCGGATTAATTTCAATCGCTTGGTGATAGTCAGCGATGGCTCGATCATAATCACCCAACGCACAATAAACATTTCCCCGACCGTGATGGGATTCTGCTAAGTTGGGATTGATGGCTAATGCTTGCTCGTAATCCGCGATCGCTTCTTCGTAATCTGCTTGTGAATAACGAGTGTTACCCCGGTTATGATAAGCTTCAGCAAAATGAGGATTAATTTGGATTGCCTTGTTGAAATCGGCGATCGCAGCATCGTAATCTCGGAGTGAGCTATACAAAATATTGCCGCGATTATAGTAGGCTTCAGCAAAGTCAGGTTTTAGCTGAATCGCTTCTGTGTAATCTGCGATCGCACCTTGAAAGTTTCCTTGCAAATTTTTGGTAAAACCTTGGTTAAAAAAGTCGTCCGCATTCATCTAAGTTCAATGGGCTGTGAAACTCCCGTCCCCTAATTTTAGGATGGGTGCTGTTTTGTATCAATTGACTTCAGCGGATTTTCACAATTTCCTCTGTAAATATAAGTAAGCAGCGACTATAATACAGCAGAAACACGTGTAACATCATACTCATGTAAACACTCAGTATAAATCTCTTAATGTTTATCTATTTATCTTGTTGTTAAGATAACAATCCCATTTGATTGATGAACTCACCCGAAAATAGATAGAAAAGAGGATAGAGAAACATATATTTGTTAACAACTTATTTATATTTTCTCTAGTTACCAAGAAGGTTATTAATAGAAAAACACAGTAAAATTTTAGAACAGATCGCAGAGGTTCTTAACCAATGAATATTTTGGTCACACCTGAAGATGAACAACTACATAAATTTCGCTTTGAATTAGGAAAATTTACAAATACTCAAGAAGCAATTACCACAGGTTTAAAAATAATAGAAGAAAATTCGCATCGTCCGGCAGACATAAATTCCAAAATAACGATAGAAGAAGAGCATTATTGTTGCAGAATCTTCCGGGATCGCTCAATGGGTGAAGGGTGTGATTCTACACAATATGACATTGATTCCGAACTATTTGAAAAATAATGTCATAGCGAAGACAGATAAAACAGGACTATACAGTTGCTGAGTATCTTCACTGTAATTTTCGATTTATTCAATTGTGCGGATTTGTGCTGATGAAACAGAGACTAGGGATGAGAGACTAGAGACTAGTAATTTTTACTCAGCAAAGCCGAAATTAAAAAAAAATCCCTATTCCTAGCCTCTAGTTCGCTATATGTTTGTTAAGCCGCGATTTTTTCTTCCAATGGTTTAAACGTCTTTTTGGTAGCACCGCAAATAGGACATTCCCAATCATCAGGAATCTCTTCAAAAGGTGTACCAGGTGCAATTCCCGAATCGGGATCGCCAGCTACAGGATCATAAATCATGCTGCATTGACGACAAATCCATTTGCGAGTTTGGGGATCATCGCCAGCTACTCTGGTAGCGGCTTTTCCGCCATTTAATACTTCTAATGCTTCAGTGTAGCGATCGGCGTGGTAATTTTCGATAAACTTAAGCAAGCCAAAACGGTGTGCAGCTTCTCTAAATGTATTAGCGTGTTCGCCAGATTCTTGCGCTTGCTTGAGAAATTCTGCGGCGGCGGGATTGTCGCGATCGCTTTTTGCGGCTTCGGCAAATTCGGGATACATTGTAGTGTATTCGTAAGTCTCACCTTCAATTGCTAAAGATAAGCAACGAGAGACAATTTGTTTTTTTTGTTCATCAGTTAAAGTCGCTGGATCTTCAACTACCAGTTCTGGATGCAACAACTTAAAATGAGCAAAAGCATGTTCGGTTTCTTGTTCTGCGGTTTCACGAAATAGTTTCGCTAAATCCGAAAATCCTAATTTACTAGCAACTTTCGCAAAAAATAAATACTTGCGGTTAGCCATCGATTCACCACCGAAGGCTGCTTCTAAGTTATGCAGAGTAGTAATGTTGGATAAATCCATAGTTTTGGATACCTGTAAACGAATAATGCCTAGTAAAAAAACAGGCTATAAATCAGGTTAATGAGCCAATTTTGTATAACAGAAAACGTTTTATACAAATTTTGTTTTCGCCCATCTTTCTTTACCTGTTTTGCCTGTTGTTCCAGGAAGATTATAAAACTAAAAAAGTTAGGTAAATTACAAATTAACTGGCTGAAAATTTCAAGATCAGCAATGCGACGTTCTAAGAGGATGTTTGAGAAGTCTAAATTATTACTCACCGGGCGATTGGAAATCGCGGCTACACAGACGAAACCCACCTACGTGGGTTTGAAAATCTTGATTTTGTGTTAGTCCACGCAGGTGGACTTTGCTTGTGTAGTAGCGAATTCTATTCGCCCAATACTTTTCAAACATCATCTAAGCCTTGACGTGAAAGGACAGAGATTTAAATTTCTACTTGATTGAGTCCTGCGGTTTCGCCAGTGAGGGAGTCTGGCAAACGAACGCACTGGCTCATCAACTACCATGCTTCGGAGTGTAATGAAACTCTCAACTGTCGAGAATTCTTCTCGCCAGGGGACACTCAAATTTCAATGAGTTAATCGTGTTCAGTGTTTTTGATAGTTGATGTTGAAGTAAATTCTAGGGAATTATTGCTGATTGTGTCATTGATGACTCTGCTGTTGCTTCGTACTAGTTGGCTGACTTGACCCAGTAATTCACCTAATTTTCCTTCATCAAGTAAGGTATTAATTAAGGCAAGTCCACTAGTGGATAGAAGTAATTTATTGATATCCTGACTACCGTTACTACCATTAGCTCCAGGAAATGAATAAATGCGAGCATCACCTAAAACTCCTGGTTGTGGTGCTAGAGCAGTGACAATTTCTGGGAGTTTATCAGCTAATTCAGGCCAGATGGTTGTGATAATTTTGCTGGTGAGGTTGGCATTGCTGATGGTATTTTCGGCGGCAATTTTAACTTGTAACCCTTGTGCTTCTGCTAAGACTTGATCACGGTTAGCGGCGGCAAGGATTCGAATTGCTTCGGCTTCCAATTCTGCCGCTTGCTGGGCTATCTCTGCTTGGCGTAAACGGCGGAAGGCATCGATTTCAACTAAGTTGCGATCGCTGATACTTTTCTCTTGAGCTTCTCTTTCCGCCGCAATAATTGATAAACTTTTACTGCGTTCAGCTTTTTCAATTTCGCCTGCTGTATTCACTGATTCTTGTGCTTTGGCTTGTTCGGCTTGAGCGCGAAAGCTTTCGCTTTTTTTATTTGCAATGGCTATGGCAACATCTTCTTGTGCTAGTCTTGCCAATCTTTCTGACTCCACTATCTGCACTTGGGCTTGAAACTTTTCAGACTCTACCTTTTGTTGACGGGAAATTTCGGCAATTTCTGCTTCCTGTTTTTGTAGTGCTTGTGTTACCTTTAGCTGTTTGTTACGTTCTTCCAGGGTAATATCTGCTTCGATTTGACTTTGTTGCAGAGATAATATTTTGCGAATTTCTTCTTCTTCAACTGATTTTTGTTGCAAGATTTTGGTGCGCTGGACTGTAGCTGCTTCTCTATCTTTTGCTTCTTGGATTTCTCTTTCCCGTTGGGCTTTTAGTGCTTCTACTTGCAATTTCTGCTCTAGTTTAGCACTTTCTTGTTCTTGAGCAATTTGCAGAGATCGCTTTTGGGCATCCAGTTCTTTTTGTTCAATTGCTACGTGAGTTGATAATTCAACTTCCCGTTTTTGTTGGATGGAACGCTGAATAATTTCGGTTCGCAAGCGCACACCTTGAGCGTCAAAGAAATTATCTGGATCGTAGGTAACACTTTCTAATATTTCGGAAATTGCAATATTATTAAGTGTCAGTCCCACTTTTTTCAAATCTGGGCCAACTAAGTTTAATACTTCCTGAGCAAACCCCAGTTTATCAGAATCAATTTCTGCTAGTTCTTTGGTTTTAGCTGCGGCTCTAATGGCATCATCTGCCCTTTTTTCTAAAGCATTTTTAATATCTTCTGGAGTAATTTTGCTACCATTTTGCGATAGTCTAGCAGCTGCCGTTAACACGTCTTCTTCTGAAGCATTAATACATACATAAAAAGTGACTTTAATATCGGCTCTCAGATAATCTTTGGTACGAACAGCTAGTTTATCAGTCCGTTCCACATCTATGGAAATTTCTCTTAATGGTACACGTGTTAATTGATGAAATCCTGGCAAGACAATACAACCACCATAGAGAATCACTGATTTCTTTTTAATAAATAATCCCCCAGTTCTGACAAAGGCTTCGTTGTTGGGAGTCACTACATAAACCCGTGTGTAAGCAAACAGGCTGAATAACAACAATATAACTACAGCTACAATTACTCCCGGTATTACTAATCCAGTATTGATTTGAGCTATTGTGGGCTTGACTGTAATTGGTATTGTTTGAGCAATTAATTTTGTTTGATTCTGTTGTGGTTTTAATTGTGATAATGTCTCCGGTGGAATAGTTGGTAAAGACTGAATAAAAGTCAACCAAAATAACATATTTTTCTCCTAATTTATGAGTTTAATTTTTAGGCTGTGAGTTTGTTAGCCAATATTCTTCATCAGCACTGTCTTTGGTAATAACCACATAAATTTGTTCCTTAAGTTCAATAATGAGAACTCTTTCTCCGCGTTGTGGGGCAATAGTTGCCCACTCTGCTAAAACAGCGCTAATAGTCAAAAGATTACGTTTTGCATCTACTACGTCAACTTGCCCAATTTTGCCTTGATTTTCTCTAGGAATATAAAAAGTATTTACAATACCAATGCAACCAATTAGGCGCTCACTACTTACATCTTCTCCAAACTCTGCAAAGAGTCTACTAATTGGTTCTGCTATTAGTCTACCTATAAATAAACTGAGAATCAAAGAACAAATTAACACAATTCCACTAATCAAACCACCCAAACTACTGCCAAACCAAATATTTAATGTCAAACCAAAAATACCCCAAAAACTTAAATCTATTGCAAGTAATAAAATCAGTGGAGCTTTGCCAATACCTGCCCATCCTAACAATTCCCCAATCCCAAGTTCACTATCACTATCTGCATCGAAATCTACATCGCCATCAACATCAACGTCAATATTTTGTCTTCCAGAAATAATAATAAATATGAATAGCAAGACTCCCATTGCTAAGAAAATCCAATATGGCAAGTTAGCTTGATTAAGTAGCATAATATTCTTTTAAAAAGAAAAAATATAATATGTAATTAGTACTTATTTTAGGGTTACTAAATGTAAAGTTTTTTAGATATATTACACATTACTTGGTTTATCTTATTTTAGAGAAGATTTATCAAGTAAATCTGAGGTATGGTGTGTTATGGCTTTAGCCTAACGCACGCCAGATTATGATGGTGCGTTAGGCGATCGTATCTAGTTTTTGTGATGAATTAGCTCACACTCTGCGCCTAACACACCCTACGGGAATTTTATTTTTACTAAAATTCTGCTCACATAGCCAAGGAATAAACCTCCGAGAAGCATTTATCTCCAAAGATTGAGAAGCAGCTACAGGATTCTGATTCATTTTTTCTGCCGCAATACGGTTCAGATAATGGAGAAGAGTATTAGGTTTAATCTGGATTAAAAGGCATTTCATCTCAACAAGGCTAGTTCAGTTTCAGTTCACAATTTCACTGGACTAAATCTGGATTTGAAAAAAATACAATGATGTGCATAGTAATGTAAAAGCCTCAAACAGCCCCACCGTTGACGCGAATATTTTGCCCAGTAATCCAACGTGCTTCTTCACTAGCTAAAAAAGCTACCACGTCGGCAATTTCTTGAACATCACCCAGCTTGTTAAAAGCTGACATTTGGGCTAAACGATTAATTTGTTCTGCGGTTTTGCCTTCGCGGAACAGTTCTGTATCTGTCGGGCCAGGAGAAACAACATTCACCGTAATTTCTTTAGCACCTAACTCCTTCGCCAACACCCGCGTTATTTGTTCCACTGCGCCTTTAGTTGCTGCATAAGCACTGTAAGTTGGCAACATCATAGCTGTGGTGGATGAAGAAAAGTTAATAATTCTGCCGCCTACTGCCATGTGTTGTGCAGCTTGTTGACAGGCAAAAAAAGTTCCTTTGACATTAACAGCAAAGAGTTTGTCAAATTCTGCTTCTGTAATTTCTATAACTGGTTTGTAAAGAATTGTGCCAGCATTATTAACTAAAATATCGATTTTGCCAAAATGGGCAATGGTTTTTTGAAATAGCTGTTCAATATCAGCCACATTACCCACATCAGCTTGAACAGAAATTGCTTGTACTCCCAGCTTTTCAATTTCTGCCACAACTTCTTGGGCTTTAGCTGCATTCCCCGCATAATTAACTACGACAGATGCACCCTTTTGAGCTAATGTTAAAGCGATCGCTCTACCAATTCCCCGCGATGCACCAGTCACAATTGCAACTTTTCCTGTTAAAGCTGCCATAAGTAAATCCTGCTTTACTAGCGATGAGTTGCTCTTAACCTATCGCACAAAGGTTAAATTTACCTATTGAGTATTTGTGTTTTTCACTCAGCACTCAGCACTCAGCACTCAGCACTCAGCACTAAGACTCAGGAACAATTGGCACACCATCCCGAATATTCAGCAGTCCAGAAATAATAATTTGGTCTTCTGGCTGTAATCCTGCCAAAACTTGGTAATAATTATTTGTCATATTCCCTAACTTCACTTGCCTTTGTTGCGCTACTAATTGGGAAACTCCTTGAGGGGTCGTTTGCTGTTTAGCCACATAGACAAAAGTTTCACCCGCCACGCGAGTTACTGCGGTGGTCGGAATTAAAACTCCTGGACGCTGATTCCAAATTACCCTTGTCCGGACTAATTGACCTGCCCTGAATTGCCCTTGGGCGTTATTAAACAATGCTTTAACTAATATTGCTCGCGGTTCACTGTTAACATTGGGAGCAATTAAAAAGACTCGACTTGTACCCAAAACTTGCCCTTGAGAGTTAAGAATTTCCACAGGCATTCCCTTGCGTAATTTGGGGCCGCGCTCTAGTGGTAAAGTGAGGGCAACTTCTAAAGGTCGGGTTTCAGCAACGGTCATGAGTCGTGAAGAAGTCGTGACAAAATCACCAACTTTTACCGAAATATCGCCCACCGTGCCAGCGAAGGGAGCCGTAATTTTGTCATACTGAAGTTGTGCTGGTGGTGGTTGGTTGTTGGCATTGGCTTGCTGGAGGGCATTTTCAGCTTGCAAGATACTAGCTTTTTGAGCTTGAATGCGGGAATTTACAGCATCCAGGTTAGCTTTTGCTGTCGCCAGCCGATTAGCAGATAAATCCTTAGCTTGTCGTGATATTGCGCCTTGGTCTGCTAAGTTAGCAGATTTTGCGTAATCTAATTGATTTGACTGCACCTCAGCTAACTTTGATATTCGTTCTACTTCCAAAGCGCGGAGTGTGGCGCGGGCGCTTTCTAGAAGGGTGGCGGTTGCTTGAGTGGCACCACTATTGCTTAGGGCTGTGGGTTGTTGAGCTTTATAATCTATCTGAATAATCGGTGTACCTGTGGCAACAGTATCTCCTGACTTGACAAATATCTGGGTAACTTGGCCAGGAATTCTCGACTGGAGGTTTATAGAACGCCGAGATTCCAAACTAGCGATATAGTCTGCACTTTCCTCAATTGTGCCTAATTGCACAGGTGCGATTTTTGCTCTTACCCCTGGTGTTTGAGCATGAGTTGGCGGTGTTTGTTGTACAGGAGTAAGTAAACGCCAAGCGATCGCAACTCCACCCCCTACTATTAGTATTAAAGCTAACAATAATCGCCACCATCGCCAATTTTTTTGAGATAGTGGCGATGATAGTTCCGTATCTTCTTTTTCAAAATCAATTTGAGGCTCAGGGGATGTCATGACTTATCAGGTTACTAAAATTAAAGTAAATAATTTTCGGTCTTTTTAGATGCAATCTACTGATATAGCATGAAGAGCAATAATAAATTCTATGTTAGCTCTGTCTCAATATACAGCTTTTGAGAACAGGTCTAATCTATCAAAAGGTCAATGATAAAAATTGAGACTGTGATAAGTTTTTTAACTGTCTTGTCAGTTATTGTAGAAAATCCTTGAATCCTGATAATATAGTTAATTTTAAAATTCTTGGATAAAAATAAAATTTAATTTTTACAGTATTCTAGGTTAATTTAATTACAAATACTTACGAACTGTTATGGTAATGCTGTATCTTTTTATCTATGAAAAATATCAATTAAATTGTATGAATTAATTTCTTCTTATATAAAAAATCCGGATCATCGGAGAAATGAATTAGATATACATAAACTCATATCCCCGACTTCTTTAAGAAGTTGGGGATATTTATATTGATGAATAATTTAATAGTGTCATAAATAAAGATTTGATAAATCATGATGCATATAACTTGGCAATTTTCCGGAAACAGTTATAGTATCGATGCTTGTTTAAAGTATAAGTAATATCGCTGGAGCAACAACAAAATATTTGAATGCTGCATATCTTATTTAGTACAACGCTACCTGATTTATCAAACAGAATTCAATTCTGAATTCTGTGGGACACTTCGGCAAGCTCCCTTGCGCCTTGCTCAAGGCATCGCAGTGCGTCGCTGGCGGATAAATAAATGGTTTTAAGACTCCTACAAAATTTTCAATTTGGTGCTGCTTTTAGGTAGCGGATATTTTTCCCCCACTGATTGCATTTTGAATTCTGAATTCTTCAATATGTGATTCCCGGCTTTGAGTATTTTGTTTGAGAAGTAAAACCTATCTATTGGAACTTACCGCAATTTCCCAGTGTATCTCCGCATGAAGTTCAATTAGAAAATCACTCTACCTTGGTAAATTTCCATCACCTGTTAAAGTTGGAGATTTAATTTTTCTGAGGGTTTCTCAAAATTTATTGATTTGTAATGACTCATGATTAATATTTCACCAACCTTACCCAAAATCTCTGTAACCCAAACATTTGTTTGTAATCGTTGGCTAAATCCACCCCAAGGGTTTATAAAATTTAACAAAAATGATATTCATCAGTCAATTAACAGTCGATTTGAACAAATAGTCAAGCAACATCCCCAGGCGATCGCTGTTAAAAATAAAATAGAAGTACTCACTTATTCAGAGCTAAATAATCGAGCGAACCGCTTAGCCAATACTATTCTCGCGCAGCGTGGAGATAGACGAGAAACTATAGCCTTGCTATTAGAAAAAGGTACTAATTTTATTGTTAGTATTTTTGGTGCTTTAAAAACAGGTAAAATTTTTGTCCCCTTAGATATAGGCTTTCCGCAAGAAAGACTGGCTTATATTTTAGAGGATGCCCAAGTTAATTTAATTGTTACTAATAATCTCAATTTAAATTTAGCTCATCAGTTAGCTGCTATTAATAATTGTCAGATATTAAATATTGATGATATAGCTGAAGCAGGTTGTAGCGAAAATCCTCACATTAATATCTTACCAGAGGCACCAGCCTATTTAATTTATACGAGTGGTTCAACTGGCAAACCCAAAGGAGTTATTCATAATCATCTTCATAGCTTGCACTATTGCATGAATGACACGAATACTTTGCTCATTAGTCCAAAAGACCGTGTAGTATTTCTCTATTCCTGTGGTGCATTAGGTGGCATTTTATGTATATTCTACACCTTACTCAACGGGGCATCTTTGTATTTATTTAATGTTAAAGAAGAAGGATTCACTAATTTAGTTAACTGGTTAATTACAGAAGAAATTACAATTTATCATTCTTTCGCTACACTGTTTCGTCATTTCATAGATACCTTCACAGGTGTAGAACAATTTCCTAAAATTCGCTTAGTGAAATTAGGCGGCGAAGCCACATTACAACGAGATATAGAAGCTTATAAAAAATATTTTTCTCCCACTTGCCTCTTATATGCCAGCTTAGGTGCCACAGAAACAGGTACATTTTGCAATTTTATCGTTGATCAACATAGCAAAATTACTACCAGCACCGTGCCTATTGGCTACCCAGTAGCAGATATGGAAGTTGTTTTAATAAATGAAGCTGGAGAAGCAGTTGGCTATGGCAAAATTGGAGAAATCGCTGTCAGAAGCAAATATTTAGCTCTTGGTTATTGGCAAAAACCAGAGCAAACGAAAGCGGCATTTATCCCAACTTCAGAAACCGGAGAAGAAAGAATTTATCGTACTGGAGATTTAGGACGTATTGAACCTAACGGCTGTTTAATACACATGGGTAGAAAAGATTTTCAAGTGAAAATTAGAGGTTTCCGCATCGAAGTTGCTGAAATCGAAATGGCACTTTTTAAAACTGGTAAACTCAAAGAAGCTGTGGTGATTGCCCGTGAAGATATTTCCCATGATAAGAAATTAGTAGCGTACATTGTTGCTCAACAAACCACAAAAATTACTACTAAAGAGCTACGGTATTTTTTACAGCAACAATTACCTGACTACATGATTCCTAGTGCATTTGTGTTTTTGGATAAATTACCATTAACACCCAATGGTAAAGTTGACCGCCTAGCTTTACCTGCACCTAATTTTGCCCTCGATAATTGTGTATCTGCGCGTGATGATTTAGAAAAACAATTGCTCCAGATTTGGGAAAATATATTAGGTGTTCAACCTATCGGCGTGGAAGACAACTTCTTTGATTTAGGGGGAAATTCTCTTTTAGCTGTGCGAATATTTGCAGAAATAGAGCAAAAATTTGGACATCAATTGCCTTTAGCGGCACTATTTCCCTCCGGTACAGTAGAGGCACTCTCACAAATTATTCGAGAAAAGCAAAATCAATCAAAAACTGGCTGGTCATCTCTAGTCAAAATTCAACCTCAAGGTTCTAAGCCACCTTTATTTCTGATTCACTCTTTAGGAGGAGAAATTCTTTGCTACCGCAATTTCGTTACTTGTTTAGATTCTGAACAACCTGTTTATGGCTTGCAACCACAAGGACTAGATGGAAAAGTACCTCCACTTACTTGTATGGAAGATATAGCTGCACATTACATTCAAGAAATGCAGACTATTCAACCCCAAGGGCCTTACTTTTTGGCAGGATATTCTTTTGGTGGTGTAGTAGCTTTTGAAATTGCACAACAACTCCAGAAACAAGGACAAAAAGTGGCACTTCTGGCAATGTTTGACACTTGTCGTCCTGGTTATAGCCAAAGGTTATCATTTTGGCAACGTGTTCCCATACATGTAGAGAATTTCATCCAACAAGGGCCGTATTACATTTGGCACAAGGTTGTAGGAGTCAGCCAAGTGCTGAATTATCGTTTACAGCAAGGATACAAACATTATTTGAATCTCGCACCCCAACTATTAAATGCTGTGGTCAATTCACCACAACCCGAAAAGTACTTAGACATTATTGGTGCTAATGCTCAAGCCCTCAGCAAATATACATTTCAAAAGTATTCCGGTAATGTTACCTTGTTTCGGACGGAGGATACAAATCGCAGTGATGCTGTAGGACTAAAATATGATCCTCAATTTGGCTGGGGTGATATTGTGATGGGAAATTTAGATATCGATTATATTGATGGTTCTCACCTTTCGCTGCTGGATGAACCCTGTGTGCAAAGGCTAGCTGAGAAATTTCAAGTTTACTTAGAGAAAGCTCAAAGACTCATTTAATAATCATCAGATATACCGTAATGTTGTGCTTGCATATTCCACAAAGTGGTATATTCGCCTCCAAGCTGTAAAAGTTCTTGGTGAGTTCCATCTTCGATTAAATGACCAGCTTTAAGGACTAAAATTCGGTCAGCCATCCGTACTGAAGCAAGTCTGTGGGTAATCAAAATTGTCGTTTTACCCTCAGCTAATTCAATAAAGCGGCTGTAGAGGTCATATTCGCTGCGGGGGTCAAGTGCTGCGGTAGGTTCATCTAATAGTAACAGTTGGGCTGCTTGGCGAACAAAAGCACGAGCCAGAGCTAACTTTTGCCACTGACCCCCAGAAAGTTCTGTACCGCCAAATTGCTTACCTAGTGGTGTATCTTCTCTTGTGGGAAAATCATCCACTAGTTTGGTGATATCTGCTTTTTCGATTGCATATCCGAGAATATCTGGATGTTCTAAAGCAGCCAAATTTCCCAAAGCGATATTTTCTCCCAGAGTCAGCGCATAATGACCAAAATCTTGAAAAACTCCGGCAATTTGTTGTCGCCACTGCTGTAAATTTAAACTTCTGAGGTCTATACCATCAACTAAAATACAGCCTTGTGTTGGATCATATAATCTAGTCAAAAGTTTAACTAAAGTGGTTTTACCTGCGCCATTTTCTCCGACTATGGCGACAGTTTGTCCAGGGTAAATAGTCAAAGAAATATCTTGTAGTGCTAAGCGATTATCTGGGTAGTAGAAGTCAACTTTCTCAAAAGTAATACCAGAACGAATAGGAGTTGGAACTGTCTCGCCAGGTATGCTGATTTGCATTGGGATGGGACTGTCGAGAAAATTGAAAAACTGCTGCATGTAAAGAATATTTTCAAATAACTCTAACCAATTAGCCACAAATCTTTCGAGATTATTCTGCAAGTAAGTCAATGATTGGACGAATAAAAGTACACTACCAGGACTGAAATCACCCCGAAAAGCTTTCTGTACCACCCAGTAAAAAGCAAAACCATTTCCTAAAGTACTGAGAATAGCTAAAGTTGATGACCAAAATGCTTGCTTTCCTCGCAAATGGCGCATCGTTTGATGTAAAGATTGAAATGCTTGTAAGTAACGCTCGATAAAAAATGCACCTAGTTGAAACAACCTGATTTCTTTAGCATAGGTATCAGTCAGCATCACCGAAGTGTAATATTGCATCCTCCGCGCTTGCGGGCTGTTTTCAAATAAAGTTAGCCAAATAGTTTTGCCATACTGAGAAGAAACTACGATTTGGGGTATCGTTGCGATCGCAATTACTAAAGGTATCCAAAAAGCTAAGGGAACTAGTAACCCAACTATCACTATCAAAGTTACAAAAGAGCGACTTAATTCCACTAAATTCTCTAGCAAACTCAACGGTTTATAACCGACTTGTTGTTGCAGCAGTTGTAGTTCATCATAAAACAAAGCATCTTCAAAACGGCTTAAATCTGCAAAATTATCAGCTTTACGCATTAATAATAAGCTAATATGCGCCGTTAACTTATCATTGAGATTTCCTTGAAGTGCAAATATCCAAGGATAAAGCAGAGTTTCTAATAGCAAAGCCCCCACCCATCCTGCTACCAAAGGAGCAAGAATTGTATATCCTATCTCTCTCCCAGATGTTAACGCTGTTGCTACAGTATCTATCACTAGCTTGGTAATCCAAACACTAACAGCAGGAAGAAACCCTTGCAATAAAGTCACACCAATTAAGAAAATCATTTCTCTCGGTGCTGCTGTCCATAACAAAGGTAGAGAACGAAATAAAGCTTTAGTATAGTCTGCAAACCAAACTCTTACATCGCTCATCAATTAAACCTGATTATTTATGGAATTTTAACTAAAATACGCTTTTTCTCGAAATTTAAAACCATTTTTTCTCCTTGATTTAAAAGAGAAAGTATATCTTTACTTACATGTATTTTTTGATTTTAATTTATTCAATTTATCTGTATCAGTATCTAAATGCAGGAAGTTATCTTAGATTTTATCTCAATTAAAAAACATCCTACTTAAGAAAGAGCAATACTACTTTGATATGTAAAAAGTATACTACTTGAGAAAGAATAAAAAACTCTAGAAAAAGATAATGTTAGAGAAGTTAGATGATCAAGACCGGACAATGTATCGCTAACAGTAGCAAAACTTTTATCAAAGACAAAGTTTTAGGGAAGTTTCATCCTACATGATAATTCCCGTCACTTATTAACAAGTGATTTTGCCCTTTGTGGATTAGTTAAATTCTGAATACAAAGCTGAGAGTTTGTGTTTAACTATGTCTGGATGAGCATATATAGTTAAGCATTAACTATTGTCTAATTTTTTGGTCATCCTTCACATTTGATCGTTCCAATATCAATTCTTTCAAGAAAGCTAGATGAGATACAAACATCAACCAAGTTTTCCACGAACTTGAATGCAGATTTACCAACAGGCTAATGAATTGAAGTTAAAAGGAGTAACTGACCATGCTTGCAGAAAAAACACTGACCCAAAATACAATAAATATGCGTTTAGCAGATAAAGCTGATAAATTAGAACAACTTATGTTGTCTGATGAAGAAATAGCAGCTTTAGAAAAATTAGCAATGCCAGGAATGTTGGAATCTGAGACTCAGCAAAGATGGTTTGCTAATTGCGGCGGATGTGGGGGATGTGGTGGCTGCTTTGGATGTCGTGGCTGTTTTCCATGTCGAGGATGTGGTGGATGCGGATGTCGGGGATGCGGATGTCGAGGATGCGGATGTCGAGGATGCGGATGTCGAGTTAGTGAAGCTAGCTCAATATCAAGCGTTCTACTAGATGACTTGGATGAGTTTGGATTTGGATACTAAATAATCTGGAGATATAACAGTAATTCTATAAATTTCAGATCCCTAACTTCTTGAATAAGTCGGGGATCTGAAACCAGAAAATTTGAAAAACACTAATTTTCATAAATCAAATATGATTGCTATAGCAGCAACAAAACTTTTGCCTGAAAATAGCAGAAAAAACATTTTTGAGATTTATTGTAAGAATTTTGGAATTAGAAGACAAAATTCAAAATATAGGAATCCGACTTGATTATTGAAATTACTTGTGTAGGTAGGGAACAGGGAACAGGGAATAGGGAACAGGAAAAGAAGTAACAGAGGTGTACTGAGTTTTTTTCAGAAATCAAATATGCTTCCTATATTTAATTAATCATGTTTTGGAATAATCAAATAAAGCCTATGCAATTAAATGATGCTCAACGTCTGCGTTTATTAGAACATATTGTTGTTCATGTGATGCCGCCAGATTGCAATGGTGAAGAAACAATGATTTTCAATACAACGCGGCGAACACTGACAGTGAAGGGTCAATCACTGCACGATGTAGAAAGTATAGTATTACCCTTGCTAGATGGTTCCCGAACAATAGAAGAAATCAGAGCGGAAATTGGGGAAAAATTAGCGGATGATTCAATTAATCAATGTTTAAGTTTTTTGATAGAAAATCGTTTAGTTGAAGAATTTTTGGAAGATACAGTTGATTTAGATAGCCGTGCTTATTTATTGCCTCAAATTAGTCTTTATCATGAGTTAGGATTCCAGCAACAAGATGCCCAAAAACACTTAGCAAACGCCAGAATTGCTGTCTTTGGACTAGGTGGTTCAGGATTGATAGCTGCAATTAACTTGGCTAGTGCTGGGATTGGTTTTCTAAGATTGTGCGATGATGTCTGCACACTTACGACTGATTTGATGATGATGTCAGGTTCAGTATTTAATCAAATTGGTGCTTTGCGGGGTGTGGAAGCAGCAAGACAAATTGCCGCGATCGCAGAAATCACCGAAACTGAGATTGTCACCAATCCTTTGACCGACGATGCCACAGTCAATGCTTTACTTGAGGATGTTGACCTGGTGATTGTCGCTACCGATGCTGTATCTGTCAATCTGGCTTATCGTTTGAACAGATTATGCCTGAAAATGCAGCGTCCATTGTTACCGGGCGGAGTGGCTGGTGTGGAAGGAACTTTTGGGCCGTTAGTCTTTGCTCAGGATGGCCCTTGTTATCTCTGCTATCGGATGCGGTCTATGGCTTGTGCCAAGCTGCCAGAGGCGGAATTAGCAATTGAGCGGTTTCTTGACCGAGAACGACGTACTCAACCAAGGTTACAAGAAAATTTGCCCATCGCTCAGATGTTAGTAGGAAGTTATTTAGCTCTTGATGCTATCAAACTGTTTCTTGGTTTACCCATCGCTACGGATGGCAAATTAGTGCATCTAGACTTACTGGGTACAAAACTAACTCACAACGTTGTCCTGAAAAAACCTGGTTGCCCTCATTGCTCACGACAGGAGAGAATAAGTGAATAGTGCGATCGCTAGTCCTCGTTGGCGTGATTTAGTTAGCCCCCATACAGGTATCATCCGCGCCATCAATAGGTTTACTAAGCCTTTTCCAGAGTTTGATTTGCCAGTTTTATGGCAAGCCGAATTAGCCAATTTTCAGTTGCGTAAACAGCCGGATGATTTACGCTACGGTGTAGGCAGAGGTATGACTGATGAACAAGCAATTTTTGGGGCAGTTGGAGAAGCTGTAGAGCGATACTGCGGTAGTATTGTTGATGAGCGGAAACTAATTGTGAGTAGTTATGCAGATTTAAATCATCCTGCTGTATCTCCGCCAAGTTTTTTCTCATTTTCTGACAACCAATACTCTGACCCAAATTTTTCTTTTCCCGCTTTTGATGAGACAACGCAGACTTCATGGATAACTGCTGTATCTCTCACCAGCAACCAACAGGTGTTAGTTCCAGCATTCATGGTTTATTTTGATTGGGACAGCAATCAACCAGGAGATTACATTTTACCTGTCACTTCCAATGGTATGGCTAGTGGCCCAACTGTTGATTTTGCGGCTTACAGTGGCTTGTGTGAATTGGTTGAGCGTGATGCTTTCATCATTACATGGTTAAATCGCTTACCTGCACCCCGCATTTATTTCGCGCACCGTCCCGGAATCGAGACAGAAATTTTACGCCACTACGCCCGATTTGGTATTGAGTTAGTTACCTTTTATTTGACTACTGATATTAACATCCCAGTGGTGATGGCAATGTTAATTGACCGTTCCGGTAGAAGTCCGGCGGTATCAACTGGTCTAGGATGCCATCTTGATGGTTCAACGGCGCTGCGTAAGGCAATTTTTGAAGTCTGCCAAGCTCGCTTTGGTGATATAGAACGCAAAGTTAATGGTGCTGGCTCTCATCTCCATAAATATGAAGATGTGCAGCATTTAGATGATCACAGCGCCTTTTTCTACAAAACTACTCGGTTAGGTGAGTTGGAATTTTTATTTGATCATGAAAATTATCTAACAGTTGAAGATTTACCCACTTATACCTCTTCAATAGAGGTCGAGAAATTGCAAACTGTGATTACAAAGTTACATTCCGTAGGTGCTGAACCTTATTTAGTAGATATTACAACTGCTGATGTAGCACCGCTCGGTTTTCGAGTCGTGCGGACTTTGGCTAGTGAATTAGTGCCGATATATTTTGGTTATGGACTAGAACCACTTGGAACTCGGCGGTTGTTTGAGGTGCCAGAAAGGTTAGGCTATGGTGAGCAACGCACCGAAGCTGACCTCAATCCTTGCCCTCATCCTATGGCTTAATACAATTTTGGATTTTTTTATTACACCCTTACATCCCAATACCCCAACACCCATTTTTCAAACATCATGTATACAGTCAACGAGCCACTGGAGTTAGCACTTCTCTATCATTTGAACTCGCCAGTGCCTAAAAGTTACGTTAAGCGTGTTCCAGCTACAGAAATGCGGTATATGCCGGAGGCTGCTTTTTTGGAATTGCCAAAAGCACCACACGATAACGCCTTGAGCCAGCTTTTAGAGCAACGGTATTCTGTGCGATCGTTTGCTAAGACGGTTATGCCATTGATCAAATTAGCTCAGTTGCTGGATGCCGGATGCGGTTTGAATGGGTTGCGTCAGATGGATGGTTACACTTATGAAGCGCGAAATTCACCATCGGCGGGAGGGCTGTATCCGCTGGAGGTGTTTGTATCAACGCAAGCAGTGGAAAATTTAGCTGATGGACTCTATCACTATGAACCGCGTGGTCATGGCTTACATCAGGTGAATAATGCAATACCAACAGACTTTATAGAGCCTTTCTTGCAACAGGATTACATTGTGAATGCAAATGCTTTGTTTGTGTTTACATCTGTTTTTATGCGATCGCTATGCAAATATGGTGCGCGTGGCTACCGTTTTGCACTTCTAGAAGCTGGTCATCAAGCTGAAAATATCAGTCTTATGGCTGTGCAATTAGGCTTGGGTAGTCTTTGCATCGGTGGATTCTCTGATATGAGCCTAAATAATATGTTAGGCATTGATGGCAAACGTCATGCAGCGCTTTATTGTGTTGCCGTCGGTACTGCGATCGCAATCTGAATGCAAAAGCATTTCCAGACCATTTAGAAAGTAAATCTGAAGTCAGTCCAGTAGGGTGCGTTAGGCTGAAGCCATAACGCACCATCATAATTTGCGGTGCGTTAGGCGCTCGTATACAGTTTTTGTGATGAATTTGCTCAAAATCTGCGCCTAACACACCCTACGAGAATTTTCTTTGGCGTTGCTCATTAGTTGGATGTTTTTTGTTTCGCGCATAAACGCGCACTTCGGCTACTCTACCCTTCGGGAACAACTTCACCGAACGAGAACGCCTAACGGCGAACCCGCAGGGTAGGCGCAAAAAATTGATGTGCCTGAGTCCTAATGATTTAGAAAGTAAATGTGGTTCGGATTGTCCCAATCACAATATCATCGTTGCTCTCGTTATGGTCTGGTGCAGTTAACCAGATGACTCCAGGCGTAATACTGATGTTATCGCTGAGTTTGTATTGGTAAAAGCCTTCAATATGCAGTGAAGTATCAGGATCTGTACCGATAGCATCTCTCAACCCACGGCTAGCACCTGTGACTTTTGGTTCCATCCCCACAATAATGCCACCAACACTGCCTTCTTTACCCAAATCTGGGAAGGCGAGGGTAACAGCATAATTCCAAATGTCTAGTTCACCACGAGGAATAATACTACCATTTACATCAACTGCTGCTAAGGTTCGTGTGTTGGTATAGCCAACCCAACCACCAATAGCAAATTTCGGACTCAGTTGGAAGGATGCTTGAAAACCGTAGGAATTGCTGGAAATTGGCAAATCTCCGCCAGCAAATTGACTCAAAGAAGTTGGCAAAGAAGGATTATCTGCTAAAGCAGTGCGTAAGTTAGCGCGGTTACTACCAGCAGTTAAGTCAGCATTATAGGAATTAACGTAAGTAAAGCCGAGGAGTAAACCTTTAGTCGGTTGGACTGTTAACTGTCCAATAGCACCGTAAGCACCGTTAAATAGACCATTTCCAGAGGTAGGATTATTAGCACTCCTGGCTAGATAGCCTAAAGTTAATTCCAATTTGTCATTAAACTGGTGTCTTAGACCAAGACCAGTACCAGCAACGGGATAATATATCGGGTTGCGTGTACCAAAGTTAGACAACGCACCAAAATCACCATCACCGTCAAAGAATGGGTTAATTGTGTTGGTAAAGTCATCAGCTGCGCCAGCGTTGGCTTCTAGGATGACTGTTGTTTTTTCACCCAAAGGAAAGCTATATAACAGTGCGTCTATAGCCACCTCATTATTATTACCAGAACCGAAATTTGCGTTATCTACAAATCGTAAATCTCCTTCTGGTGTCAGGGTAGAAGCTGACAAAGCATCCAAGTTGGTAGCTTGCAGTCGAGTTCTTAACAGGTCTTTACCGGTAAAGCTGGTGTTGAAATCAAGCCGGATTCTATCTCCAAAAGAAGTTACTCTGTCGAGGTTCGCACCGTTGGCGTTATTGCCTGCAAAAAAGTTGATTGGTGCGAAAATCGCAGTCCCACTGAGTTTAGTTGTGGTGGAAAACTGATTTGCTTCTAACTCACTGGTGCGTGCTTCTAAAGCATCTACACGACCCCGTAATGTCGCTAATTCTGCGGTAAATTCTTCTTGGAGTTTCTGTAATTTAGCTAAATCTTCTTTTGTGACTAAATCAGCAGTGGCGGTAGCCAATAGTTCGTTAACTCTATCCAAACAAGCATTTAAACCCGCAGCGAACTCATAACGTGTAAGTGCGCGATTACCCCGATAAGTACTATTTGGATAACCAGCAATACAACCATAACGCTCCACTAGTGATTGCAATGCTTGAAATGCCCAATCTGTAGGTTGTACGTCCGACAATTGCGACACAGAGGTAACTTGTGCCATTGTCTGTTCTTGATGAGAATTCTCAAGTGCTGTAGCTGGACTAGTGACAACTAATGGCTGATTGTTATCTTCTAATGTGGTCGATATTTCCCCTGCCAAAGTAGTATTACTGATTGATATTATGCTGCTGCAAACTGCTGAAATCATCAGCAAATAAGACAATGGTTTCTGCATTTTCCCTCACACTTTTTTACCATCGGTAGCGCTTATAACTGCGCCTTTTAAATAACACTTTTAAAAAGTATTCTCAAAATATTATCAGTACTCAGTAACTCTTTTAACTAAGAAAGTCAATAAATATTTAATCTTTGACAGGACGTAATCAGTCGAGGTAGTAAAAATCACGATTTACAAAAATCTGCTGTGTTGGCAAACACAAAAATATCCTGAGATAGATTGCATGAGAATGAGAATTATTATAATATGGAATTTCAGAATAAGTATCATTGTCAATAGTGGCAAAAATCAAACCAGTCTCCTGTTCTGGGAGAAACCTGATGACTAGGACTCATAAAAAACAAACCAGAAGTATTTTGTTGTTAATTGCTTGGCTCACACTGCTAGTGAGTCTTGGCGGCTGTAACCAAGCAAATACTAATCAACAAACCAGTGTTGAAAATTCGCCAAAAGCACAAGAAGCTTCTCAGCCATCAGCTAAAACCAAGATTGTCACAACATTTTTACCGATGTATTTGTTGACAAAGGCTGTAGCTGGTGATGCAGCTGATGTCGAAATTTTAGTACCACCAGGTACTGAGGTACATGAGTACCAAGCAACACCAGATAATGTTAAAGCGATCGCCACAGCTAATATATTAGTTAAAAATGGTTTAGGCTTAGAAGAATTTCTCGAAAATACAGTTAAAAATGCTCAAAATCCTCAATTAGTTGAAATTGATGCAAGTCAAGGTATTAAACCATTAAATGAAATTTCTCCAGTAGAAACTACCACAGCAGCAGAAAAAGACCACGACCACGAACACGCAGATGGGAATCCTCATGTTTGGTTAGATCCGGTTTTAGCAAAGCAGCAGGTAATGAATATTCGAGATGGATTAATTGCTGCTGATGCGAAAAACAAAGCTATTTATACAGCTAATGCTGCGGCTTATATTCAGGAATTAGACAAATTAAATAGTGAATTTCAGCAAGCATTACAAACAAAACCTAGTTGTACTTTTGTGACTTTTCATGATGCTTATCCATATTTAGCTCAACGCTATAACCTTAAACAAGTTGCTGTGGTGCAAATTCCCGAAGATCAATTGTCACCCACAGATGTTCAAACAGTCGTGAATACAGTTAAAAAATACAAAGTTAAAGCTTTGTTTAGTGAACCAGGTGTAGATAATAAATTGCTTAAAAGTCTTTCGCAAGATTTAAACTTAAAGTTACAAACGCTAGATTCTTTAGAAGCAGGTGAGACAGACCCGCAATATTATTTCAAAGCAATGAGATTAAACTTGCAAACTCTTGCAGTAGCTTGTCAGTAAGCTAAATATTAAATTATATAATTACTAATTTTGCAAATTTAAATTATGACATTACCTATTTTAAAAGTAGATGGATTAACTGTATATCAAGGAAATTATTTAGCCGTTCGAGATGTTTCCTTTGAATTATCACCGGGAACAGATACTGCTATCGTGGGGCCAAATGGTGCGGGTAAAAGCACTTTGGTAAAAGCAATTTTAGATTTAGTACCTCGTAATGCTGGCACAGTCGAAATTTTTGATCATCCCATTACAAAACTAGGAAATTTGCGTCACTGGTTGGGCTATATGCCACAAAATTTTATTTTTGATCGCAGTTTTCCTATTTCTGTGAGTGAATTAATTGGTTTGGGTTGGAACAACGAATTTCAACAGCAAAAAGCTAAACATTCTTTGTTGTCTCGATTATGGCAACAAAATCGAGACAAAATAGCAGCAGTCACAGAAGCATTACGACGTACTGGAGTTTATCATCTGCGAAATCAACCTATAGGAACTCTTAGCGGTGGTCAACTAAAGCGCGTGTTACTAGCTTATTGTTTAGTTATGCCTCGAAAACTTTTGGTATTAGATGAAGCTTTTGCTGGCGTTGATATGCAAGGTGCAGCCGATTTTTATATTTTACTCAATGAGTTAAAGCAAGAAGAAGGTTGGACAATTTTACAAGTTTCCCATGATATTGATATGGTAAGTCGCCATTGCGATCGCGTCCTTTGTCTCAATCAAACGGTAGTTTGTACTGGTCAGCCAGAATTTGCTTTATCGCCAGAAAATTTGTTAGCAACCTATGGCCCAGGTTTCAGTCGTTATCACCATCATCATAATTAAATTTAAGAGATGTTTTAATTGTCTTTTATTAGGCGCGATCGCTCTTTTTTTGCCTCTGTGTTCTCTGTGTCCTCTATTTTTTTCTCACGCAAAGGCAAGGCAGCGCGTTGGGGAGACAGTGCGTTGCGGAGGTTTCCTCCGTTGTAGCAACTGTCGTCGGGTTTCCCGACTTGAAGCGACTGCCGCGCAGAGGCGCAAAGAAGAATTTTAGAGGTGTTGTCATTGCATTTGCTGAAGTGCGATCGCTGCATCATTTCTCAGGATTGCTTACTCCATAATTAAAATACAAGCAACAGCGGAGATGGTTATGACGGTGCAGTTATTAAGACGTAAATTCACAGTACAGCAATATCATAAAATGATTGAGTCGGGTATTCTCACAGAAGATGACCGAGTAGAATTAATCCGGGGAGAGATTATTGAAATGTCGCCTATTGGGACAAAACACGCGGGTTGTGTAAATCGACTGATTAATTTGTTGGTGCAGTTGTTGGGAAACCGCGTGATAGTGGCGGCTCAAAATCCAGTAAAACTGAATGATAATTCACAACCGCAACCAGATGTGGCATTACTCAAACCCCGTGATGATTTTTATGCAGCCGCACACCCCCAACCTCAAGATATTTTCTTATTAATTGAAGTAGCTGATTCGACAATAATCTATGATAGGGAAGAAAAAATTCCTTTATATGCAGAAGCCAATATAATTGCGGTTTGGTTAATAGATATTAATGAGCAAATTGTGGAAGTTTATCAACAACCAACAGCCACAGGATATCAGCATATACAAAAGTTTGTTGGTGGGGAAACTTTATCAATTCCAGGTTTTGCTGATGTCGCAATTACAGTCAATGAAATCTTCGGTAGATAAATTACTGCTTCATAATATTACTGCGATCGCTCTTTTCTCTCCCTCTGTGTTCTCTGCGTTCTCTGTGGTTCGATTGTCCAGAGGTATTTTTGTCTCACGCAGAGGAGCCAGTGCGTTGGGCGGCTTTGCCGACTTGAAGCAACTGGCGTAGCGCAAAGAAGAACGTTAGAGGTATGTTCATGTTCAAAGGCTGAGGTTTCAAGTATAAATTACCTCCTGCCTCCTGCCTCCTGCCTTTGATTACTGTGCTATCCGCCAAATCTTGATGGTATTATCCTCGCTACCACTGACAATTGTCTTACCATCAGCCGTAAAACCAACAGATGTCACAGTATCTGCATGGCCTGTCAAGGTATTCATAACTTCCCCTGTGGCTAAATTCCAAAGTTTGATGGTACGATCGCGGCTGGCACTGGCTAAGGTCATCCCATCTGGGCTAAAAGCAACACAAGTCACGGTGTTAGCATGGCCTGTAAAGGTACGAAGAACTTCGCCGGATGCGACATCCCAAAGTTTAATGGTGCGATCGCGGCTGGTGCTGGCTAAGGTGGTACTATCAGGACTAAAAGCTACTGATGTGATTGTATTAGTATTACCTTTGAGGGTGAGGGCTGGGTCATCTTGGTAAAGATGCCAAAGTTTAATGGTTTTATCAAAACTCCCACTGGCTAAGTTACGACCATCGGGACTAATAGCAACTGAACGCACCCAAAATTTATGTCCTTTAAGTGTGCGAATCAGTTTTCCTGTGCCTAAATTCCAAACTTTGAGGGTGTTATCATCGCTACCACTTACCAAAGTTTTGCCATTAGGACTAATAGCTAAGGCTTGAATTGAATCTGTATGTCCTTCTAATGTGTAAACGATTTTACCTGTTGTCAAATTCCAAACTTTAATAGTTTTGTCATCACTCCCACTCACCAAGGTTTTTCCATTGGGACTAATAGCCACAGCATTGACTTTTTGCGAATGTCCATTGAGGGTTAATATTTCTTTTCCTGTGGCAATATTCCACATTTTAATTATCCGTTCCCCTTCGCCACTGCTGGCAATTGTTTGCCCATCGGGACTAATGGCAACAGAGACAACAGATTTTGCTGTACCTTGGAGGGTATTAGTTAAGGCTATATTTTTAACTGGAATATTAGGTGATTGACCAAAAACAACTTCATTTTGAGAATGACTGTAATTTGTTGGCTTGAGTTTTGATAACAAAATCGCTTGAATTTGGCGATATTGTTGATACCAAGTATCACTAAATCCAAATAATAAGACGAAAGCAGCTGCTAAAACTAAGATTTTTAAAAAAGCGTATTGAAATGAGAAAGTTGATGTTGGTTGAGTTACCAAAAATTTGCCCGATGACTGACCGGCGGCTGGTAAGGCTCGTGGTAAGGCGGGAATTAAATCTTTAATTACTTCATCGGCTGACTGATAGCGTTGACTTAAGTCTTTTTGCAACAACTTATTCATGACGCTATCTAATTCTGGCAACAAGGGACTCCGCAAATATTGTCGCCAACTGTTTGCCCAGCCATAGCCATGTTCCATCCACAATTGAAAAGGGGATGTTCCTGTTAGCAAATGAAAACAAGTAGCCCCCAAACTAAACAAATCACTAGCTGGGTAAGCCTTCCCGTCTCTAATTTGTTCCAGTGGAGAATAACCATGCGAACCAATGGATGTGCCACTTTTATTTTTGACTTTTTCGGTTAATTGTTTAGAAGAACCAAAATCAATCAAACTGAGTCGCCCATCATAACGACAGCGAATTAAATTTTCTGGTTTAATATCGCGGTGAATTACACCGCGATCGTGAATGAATTTGAGTACAGGCAATAAATCAAGTAAAATAGCTTGAATTTCATTTGCTTTATAAACTTTGCGTTGTTGTAATTCTTTTAACAAGTTCTGCCCATTAATAAACTGTTGGACTAAATAAAGGCATTTATCTTGCTCAAAGTAAGCAATTAGTGTGGGAATTTGGGGATGTTCGCCAAGTTCTTGCAGTCGCTTTGCTTCTTCTGCAAATAACTCCATTGCCTTTTTTTGCGACCAAGTTCCTTGAAATTTTGGCGCTAATTGCTTAATTACACAAAGTTCATTGAGTTTATCGGTATCTTCTGATAAATAAGTTCTGCCAAATCCCCCCTCATCGGAAAGCACCCGAATCACCCGGAAGCGATTTCTTAACAGTGGCACTAAGGGAGTGCTACAAGTTTGGCATAACTGCTTGCCTTTGGGATTTAGAGGATTTGGGCAATCGGGATTTAAGCAGCAGATCATTATCTGACAGGCGCGACTGCATAAAAATTTTTACTAAGTTAACCCCGATATTTCCCTTAATTAAAATCGACTCTCTCGTATTGATGGTAGACCCCTGTGTTAGTGGGGAGTGGGGAATTAATTATATAGTCAATTTTGGTAAATGCTCATAAGTTTTCTTCGATGCTGGAAAACTACGAGAGTCATGAGATGAATTTTATCGATTATATATTAACTTGCTCTACCACTAAACGACATTCGTTATTTATCGCATTATTTTAGTAGCAACTTTAGCAGGAGACAAATTTAAGAATGTCATTAGCCATTTGTATTGATTAAAGAACAAATGACCAATGACTAAAATTTTAACTAAGGTTTCTGAGTTGCGATCGCTAATTTTGCACCTTGGACTTGTCTAACTTGATCCATTACCGCCACTACCTTACCATGCGAGACTGTTTCATCAGCATTCACAATCACTAATGCTTCTTGGTTATTGCCAACCAAAGTCCGCAATTGTCCGGCTAAACCGTCAACGGTAGTTGGTTGACGGTTGACACTCACTACTCCATCTTTATCAACTGTCACGGTAATTTTGGCGGGAACCTGCTGCTGTCTGGCTGTCGCGGCTTTGGGTAAGTTGACTGGCAAACCTTCTGAGCGAGTTAAAAATAGCGTTGACATAATGAAAAATGTCAAAATCGCAAATATCACATCAATCATCGGCACGATGTTGATTTGCGGTGGTAAATCTGGCTCATCTTGTAGACGCATAGGTTCTGTCTCCTCGTTCATAGCGGCGGCGATAGAGCAGTTCTAATTGTCCACCATATTCTTGCATTGCGGCAATTTGGCGTTGGTATAAACCTCGAAAGGTGTTAGCAAATAAGAGTGTAAAAATAGCTACAATTAATCCTGAAGCGGTAGAAACTAGCGCCTCACTAATACCTGCCGTAACTCCGGTGGTTTTGGTACCTCCCACATCACCCAAGTTTAATGATGCAAAAGAAACAATCAAACCCAAAACAGTACCTAATAAACCCAAAAGTGGTGCCAAACCAATAATTGTATCAAACATATTTTGAAACCGTTTGAGAACCGGAATTTCGGCTTGGGCTTCACTTTCTAAGGCAAGACGAAATTCTTCGGGGGTGGGTTCTTCTAGTTGCAGTGCAGCCAAAAAAATGCGGGCTACAGGCAAATCTGCATTCTTTTGCAACTTATCCAACGCACCAACCACATTATCAAGGCGGTAGAGATTTAAAACTTCGCGGACAACACGATTTTGCCGAGTATTAATCCGATACCAAAAGCGCACTCGCTCGATAATTAATGCGATGCCTACCACACTAAACGCCAGCAGGGGCCACATCACTACGCCGCCTGCTACAAACAAATCATACATGGGCATTTAATATCTCTAAGAACTAAATGGACAACGTTACAGTTAGACTAACAGTTTACAACACTAAATGATATATCTTATCAATAAGGAATATAAAAAATAAAAAGCTATGTCAAGTTAAATTTCCGTTTGATGACATAGTTTAAAACTCTATATCAACAACAAAGTAGCTACAAGTGTTGTCAGATAAGTATTATCAGACTTATACATGTGATACCAGCCAGTTAATAACTTCTTTCAATTAATTGCTTGACTTTTGCGACAAACAGCTTTAAACACACTAATTACTAATAAGAAATTGCAATTAGTCTCCACTTCCCCAAGTAGTTTATAAATCTAGTGTGGTTTATTCTTGAGCATCTATGGCTAAACTATTTGACTCGATAACCGAAGAACTGCAAGAGTTTATTGCAGCCCAAAATTTGTTTTTTGTAGGAACTGCACCCCTCAGTTCTAAGGGTCATGTTAATTTATCTCCTAAAGGTCTTGATTGCTTGCGAATCTTATCACCCCATCGAGTAGCATATCTTGACCTGACAGGTAGTGGTAACGAGACTTCAGCGCATCTGCAAGAAAATGGTCGGATTACGTTTATGTTTTGCGCCTTTGCTGAACCACCACGCATTCTGCGACTTTATGGTAAAGGATACGTAATTTTACCGAGTTCTCCTGATTGGGACTCGTTATATTCTGTGTTTCCTCAGATACCAGGGACTCGACAAATTATCGTAGCTGATATTGAGCGTGTGCAAAGTTCTTGTGGTTTTGGTGTTCCTCTTTATGAATACCAAGGTCAACGCCAGATATTAGTAGATTGGGCTAGTAAAAAGGGAGTAGAGGGAGTTCGAGAATATCAACAACAGAAAAACCGAATTAGCATTGATGGTTTACCAACACCATTGAGCCAATGACAGCAGAATTCAGAACAAAAACAGGCTATATACCTATATTTGAGATTTAAATGGTGTATTTCAATAAAGGGAAATTTGCTGTATCTTCAGGCGAAAGCTGGGTTTCATCGGCTTCTAGTTGAGCCAAGGAATAAAACATGAAACAAAAAATCTAAAATTTATTGTCAATAGTCAATAGTTCAAAAAAGCTTGATTTTTGACTATTGACTGTGTAATTTTGACAAAAATAACCTTTATAGAGAAAATTAATCATTTCTGGCAACCTCATCGTCATTTCTCAAACATATTGTCAAAAATCTCTACCTATCAGTCCTAATTTTTGCTGATATTGCTAATTAAATTTATTGTGAAGGAACTATTATGTGGTTTGCGTGTCTTGACGTAATGATTTGCTACGAATTATGATTCGAGTTTATTCCGGATCAACCGGGACGCTCTCGAAAATTGGTGCAAGTAAATTCAACTGTCGCTCTAAATAATCACACGCATGAGATTACGCTTATTTCTGCTTAGCGTTGTCAGTATTGTCCTGCTTTCTTCTCCAGCAAAAGCCTCTCGCTTAGAATCTTGGAGTTTTGACACCGCCCAAAATCAACTTAACATTACTACTGTATCTGGTGTTAAGCCAAGAGCATTTTTAATTCAAAATCCCACTCGGTTAGTTATTGATCTTCCTGGTACACAACTGAATACAAATACCGTTCGGAAAAACTATGGTGCGACAGTACGCGAAATCCGTGTTGGTAAGGTTGACGATAACACCACAAGACTAGTAGTTGAATTAGCACCAGGATACACGGTAGACCCTAGCAAGTTGCTGGTGCAAGGTGATTCTTCCACTCATTGGATAGTGAAATTTCCATCAGTGGAACGTATTCAAAATCCCATTGAGAATAATGTTTCATCTTCTAGCGAAGAACAAATCCCTGTTTCTGTTAGTGATGTTTCTTTGTTTGCTGGAGTTGTACCTTTAGGTAAGGAAATACCACAATTGCGATCGCGGGTACAAGCATTAGCATCTCGGTATCGTTCCCTTGACCCAGGATTGTTCTTTTTAGATTTAGATACAGGTAACTATCTAGATTTCAATGGTGAGAAAGTATTTCCCGCCGCTAGCACAATTAAGTTTCCAATTTTGGTTGCCTTATTTCAAGAAATTGATGCCGGTAGAGTCAAACTGAATGAAACCTTGGTGATGCGGCGTGACTTAATCACTGGCGGTTCAGGAGAGTTTCAATATAAACGTGCTGGAACTCGTTTTAGTCTGTTAGAAACAGCGACTAAGATGATTACCATCAGCGATAATACTGCTACCAACATGATTATTGACCGCTTAGGTGGTAAGGCTAAGTTAAATCCGCGTTTTCGTAGTTGGGGACTGCAAAACACAGTTGTGCGGAATTTACTCGGCGACTTCAAGGGTACGAATACAACTAGCGCCAAAGATTTAGTTCGACTGTCAGCATTAGTTGCGAATAATCGCTTGTTGAGTGATTCTAGTCGTGGCAAAGTTTTAGGTATTATGCAGCGTGTTCACAACACAAAATTATTACCTGCTGGTCTTGGTAAAGGTGCGGTAATTGCTCATAAAACTGGAACTTTAGGTATTGTACTAGGTGATGCGGGGATTATTCAAATGCCCTCTGGTAAGCGTTACTTAGCCGGCATTTTTGTCAGAAGACCTTTTAATGATTTGAAAGCAAGAGATTTTATTAATCAAGTTTCTCGTATGGTTTATGGCTATTTAGAGCAACCTAGAGTAGCTAGCAACGACAAGCCTGAATCATTGTGATGTCAGAATTTAGAAGTCAGGAGTCAGAATTCCGAATTATTAAATAAAATTCCAGTCGTGTGTGTCTAAGCTAAAATAGTGCATTAAAAAAAGTAGCAAACATTGATTTATCTCAATTTCATCTAAAATCTATTGCAACATTTTAGTCTAGACACACCACTACTTCTGACTAATTCATCACAAAACTCTGTGGGTCTTTGCGTTGAAAAACTTCAGAATTTCAAATTCCAAGCAGCAATAGCCAAAGCAGCCCAGCCAGCGATAAAGGCGACACCGCCAAATGGTGTAATTGCACCTAAATATTTCACACCAGTTAAACTCAAAGCGTATAAACTGCCAGAGAAAATCGCAATACCGATAATAAATAGCCATCCACTAGCAATTAAAGTAGTTGGAGGTGATTCGAGGCGACTAATGAGGAGAGCAACTACTAAAAGTGCTAGAGCATGGTACATTTGGTAGCGAGCGCCAGTTTCAAAAATAGAAAGCGATCGCTCGCTAATATGATCTCGCAAAGCATGGGAAGCAAAAGCCCCAGCCGCAACGCCTAAACCACCTAAAACGGCAGCTATACTCAAAAAAATCTGTGTCATCAGACTTACTTGGCAACAGATTTAAACATCAAAATGATATGATACTGCGCCTTCTTCATTCACTTTAAAATTCGCATTGAATTCTTTAGCTTTTTCGTCTAAATATTCCCGCGCCACAGAGGCGGGTAACTGCGACTGCATAGCAAAACCTAAGACAGTAACTCTGCCATGATTTTGCTGTAACATTTGATAGAAAATTGATTGTAAGCGATCGCTGGCTTGTTGTTGAAGTGCTTTTTTCTCACTCTTACTGCGACGGTATAAAGATAAACTTAACCAACCACCCAACACCATTGTCGGCACACCAAATATAAAACCTTGCCTTGCTGTTGTATCCAGCATATAAAGAGCTTCTTTATTCACAAAATCCTGGCCTGAATCTGCATCATTCCCTGATGGAATTGGCTTGAGCATAGTATTTTTCTCAATTACCGCAGAGACTGATAATGTCAAAAACATGAATCCGAGTGTCAGTAGCCAACCCGCCGCCAATTTTTCAGCAGTCTTCATAACTCGATTTTAAATTTAGACTTTGCTTGTGATTTTAACCCCACTTTTACTAAGGTTCCAGTAGTTTGGGGAGGGAGTAGGGAGTCTCACAAGTGTAGGTTTTTAACAGAGTGATGAGTAATGACTCTAACAATCACGATTTAATCAGAGTTCCATAACCCCTATACCCCTTCACCCTCTCTTTAGAGTTAGTCCTAACTATTAATAACCATAGGGATTCCCCTGCACACCACCCGTGTAAGGAGACGCATAACCATTTCCCTGTACTCCACCTGTATACTGTCCTGGAGCGGAAGTATTAGATGGGATTTGAACGGGTAAACCTCTAAAATAGCGGTTGTTTTGATAACTTGCTGGAGCAGCAGGTGTCACAATATATGCAGAGGAATTCTGCACAGAAGAGGGTATGGTGTTAGTTGGCACAACTGAATTAACAGGTTGTGTTGTAGTTATTGATGGTACTTGATTAGTCAATGGCTGGGCTGTATTTACACCGTTATAATAATTTATTGGTTGGCTGGTTATACTGGGCTGGCTGTAATTTGTACCGCCATTTAAACTGGTGTTAGGGATAAAATTCTGACTATTAGTAGGTAAACTTTGCGGAACTCGATTATACGAAGTTTGACCGAAATTATTGCCGGAATTTGTAGTTGCGCTATTAATGTTAGTTAAATTTTGGGGAACTCCCGTGTATGAAGTTTGCCCAAAGGTATTGCTGGGGTTAGAAGTTGCATTAGTTAAATTCTGGGGAACTCCCGTGTATGAAGTTTGCCCAAAGGTATTGCTGGGGTTAGAAGTTGCACTATTAATGTTAGATAGTGAGGTGGGGTTAGTTGATGGTGAAAGTATTGTTGGTGAAGAGCTAATTGAGTTGGATGAATTATTTGGAGTCTGGTTAATGCCAACTCCTACAGCATAAGGATTATCTACTGACCCTTTTGGTTGAGAGGATGAATTTAAAAGCTGATTACTGCTACTATTTTGAACGCCAAATTGTAACAAACTTTCGGTTTGGGCAACAAAAGGATTTTTAGCATCAGATCCAAATGTATTACCACTAATTCCTAATGTCGGATTTAATTTTGTATCTTTAGAAGATTTTTGCTTGTTAATTAAATCCTGTAAGAAATCTTTACCTTTTTTCGATTTAGAATTATCTGTGGGGGAACTCGCTATTGCCGGAGCTTCTGCTTGTTCAACGTCATTATACAGAACTGGTAAGTTATCAATATCTGCTGCGATCGCTTTATCTTCCGACGACAGGGATGAATTATCCGTTTTTTGTGTTGTAACTTCGCTGTTTTGTTTGCTGGTAAACGCATTTGGGTTAGACCAGTATTCTCGAATTACTAACCCTAGTACGGATAAAAAAATCGCTGTTCCCCAAAAAGCAGGCTTGCTAAAATTCCATAACCTAGCTTTGAGATAACGTAAGTAAGCGGGTGGATAATGACGATTTGACATAGCTGAGTCTCAGAATTTACTGGCAGAAGATATACCTGTATGCAAACTTACAGCAAAAAAGTTTCAGCCGTAGTTGGATGATGCTGTGATCATCCTAGCCTGCTCACGGATAAAGAATGAAGACTTAAGTCTAAAATTTCATACTAAATCCCCACACTTCATACTTTCACAAAATTATTATGCCGATATTTTAAGCTTCGGTCACTTTCGATAACATCATAAATTCAAACCTGCACTAATTTAGTGTTGTAGCGAATAGAGAATAGGGAGTGGGGAATAGGGAATAGGGAAAGAAAATTAGCTAATTATCCTTCTACTCAACGGCAGTTGCTCCTGGGGGGAACCCCCAAGACCGCACTGTCTCCTCTGCTTCCCCTATCTCCCCTGCTCCTCTGCTATTTACCAGGAGACGATAGCAATGATGAAAGCTGAAGATATCATGACCAAGGATGTGATTACCATTCGCGGGTCAGCAACAGTTGCTGAAGCAGTGCGTCTGATGAAAGAAAATAACTTGCGTGCCTTGGTTGTGGATCGTCGCTATGATAATGATGCCTATGGCATGGTTAGCGAAACAGATATTGTCTATAAGGTAATAGCATACGGTAAAGACCCTAAGCTTGTGCGGGTTTATGAAATTATGAGCAAACCCTGCATTGTAGTCAATCCTGAGTTGAGTGTGGAATATGTAGCGCGGTTGTTTGCCAACACTGGTATTCGCAGAGCGCCAGTCATTCAAGGCAAGCTCTTAGGTATTATCTCAATTACTGATATTTTGACCAAGAGTAATTTTATCGAAGCCCCAACAGCACTAAGGTTAGAAGAAAAAATTAAAAAGGCCATTGCAACGGCTCGTGCCATTTGTACTCAGCATGGCGCTTATTCTAAAGCCTGTGCTGCGGCATGGGATGAGGTGGAAGAACTACAAGCAGAAGCCGCACATCAAAAAGCTGAAAGTATGGTTTCTGCTAAAGTTTCCTTTGAAGAATACTGTCGAGAAAATCCTCATGCGCCGGAATGCCGTAACTATAATCCTTGAAGTGTGAAGTGTGAAAACTTCATTTCATACTTCATACTTCACACTTCAGATTTTTTCTTACTCTTCGCTATTGAGGATTTTCGGGACTTTGAAATATTCGCGTTCTTCTTCAGGCGCACTATTGAGGATCGCATCTCGGTCAGGATAAGGTTGTAACTCATCCTCTCGTGTCACATTGCTGACATCAATTGCGCGTGTAGTTGGTGGCACATTACTCACATCTAGTTCACTCAGCTGTTGCACATAATCCAAAATACTGCCTAGCTGAGTGGTAAATTGTTCTTCTTCTTCTGGTGTCAGTTCTAACCGGGCAAGAAGAGCTACTTTATGAACTTGGTCACGATCAATCATAAATTGTCATTAGTCATGGGTCATTTGTCATTGGTCATTAGTCATTTGTCGTTAGTCCTTAGCTTGACTTTATCCAAAATTAAGAACTCGGTTTTCTTTATCCGGCAAAAACCCTGGCTTTTTGGCAAATACTTTTACCATGTCACTGGTTCTCAATGAAATCCAAAAAGTAAAGTGCCTGTTACACAAAGGTTTCAGCGATAGTGATCGCCGACGCTGAAAAATAGATAAAGTCGAGCTTAGCAAATGACAAAGGACTAATGACAAATAACTAAAAGAATACGTCAATTTGCATCCGGCCAGTGGTTTTCAGCCAGTTTTGCGCTTCAATATAGTTATTGGGAGCCATGCGAATCGCTCTAATCCAATAATCTGCGGCTTGGTCAAACAAAGCTTCTCCGCCGTCATTATCTCCAGCTTCTTTGGCTTTTTCGCCTTGGTAATGATAAATTACAGCGATATTATTCAAGGCTTGGGGTATACGTGGGTTGATTTCAATTGCTTTGTGATAAAGTTCTAAAGCTTTCTCGTGATCGCCGTTACTGGCATAAATTAGCCCCATATTGTAGAAAATATAACTGCGATCGTTGGGATCTTCTTCTAGGGTGAGGGCTTCTTCATAATATTCTAATGCTTCGGCATATTCCCCTTCAGCTTGGGCGGACATGCCATCTCGGTAATAAACAAATGCTTCTTTAGCTTTTTTGTTAGCTGGCAGAATCTTGAGAATGATATCCGCCATAACTGTAAAAGATTTGTCAATAAAGTTATCGTTTTTCTGTGTTCTTGGCATAACTGCCTCTATAGTTGTACAGCTTATAGCTCAAAAGATGATCTTGGGAATTACAGCGTTCCGCGGTTGGGTGCAGTAAACCTTATTAGGGTAGAGAAGTTGAGATTAGAGATGAGAGGCTGTATTTTTACTCAGCACTCAGCACTCAGTACTCAGCACTTCCGACTCAGCACTCAATAGTTAATTTAACTGATTTGGCAGGCCATTCTCCTCACTAAGGGGGATAATACATTCTGGACTGTTGTACTGGGGCTTGTTGACCAAATTGCTCACTGGGTAAGCTGTCATTGCTTCAGCCGGATAAGGATCTAATAGTGGCTGAAGTTTTTCGGGTGCTTGCACTTGTGTATCTAGCCACAAATCGTAATCTTCGGGCGCTAAAATTACTGGCATCCGCTCATGAATTGGTGCTAACAATTCGTTAGCTGTTGTTGTCACAATTGTACAAGAAGCGATTTCTTCTCCTTCTGGTGAGTGCCATACATCCCATAATCCCGCAAAACCAAAGGGTTGGCCATTCTGTAGGCGAAAATAAAATGGCTGTTTTTTACTTTGTTGCTTTTGCCACTCATAAAAGCCATCAGCTATGACTAAACAGCGTTTGCGCTTGAAAGCTGAGCGAAACGCTGGTTTTTCTGCCACTGTTTCTGCCCTAGCGTTAATTAGCTTTACTCCCATTTTTGCATCTTTTGCCCAAGCAGGAATCAAGCCCCAACGTAACTGTTGAAATTCATTCTGTTTATTGGTGGGGTTATGTAACACTGTTGGCACCATTTGTGTAGGTGCAATGTTATATTGAGCAGTTAAATCTCGAACTTGCTGGAGATGGAAAGCCTTGCTGAGAGCCTTTGCTGACTGATTTAAGGTAAATCTTCCACACATATTTTTAATTTATCCCGTTGAATTAAATTGAACATTTAAAGTTTATAAATAGTAGAAATAATCAATAATTTGTTTTTTATTTTTGAAGATAAATCTAGATTTGATGAAGATGCTCAAAAACAAAAGAATCATCCTGTTTAACTCGAAACATTTTGTAAGATATTGTATTTTAGAGCCTCATTTCTCTGAATACTCTTCATCATATTTTTGGCATGGAAACGCTACGTCTGTACGATTTTTTACCCTCTGGTAATGGTTATAAGATACGTCTTTTATTATCACAAATAGGTATTCCCTATGAAAGAATCGAGGTGAATATTTTAAAGGGAGAAAGTCGGACACCTGAATTTTTAAGTAAGAATCCGAATGGCAAGATACCTGTTTTAGAAGTTGAGCCAGGAAAATACTTAACAGAATCAAATGCCATTTTGGCATACCTCAGTGAATACACAGAATTTTTACCTTACGATCGCTTCTTGAAAGCACAAGTTTTTCAATGGTTATTTTTTGAGCAATATAGTCATGAACCATATATTGCGACATCACGATTTTGGATTTCGATTTTAGGGAAAGCAGAAGAATATCAGGCTGCTTTAGAGCAAAAACGGGAACCAGGTTACGCCGCATTAAGAGTAATGGAAAATCATCTGCAATGTCATCTGTATTTTGTTGGCGATCGCTATACAATCGCTGATATTGCTTTGTTCGCTTATACCCATGTAGCTGATGAAGGTGGTTTTGATTTATCCAGATTTCCTGCGATTCAAAAATGGATTGAACGCGTTAAAGCTCAACCTGGGTATATCAATATTACACATGAGCCAATTCCCCAAGAAGCAGAATTCTGCTAAAAATAACAAGAGTCAGAATTCAGAACGATTAAAAAATCATGACGCTGACAAATAGAGAGGCTGCATATTAATTCCTCAGACTGGAAGTCTGGGGCTATACAAATAAAGCCTGCACTTCGACAAGCTTAGTGACCACCTTCGCAGGCTAATTATACGCTTGCTTCTTCATATCGATTTGGTATTAGTTAGTTTCTCTGTGTTAGTTATCAAACTCTACTGAATTCTGAATTCTGACTTCTGTATGCTTATTTTGCCATTAAAAATTATTCAACTACACTCAAGTTTTGAAGTTGCAAAAACTTGTCAGAAATTTTGTTAGGTATTGGTTTTGGACGCATAGTTTTAGCATCTACCCATACCCATAGTGCTTCAGCATTCACTAATAAATCATCCTCGTTTTGTTTGCGGATTTCGTACCGTCGAAAAGCACGGGTACCACGCATTTCTTTTAACCAGGTAGTAACTTCCAGAGTATCACCTGCCACGGCTGGACGGAGATAGTCAATTTCTACCCGCCGCATCACAAATACACCACCTAACTCTCGGTAAACATCTAAAGTTGCACCGAGATGTTCTGAGTGTTCAATGGCTGCTTGTTCTAAATAATTTTGGTAAACAGCATTATTTACATGTCCCAAAGCATCCATTTCATAGTGGCGGACGCGGAGTAAAGTCTTAAATGGTTGCATGAAAAGAATAAAATTTAGTGAGACGAAAATGAAAGGCCAATTTGGACTATAGACGAAATTACTGATACATTATTGATGCAACTCTCTTAATTTACGATTTATTGAAGGTACAGTACCAGAATCATTATGAAATCTCTACACCGTCCCGATTTATATGGCTGGTCTACTTTCAATCCTGCAAGAAATATTGATTTCAATGGGATTGCCTGGATTCGTCCAGATGGCAATATCTTGATTGACCCAGTAGCCTTATCAAATCACGACTGGAATCATCTGGAATCCCTCGGTGGTGTGGATTGGATTATACTAACAAACTCGGAGCATGTGAGGTCAGCTAAGGAAATTGCTGTGCAAACTTATGCTAAAGTAGCAGGCCCCGCAGCCGAAAAAGAATTTTTCCCGATAGCTTGTGATCGCTGGTTGTCTGATGGTGATGAGTTTGTACCTGGGTTAAAGATTATTGAACTCCAAGGTTCCAAGACTCCGGGCGAATTAGCACTGCTATTAGAAGAAACTACCTTAATTACAGGCGATTTAATCCGGGCGCACGCAGCCGGGAGTTTAACTATTTTGGCAAAGGAAAAGTTACTTGATCCACAAGCTGCGATCGCTTCTGTCCACAGACTGGCAAAATTGAGCAAGGTGGAAACAGTCTTAGTCGGAGATGGTTGGTCAGTGTTTCGAGACGGACACCTGCGTTTAAAAGAATTAGCAGCAACATTATGATAAGTAAGTCAGGGTAGTCATTTGTCCTTTGTCCTTTGTCATTGCTAAGAATTTCAGACATATTTACTTACAGCAAAGCATCAGGAAGCATCAAGAAATATTACTGTGCAAGGTTTTCTCAACTTAAACAAACCATTTGATTGGACTTCTCACGACTGTGTGGCGCGAGTCCGCAAGCTGCTGCGCCTCAAACGGGTAGGACACGCGGGAACTTTAGATCCCTCAGCGACTGGGGTTTTACCAATTGCAATGGGTAAAGCCACAAGATTATTGCAGTATCTCCCAGGAGAGAAAGCTTATAAAGCTACTATCCGTTTTGGTGTGCGTACCACAACCGATGATTTGCAAGGAGAAATTATCGCCTCACAGCCTTGTACTAATTTAAGTTTGGCTGAAATAGAAACTGCAATTACACAATTTGTTGGGAAGATTGAACAAATACCGCCAATTTACAGTGCAATTCAAGTTGATGGAAAACGCTTGTATGATTTGGCGCGTCAAGGTGAAACTGTGGAAGTTCCTGTGCGTACAGTTGAAGTTTTCCAGATAGATATTTTAGATTGGCGAGAAGGGGATTTTCCGGAATTAGATGTGGCGATCGCTTGTGGTAGTGGTACATATATTAGAGCGATCGCCCGTGATTTAGGTTCAGTCTTAAACACTGGCGGAACTCTCGCCGCTTTAACTCGTACCCAAAGCAGTGGTTTTAATTTAACGAATAGTCTTTCTTTAACTGAATTAGAAGCACAAGTGCAAGCCGGGACATTTCAACCCGTTTCCCCTGATATCGCTTTACAACATTTGCCCACTGTCACTTTATCTCCAGAACTTGCCCGAAAATGGTGTCAAGGACAAAAAGTTTCGCTTAATTCTGATATTTTTGGACTTGTGCGCGTATATGAAAATGAAACGCGATTTTTAGGAATTGGACAATCACAAGATGACTTATTAATTCCTCAAATGGTGTTTGAACCAGTTTCTTGAATATATATTGAGGTATTCCTAATATTTTTTTTCAATTAGTAATTCACTTTGGCAATATCTGTATGAATGAAATCATTACCTTTGAATAATAAAGGTTGATTTATCGATTTTGCTAAAGCATAGGAAAAGCAATCTCCCATATTCAGTTTTGCTGGATGGCGACCCTTACCAAATTTCAAGAATGCTTCACTGGCTAACTGTGCTTGCTCCACACTGAAAGGTACAATAATGATAGAAAGTGCTGTAATTAATAAGTTCAAATTTTCTACACCTTGCTTACCATATTTAGTACCCAAGACTATTGATGCTTCAACATAGCCTGGAGAAGAAAGCAGACAATCTTCACTTTCATCAATCAGTTGAATAAAAATCAATTCTTCAGGTTCAGCATAAATAATTGCTAGGATAGCTGAAGGATCAATTACCATTATTCTATAATTCCAAACTCGTTGTAGCCAATAATTTCATCAGGTGTTCTGCTATCAAGATTGGGTAAGTTTCTAATTTGATGGCAGATACTGCGAACAGCATGAATATCAACTTTTTTACCTTGAAAAGTTGCTGAAGGAGCAGGATAAATTTGATAAATAAGTCTTCCTTTTATCTCCATTCCAGCGGAATTTGGAGGCATTTTCAAGCGTAGAATGCCATTTTCGTCTACAGAGGTATCAATATTCATTTCCTGCATTATTTTATGCTCCAAATTGAATATTTTATTTATTGTAATTTTTCTCTCCTAGCGTTATTAGTGCTAAATATTGACAAATTTTAAAAAATTTGCTCAATTTTCTGAAAATCCCGTTGGACTTCATTCCACAAAGCTTTGTTATTGGGGTCAGTTTTGAGGGCTTTTTTCAGGTAAATTCTGGCTTTGAGGACTTGATTATCGTTAATCAGCGCCCTACCCCAAATTTGATAAGCGATCGCTAACCATTGGCGAACTTCCGCATCTTTGGGTAAACGGTCTACTAACGCTTCCGCAAGGGCGATCGCTTGGGGAAATCTTTTTTCTTTCAAAAATCTTTGTAATTGCTCGTAAGTCTTCCACTTCAGCCGTTGTTCAATTTCGGCAATATTTGCAGGCGGTGTCTGTGGCTTTTCGGTGGTAACTGTGGTTTTCGGTGCAGCATCTTGACGCGTCGCCTTTGGTTCCTCGCGCCTAGCCACAAAGGTTTCTGTGGTGACTGTGGTTTTTGGCGTGGCTTTGGCTTCCTCGCGCCTAGACGTAAATGACTGACTTGACGGCTGATCGACTGTTTCTTCTGGCGGTACTACCGTTAAGAGCAGCCTATAAGCTTCTGTCAAGGCAATAAACTTATCTTTAGCTTTTTTGTCATCCGGGTTGATATCGGGATGATATTGCTGCGCCAGCCGTCTGTAAGACGTTTTGATTTCCGCAAACGAGGCTCCCGACCTTAAACCCAATAAACGGTAGCAATCTCCTAGATCCATTTCGAGATATCAGCTATCTAATATAAAGCTATCAGCATTCTGCTTTTAGCATAAGGTTTTAATGATAAACAAGAATTTTCTAATTTATAGTTCAAACTAGACAGTTTTGGGAAAGTATGAAGTATGAAGGCTGAAGTATGAAGCACAAAATTTCACACTTCACACTACCCTCCGGGAAGTCACCCAAAGGGTGCCTACACACTTCACACTTCCTAGATTCGTTCTTCAATCACACGGTCAATCAATCCGTATTCTTTCGCTTCTTGGGCGGACATAAAGAAGTCACGATCCATGTCTTTCTCAATCTTGGCCAAGGTTTGACCAGTATTTTGAGCGTAAATGTTATTGAGTTGATTGCGAATCCGCAGAATTTCTCTGGCTTCGATTTCGATGTCGGTGGCTTGTCCACGGGTTCCGCCGGAGGGTTGGTGAATCATAATCCGGGAATGGGGCAATGCTAGGCGCTTGCCTTTCGTCCCAGCAGTCAACAAGAAAGAACCCATTGAAGCAGCAAGACCGACGCAAATGGTCACAACATCAGATTTGATGTGTTGCATCGTATCATAAATCGCCAAACCGGATGTTACCATCCCACCAGGGGAGTTGATATACAAGTAAATATCTTTACCTGGGTCTTCTGAATCCAGATACAGCATGACAGCGATGATTTGGTTAGCAATTTCATCATCAACATCACGCCCCAAGAAAATAATCCGTTCCCGATAAAGGCGATCGTAGATGCTAATCCAATCTGTATACTGCCCTCCGGGCATCCGGTAAGGAACTTTAGGAACGCCTATAGGCATAATTAACTCCGTTAATAATTAATTGAGGGCAAACAAAAGAAAGAAGGTACATAAAGTTGGAAGCATGAAAGCAAAGAATAAAATTTCATACTTCATACTTCACACTTCATCCTTTAAAGGACACTAGTTGGTACTGGTGGATTAGCGAGTTCTTCTTTTTCAAACACGCGATCGATTAAACCGTACTCTTTGGCTTGATATGCACTCATGTAGAAGAGACGATCCATGTCTTTGGTGATTCTTTCGGCCGTCTGTCCGGTGGTACGGGTCAAAATATCAACCATCGATGCTTTGTTTGCCAGAACTTCTTTCGCCCGAATCTGAATATCAGTTGCTTGACCTTGGGCGTAGCTCTTAGGCTGGTGCAGAATAATGCTAGCGTTGGGCAAGCTGGCGCGACAACCTTTAGTACCAGCACTCAGTAGCATTGCTGCCATACCCATCGCGGAACCAATACAAATGGTGTGGATGGGAGGTTTAATGTATTTCATTGTGTCATAGATGGCAAAGGCTTCAGTTTCAAAGCCAATGGGTTCGCCACTATAACCGGAAGTGCCGGTCGAGTTGATATAGATTTTAATAGGTTTTTCGGGGTCGTCTGACTGCAAATACAATAATTGAGCGACGATTAATTCCGTCACAGCAGGTACCAGTGGCATTCCCAGATAGACAATTCGCTCCTTTAACAGAAGGGAGGGTAAATCTGGCGGCGGTGTCCGGTAGAAGTTATCGCCGTAGTATGGGGCTTGAACAGCCTTGATGGGGGAAATGTCCATAGCAACTGATCGCCTGAAATTATGCCGTTAACTGTAATACATCCTAGCGTGATGCCAGCTAGAGTCAGGTGCGGTTTCCTCGCTAATGGGCGAGATTGCTGGCATCTGCTAAAGCTAGGCTTCTAAGATGATTGTGAATATATTAATCTATCTCGACAGGATAAGTTTTCCGTAGCGTTGATCTGGCGATTTGAAGTTATTTATAAATATGGTGGGAATTCAGGAGTCAGAATGTTTAGGAAGCTCAATTTTGATTTCTGGCTTTTGAGTGCTGGATTCTTAACTAAATTATGTATATATCCTGAATTTAGGAAGTTTGGGTTATGAAGGTCAATTTGCAGCCTGCCCTGAATGATGTAAATGTTGATGCTAATCAAACTAGTAGTCAACGTCAGTTGTCGTTTTCTGTGTCCGCGATCGCAGATACTCAAGACCGCAATCTACCGATTAATTTATGTTTAATTCTCGACCACAGCGGCTCAATGAATGGTAAACCACTGGAAACTGTCAAAAAAGCCGCAAATTTGTTGGTTGACAGACTTAAGCCCAGCGATCGCCTGAGTGTGGTAGTCTTCGATCACCGTGCTAAGGTCTTAATCCCAAATCAATCTGTGGAAGACCCAGAACAAATCAAAAAACAAATTAACCGCTTATCTGCTGATGGCGGAACGGCGATTGATGAAGGTTTGCGTCTGGCGATTGAAGAGTTAGCTAAGGGCAAAAAAGACCGCATTTCCCAAGCTTTTTTGCTAACTGATGGGGAAAATGAACATGGTGATAATAACCGTTGCTTTAAGTTCGCTCAGTTAGCTGCTGGTTATAACTTAACTTTAAATACTTTGGGCTTTGGTGACAATTGGAACCAAGATGTTTTAGAAAGAATCGCTGATGCAGGTTTAGGCACTTTATCTTATATTCAACAACCTGATCAAGCTGTGAATGAGTTTGGGCGGTTATTTAGCCGGATACAAACTGTGGGCTTGACTAATGCTTATCTGTTATTTTCTTTAATGCCAAATGTCCGGTTAGCGGAACTTAAACCTATTGCCCAAGTTTACCCAGATACGATCGAACTTCCCCTGCAACAAGAAGCCGATGGACGGTTTGCGATTCGGTTGGGCGATTTAATGAAAGATGTGGAGCGAGTAATTTTAGCTAATATTTATCTGGGACAATTGCCGGAAGGTCAACAAGCGATCGCTAATGTCCAAATTCGCTACGATGATCCTGCCCATAATCAAAGCGGGTTATTTACCGCTAACCTTCCAGTTTATGCGAATGTTACCAGGGCTTACCAACCAAACATCAATCCCCAGGTGCAGCAATCGATTTTGGCTTTAGCTAAGTATCGTCAAACTCAACTCGCCGAAGCAAAATTGCAACAAGGCGATCGCATCGGTGCGGCAACTATGCTGCAAACTGCTGCTAAAACTGCTTTGCAAATGGGAGATACAGGTGCAGCCACAGTATTACAAACTTCTGCCACCCAACTACAATCGGGAGGAGATTTAAGCGAAAGCGATCGCAAGAAAACTCGCATTGTCTCAAAAACTGTGTTGCAAGATATCCCGCCGCAATGAAAGTTCAATTGCTCTCGTCGCTGAATGATCGTAACGTTGATGTGGCTCAAGCGAGCAGTCAACGTCAATTAGCAATTTCGGTTTCTGCGATCGCCGATCAGGTTGATCAGCGTTTGCCGTTGAATTTATGCTTAATTCTGGATAAAAGCGGTTCAATGCACGGCAAACCAATGCAAACTGTAATTGCCGCAGTAGAGCAATTATTAAATAAGTTACAACCTGGCGATCGCATCTCAATAGTGGCTTTTTCTGGTTCTGCGGAAGTGATTGTTCCCCATCAAGTGATTCAAGATACCAGCACCATTAAATCGCTGTTGCCAAACAAACTCATCGCCAGTGGTGGTACTGCCATTGCTGCTGGGTTAGAATTGGGCATCACAGAACTGATGCAAGGGGCGAAGGGTGCTGTTTCCCAAGCTTTTCTCCTCACCGATGGACATGGTGAAACCAGTCTGCGGCTGTGGAAATGGGAAATTGGCACCGATGACACCAAACGTTGTTTAGAACTGGCGCAAAAGGCAGCTAAAATCAATCTGACCATCAACACTCTCGGATTTGGCAATAACTGGAACTCAGATTTGCTCGAAAAAATTGCTGATGCTGGCGGCGGGAGTTTGGCTTATATTGAGCATCCAGAACAAGTTTTAGAACAATTTGGGCGGTTGTTTGGTCGAATTACTTCAATAGGACTAACAAACGCTTATTTGCAGTTTTCCTTTGCGCCTCATGTACGGCTAGCAGAACTAAAACCCATCGCCCAAGTTTTTCCAGACACAATTGAGTTACCAGTGCAGCCAGCAACCAATGGGGGCTTTGCGGTACGTCTGGGGGATTTAATGCAGAATGTAGAACGGGTAGTTTTAGTAAATCTTTATTTAGGACAATTCCCCGCAGGAGAACAAGTCATTGGACAGATGCAAATTCGTTACGATGACCCAGCCTTAAAACAAGAGTGCTTACTCACTCCTATGGTGACAATATCAGCCAATTTTGTTCACAAATATCAACCCGCTCTCAATCCCCAGGTACAGCAGTCGATTTTGGCATTAGCCAAGTATCGCCAAACTCAGTTAGCTGAGATGAAATTACAACATGGCGATCGCATTGGGGCTGCAACAATGTTACAAACTGCTGCTAACACTGCCTTACAAATCGGTGATACTAACGCAGCTAACGTTCTGCAAACATCTGCAACCCGCCTGCAAGCTGGCGAACAACTCTCCTCCGCCGAACTTAAAAAGACGCGAATTGTCTCCAAAACAATTTTACAAACTTAATCATTGATGAGAGTGCAAGCCTCTGACTGAGATTTGCGGAATTATTACGATTTATCTATTATTTTTTCTTAATTTTTTTCAAAAATTTTAACCAAAAAACTTATGCTTAAATAAATATGCTGATTACCGCAGAAAATTAAATGCCTTAATTGATAAGCTTTTACAACTTTATACTGACATTTTAAGTATTAAAAAATACTTCATAATCTTTTTTCTTTTAAAATCAGATAATTTATTAAAATTAACAAAAAGAACATAATTAGTAATAAAATACCAAGAAATAACCTATACTTATTCTTAGTTTAACCAACAACCTTAAATATTTATAAAGGAAGATTTATTTTCCTGTTACAAAAAGTATCGGAAGGTTTCATTATGATTAGCAAACCTCAACAGTATCTACTAGGGCTTGTATTTGCAACTACCTTGAGTGCAAACATACAATCTGTTAACGCTGTGAATATTCAATCAGTCGATGACTTAAAAGGTAGTGTATCCTTATCAACATCTGAGATCGGTTTAAAGTTTGAACCTTTAACTGGCAATCAATACGAACCAAATGCTCCCTTTATGGAGCTAACTCAAAATGCTAACTCAACTGCTATCTTTCCTAATTATGATGGTGGATTATTCCAAGACACAGACGTAATGTCTGAAGCCATAGAAGCCGCAGTAGTTGGTTTGACAGTGAGTAAATATGACAAAACTCCAGTGGGTGCTAATAAAGTTTTTATGAGTAAAGAGCATGAGAACGCAATGATGGTTGTCAGCGTTACATCTTTGCAAAGCACCCCCATATCTGGAGGAAACCAAACCAGCGAAGTTCGGCGTTCACCAGAAACAAATCACCGTTATGAAGCCAACCCTCAGTATCTCCGACGCGGTACTCTTGTCAGCACTAACTACAACGCCGTTAGTATGCTGCGGACGATGGAAGATTTACAAAACATCGCCTACGTGGGAGTGAACGAAGTTAATGCTGAACCAATTTCCGATGCTTTAAATAGAGAACTGAAGGCAACAAATCATGTAGCTTTTCTACCAGATTACTCCTGTGTTCATCCAGAAGATTCCAAACTACCAACAAATTGCCAAAACAAAAATGCAGAGAAGATGGTATCTACCATGCCCATGATTCATGATAAAACTTGGTCAGCGCAGATGGATAAAGATTTCTCTTTTTCGCAGAGTATGAATGTTTCCACAGAAACAGCAATGAAATAAACTGCTGATACATGTTAGTTGAAACGCTAAGAAAGGGTGTGAGTGAGAATATAAAAGACGTTTCAACATCAAATCAACATGTAATGGTGTAAGTTATTAATATTCTAATTTGGGCTAAACATTCATCATTTTTTGTTAATTGGCAATCTTAATTGCGACATCTGAATCTAAGTAATAAGAGAGTTAGAGAAACTCTATTTGATTTTTGAAAAATTCAGTACTTTTCTATAAGTTTCTACCTGTTCCCTATTTACTCGCTACATCAATAATTTCAAAAATCAAATACGAGTCCTATATCTCAGCTAAATAAAGTCATACCAAGTTGCAGTCAAAGATAGTAACCTGGGGTGGGAGTAGGGAGTAGAAATACTATTTCTGAAAGCAACTTAGTATCAGGATACTATAGCAATCGAAGCACAGATGAGGACATCGTAAAAGCGTGAATGGTATAAATACCAATAGTTTTACCTCCTGCCTCTCCGCAGTCGCTACAACGGGGGGAACCCCCGCAACGCGCTGCTCTCTGCCTCCTGCTATACATCTGAACGCAACTTAGTATTAGCAAATAAAGTTTTTGATTATAGTAAGAAGATAAAATCTATGTTTTATCTTCGTGGTTTTTTATACCAGAAATTATTTAAAATTTCTGATGAGTATGTTTTAGTGTTATCAATCACTTCTTCAATGAACAATGATTGATAACCCACAAACAGCAGCTTGGCATGGAAAACTAAACTTAGTATATGCAGAACGCCAAAATTCTACCCAGCTAATTTACAATCATCATCAAGCACCACTAAAAGTGCAACGTCCGTTTTACCCAGAAGACAAAACAGTCTGTCATAGCGTTATTTTACATACAGCCGGGGGAGTTGTAGGAGGCGATCGCTTATCATCTCATTTCCACCTCCAACCCAACACCCAAGCTTTAATCACTACAGCCGCAGCTAGCAAAATATACCGCAGTAATAACCTGCAAGCTAGACAAACTATAGATATTCAAATTGATGCTGGTGCTTGTTTAGAATTGTTACCGCAAGAAACGATTTTATTTAACGGCGCAGATTATCGCCAAGATTTACGGGTAGAATTAGCTACTGGAGCCAGTTTTTTAGGCTGGGAAATTACCCGCTTTGGGCGCAGTGCGAGAGGAGAGAAATTCTTACAAGGAAAATGGCGATCGCACACTGAAATTTGGCGACAAGGTGTTCCATTATGGATAGACCGTCAATTTTTACCAGGGAACGCAGAAATTTTTCACAGTCCTCATGGTTTATTTGGACAACCAATCGTTGGTAGCTTAATTTGGCTTGGTCATCCAGTCTCAGCCGAAATTATCGCCAAAGCCCGTTCGTCCTTCACTCCCCACTCCCGCTTGGTGAACGGAGTCGAACCAACACTCAACACTCACACTTCGACTTCGCTCAGTGTAAAGCACTCAGCACTCAGCACTCAGCACTTAGTAGGCGTGACACAACTAGAACATGGACTTTTGTGTAGATATCGCGGCGCTTCCACATCTGAGGTGCGAAACTGGTTTACAGCTGTTTGGCAGATACTGCGAACATCTTTTTTGAGTCGTAGTATATGTATACCCAGAGTTTGGCAGATTTAAACGAACGATAAAGGATGCAAAGATGCAACTTACGCCGCAGGAAAAAGATAAATTATTAATTTTTACTGCTGCTTTATTAGCGGAAAGACGCAAAGAAAGAGGCTTGAAATTAAATTATCCCGAAGCAGTGGCTTATATATCTGCTGCAATTTTAGAAGGCGCAAGAGATGGACGTACCGTTGCAGAATTGATGAGTTATGGGACAACTTTATTAACAAGAGATGAGGTGATGGAAGGTGTACCAGAAATGGTGCATGAAGTACAGGTAGAAGCAACTTTTCCTGATGGCACAAAGTTAGTGACAGTGCATAATCCGATTCGTTAATTTTATTCTAAAACTATTATGATACCTGGAGAAATTATCACAGCCGCAGATGAAATTGAATTAAATACAGGTCGTCCGACTGTAAAATTGCAAGTTGCGAATACAGGCGATCGCCCTATCCAAGTAGGTTCTCATTTTCACTTTTATGAAGTAAATTCTGCCCTAAATTTTGATAGAGAAGAAGCCAAAGGAATGCGTCTTGATATTCCCGCCGGCACAGCAGTACGATTTGAGCCAGGCGATGAAAAGGAAATAACTTTGGTTCCATTAGTTGGTAGTCGAGAAGTCTATGGTTTTAATGGCAAAATCAACGGACAACTACCACAAGTCTAAAATAGATGAAAAGCTTTAAGGACTTCCCATGTTGCTAGTAGAAAGACACCAACGCCTCAGTGCTGATTTTAAAATCATCTTGAAAGCACTTGTAAATTTATATAGAGCCCCAGCTAATCTTGATTATGTTTACGATATTGAAGATGGATTGCGTGATAGCAAAGCCGCTGAATTATCACTAAATTGGCTCAAAACACAGCCAGAAATAGCACAACTGATTCAAGAACGATATATTGCACCTAATCCTGATATCGAAAAGCTCTTACAATATTCTGAAACATCTTTAGGCTATGCTTATGCATCCTATATTAAAAAAAATGGTTTCGACCCTGGATTTTATCGTCAAATCAAAGTTGAAAATGATATTAGTTATCTAACTTTGCGAATGCGCCAAACTCATGATATTTGGCACGTAGTTACAGGTTTTAATACTGATGGACTCGGAGAAATCGGTCTTAAGGCTTTTGAAATGGCGCAGACACGCAGAACTTTAGCCTTTGCACTAGTGGGAGTCAGTCTATTAGGTATATTGGTAAAATCACCAGAGCAACTTCCTGATTTATTAGAACAAATAACTCTGGGTTATCAGATGGGGTCAAAATCAAAGCCACTTTTGGCGCAAAAATGGGAAGAACATTGGGATAAGTCTTTATCAGAGTGGCGAACAGAATTAGGTATTCAACTCGCATCACTCAATTAATAAGAATTTTTTGCTTGCAAGGTAGAGCTAGAATTTTTGAAAATGGATTGGATACTGCCTTTATCTTTCATGATAGTCTAGCTCTAATTATTAAAAATTAAATAATAGAAGAACTTATTTAAAAAATGTTTAGCCTCTACAGATTCTATAGGAAAGTTGTATGAATAATAAAATATGTCCGTAAGCAGTAATTCAATTTAATGTTGATAATAAATTTATTTGTAATCTTAATTTTAAAAATGTAATCATTATTGGTATCTAAAAAACAGATCAAAAAATTCAAGAACTCAAATCATTGAGGAATAATTAATGAGTTATAGAATGTCCCGCCGCGCCTACGCAGAAACATACGGGCCGACAGTAGGCGATCGCATCCGCCTTGCAGATACAGAATTATTTATAGAAGTAGAACAAGACTTTACTACCTACGGTGATGAAGTGAAATTTGGCGGTGGTAAAGTTATTCGTGATGGGATGGGACAATCCCCTATTTCTAACGCTGATGGTGCTGTTGATTTAGTAATTACTAATGCCTTGATACTCGATTGGTGGGGAATAGTCAAAGCAGACATCGGCATTAAAGATGGCAAGATATTTAAAATTGGGAAAGCTGGTAATCCTTATATTCAAGACAACGTAGATATTATTATTGGCCCTGGAACCGAAGCCTTAGCTGGGGAAGGAATGATTCTCACCGCTGGCGGAATTGATAGCCATATACATTTTATTTGTCCCCAGCAAATTGAAGTTGCGATCGCCTCTGGAATCACAACTATGATTGGCGGCGGAACTGGGCCTGCTACCGGAACTAACGCCACTACCTGTACCCCCGGCCCTTGGAACATTTACCGGATGTTACAAGCTGCTGATGCTTTTCCCATGAACTTAGGCTTTTTGGGTAAAGGTAATGCTAGTCAACCCCAAGCACTAGCAGAACAAATTCAAGCGGGTGCAATGGGTTTAAAACTGCATGAAGACTGGGGGACAACTCCCGCCACTATTGATACTTGTCTGAGTGTGGCTGATGAATATGATGTGCAGGTAGCTATACATACCGATACTCTCAATGAAGCCGGATTTGTCGAAGATACCATCGCCGCCTTTAAAAACCGCGCCATTCATACTTACCACACCGAAGGCGCAGGCGGGGGACACGCACCAGACATCATCAAAGTCTGCGGTCAAGCAAATGTCCTCCCATCTTCGACAAATCCCACTCGGCCCTATACCCTCAACACCTTAGATGAACACCTAGATATGTTGATGGTATGTCATCACCTTGACCCAGGAATTCCCGAAGATGTAGCTTTTGCGGAGTCTCGCATTCGCCGAGAAACCATCGCCGCCGAAGATATTTTGCATGACTTAGGCGCGTTTAGCATGATTTCTTCCGACTCCCAAGCAATGGGGAGAGTGGGGGAGGTAATAATTCGTACTTGGCAGACTGCCCATAAAATGAAGGTACAACGGGGAAGCCTTGCTGGAGATAGCGAAGCAGATAATCTCCGCGCCAAAAGATATGTTGCCAAATACACCATTAACCCGGCAATCACGCATGGTATTGCTGATTATGTTGGTTCTGTAGAAGAGGGAAAACTTGCAGACTTATGCCTGTGGCGACCTGCGTTTTTTGGTGTCAAGCCAGAGATAGTTATTAAAGGTGGGATGATAGCTTGGGCGCAAATGGGTGATGCTAACGCCAGTATTCCCACACCCCAACCCGTTCATATGCGACCGATGTTTAGCAGTTTCGCTGGTGCTAGGAATGCAACATCCTTAACTTTTGTGTCGCAAGCAGCCTTAGAAAGAGAAATTCCCAGCCATTTAAAGTTGCAAAAATCAACTGTGGCGGTGACTGGAACACGTCAGTTAAGTAAAGGTGACTTGAAGCTAAATGACGCATTACCCCACATCGAAGTAGATCCAGAAACTTACGAAGTCAGGGCCGATGGTGAATTGCTGACTTGTGAACCTGCAACAGTTTTACCAATGGCGCAGCGTTACTTTTTATTTTGAGGTTGAACTTTATAAGAGAGGATGCGATGCGATCGCACTCTCTCTTATAATTCATCAATTCCACTAGCTTTTAACTACCTGTCATATTATGTTCGTCTAATTACACATCGTGATCATTAATTACTGAACTAGACGCTATATCACAGAAGTTTCTCTAACCAAGCTTTGTGTTATTACTTGCTAGGAGATGTCGAACCTGGTTGAACACCACTGTCAGGAGTTGTAGATTCTGGTGCCGGAGTTACACTGC
>JAGKSW010000072.1 GCA_018993265.1 Nostoc sp. TH1S01
GTGTAATTTGATTAGGAGTTGTGGAATCTGGTGCAGGGGTTGTGGAATCTGGTGTGCTGCTACCAGGTGCGGGAATTGTATTGGTAGGATTCGTGGAATCTGGTGCGGTTGTACTGCCAGGAGTTGTAGGTTCAGCAGGTACTGTTGTGCTGTCGGGAGTTGACCCAGGTGTGGTAGTTGTGCTGTCTGGGCTGGTTGTGCTTCCAGAAGGCTGTGTTTCGGGTACTGTGGTAGTACCAGAAGAAGATGGGGTGAGTGGTTGACCGTTGGGACAACGGGAATTTAAGGGGAAACGTTCACACAGAATTTTAAAACCTTCTGGTGATAGCTGAATTTCCGTTGGTGAACTAGTGGATGTGCCACTGGATTGGGCGATTGGGGATTTACTGGATTGAGCAACTGCAACATTAGCACTCAAAGCCAAAGTCAAAGCTGTACCAATCAACGACAGAGATTTTCCCTTCATTATGAAATTAACCTCAACGGAAACAGAACACTCGCCCCATTAAACCAAACAATTAAATTTATAAAATCATCCTAAAAGCTGATGTTTATTTGTGCTAAAAAATTAGCTATATGTACCAAAATATATTAATTTCAATAATTTCCCTTAAGTAGATGAGTTGTCTATAGTACAAAAATTTTAGTAAAAAATCTAATGATGGAACAAATAATTCTAGATAAAATCAGATGTACATAGATATCAATCTGGCATTTATCAATGTAAATCAAATAACTTATATCAGATAACATCTAGATAGCTAAATATTTTTCCGATAACTATTAAAATTTTTTATGCGACGAGACTCTATATTTTATAAACTATTTCAACAATTTCCACCTTTGTTATTTGAGCTACTGAAGCATCCTCCAAAAAATGCTGAAAGTTATCGTTTTGATTCCGTGGCTATTAAAGAACCTAGATTTGAAATCGATGGCGTATTTCTACCACCAGTAGATCAAGGCGCAGGAATTGTGTATTTCTGTGAGGTGCAGTTTCAAAGAGATGAACAGCTATATGAAAGAGTTTTTGCAGAATCATCGTTATATTTTTACCGTAACAGTACCAAATTTATTGATTGGCAAGCAGTGATAATTTATCCATCACGCAGTATTGAGCAAACAAATACTCATCCCCATCGCTCATTGTTGAATGGTGAACAATTGCATCGGGTGTATTTAGATGAATTAGGAGATATTCGCTCTTTACCTGTGTGGGTAGCACTGATGGTTTTAACTACCCTAGAAGAAGAAAAAGCACCCGCAGAAGCACGGTATTTGTTAACTAAATCAAGTCAAGAAACTTCATCGTCATCAAGTCGCACGATAATAGAGATGATTACGACGATAATGGTCTACAAATTTGAAGCATTAAGTCGCAAAGAGGTAGAACAAATGTTAGGAATTACACTCAAGGAAACAAGAGTTTACCGAGAAATCAAGGAAGAAGGACGGGAAGAAGGACGGGAAGAAGGACGTGAGGTGATGGCTAATGCTATTTGTCGCCAGTTGAGTAAACGATTTGGACAGGAACTTTCTGCAGAAATACGCGACTCAGTTTTTGGTTTATCTTTAACTGTGCTGGAAGATTTGAGCGAGACTCTGTTAGATTTCACTAGCGTGGCTGATTTACAGGCTTGGCTGGCAGCACGATGATTATATAGACTCAAATTCTGCTGTGGCTTATGAGTAAAATGGTGAAAGACCTGTCAGGAAATCGCCATTCGCCGATTCTTCACTTTCAAATAATCGTGATCTAATAGCCGATGAATTCTCCCCAACCTCCCCAAAAGCCACAAACTATACTTGGTCAACTGACTCAAGCCGTACATACAATTCAAGCGCGGGTCGATTTTTCCAAGTTGGCGCTCAAACCAAACGCCAAAGTACCAGAACTTTGGGTACAGGATGCAGGGGCAGATAAGGCGGAGGTCTACCCATTGTTAGGCGATCGCTATATCCTAGGACGCAGTTCTAAATCTTGCGATATTGTTGTTCGCAACCCGGTTGTCAGTCAAATTCATCTGTCTTTATCACGGGACTCTACGCAACGCAAACCTGTGTTCGTGATTCGAGATGAAAACTCGACCAATGGCATTTATCTGGGGAAACGGCGGCTGACTTCTTTAGAATTGCGACATGGCGATATCATCACTCTAGGGCCACCAGAACTGGCTGCTTCAGTCAGACTGCAATATGTAGATCCACCAGCATGGTATGTCAAAAGTGCAACTTTGGCGGGGTATGGAGTTGGCGGTGCTAGTGCGCTGTTAGCCTTGGTAATTGGTGTGGAATGGATGAAGTTTTCCGTTCGACCTTTACCGACAGCGACTCGCGCCCCGGTGATAGTTTATGCCCGTGATGGCTCAACACCTCTACGTGAACCGAGAACAACTGCTCACGTAGATATGAAGAACTTACAAGAGTTTGGCCCTTACTTAGGTAATGCTGTAGTTGCCTCAGAAGATAGCCGTTACTACTGGCATGTTGGTGTAGATCCCTTGGGGATTTTACGTGCTGTGCTAATTAATAGTCGCAGTGGCGATTTACAGCAAGGAGCTAGTACAGTTACACAACAGGTAGCTCGGAGTTTATTCCGCGATTATGTTGGTTCGCAAGACTCGTTGGGGCGAAAATTGCGTGAAGCAATTGTGGCGCTGAAGTTAGAAACTTTTTATAGCAAAGATGAAATCTTGCTGACTTACTTAAATCGCGTGTTTTTGGGGGGAGATACTTCAGGTTTTGAAGATGCGGCTAAGTATTATTTTGAAAAGTCAGCCAAAGAACTCACACTAGCAGAAGCCGCAACATTAGTGGGCATTTTACCAGCACCCAATGCTTTTGATTTTTGTGGTGACGGCCCCAATAAACTAGAAGCTGCTGATTACCGCAATCGCGTGATTAAGCGAATGTTGGAAATGGGCAAAATCTCCCAAGAAGATGCAAATCGGGCGAGACGTTCCACAGTGCAAGTCAGCCCGAAAGTGTGCGAACAGCAAGCCAAAACTATTGCACCTTATTTTTATAATTATGTTTTTCAAGAACTCGACTCAATTTTAGGGGAAGGCGCAGCTAGGGAAGGGAACTACATCATTGAAACTCAGCTTGATCCAGCAATTCAAGCCCAAGCAGAAGCCTCACTGCGAAATTCTGTGAATAATGAAGGTTCAAACTTACGTTTTTCCCAAGGTGCGATCGTTACTTTAGATTCCAAAACAGGTAGTATTTTGGCAATGGTCGGCGGTACTGATTACCGCAAGAGTCAATTTAATCGTGCTGTCCAAGCCAAAAGACAACCAGGTTCTACCTTTAAAATTTTTGCCTACACCGCAGCTATACAACAGGGAATTTCACCATATAAATCTTATTCTTGTGCCCCTTTACCTTGGCAGGGCTTTACTTATAAACCTTGCCGTGCAGGAGCAGACGTGAATATGGATATTGCCACAGGTTTAGCTCTTTCAGAAAACCCCGTCGCTCTGCGAGTCGCCCGCGAAGTCGGTTTAAATAAAGTTGTTGCAATGGCTCAGAAATTAGGGGTCAAGTCTCAACTTGATCCGGTTCCTGGTTTGGTACTGGGTCAAAGTGTGGTGAATGTTTTAGAAATGACCGGGGCTTTTGGCGCAATTGGTAATCAAGGTGTGTGGAATCCTCCCCACGCCATTAGCCGAATTTTAGACAGCGGTGATTGTAAGGATCGAAAAGATTTAAAAACCTGCCGTGTCATCTATTCCTTTGACCAACAAAACCGCGAGGCTAACAAACGAGTTCTTTCCACAGAAGTAGCTGATGAAATGACTACCTTAATGCGGGGAGTCGTCAGCCGAGGTACAGGTCGTAGTGCGTCCATTGGTATGGGAGAAGCTGGTAAAACAGGAACAACTGATAAAAACGTTGACCTCTGGTTTATTGGTTTTATTCCAAGCCGCAGGCTCGTGACAGGTATCTGGCTCGGAAATGATAATAATTCCCCCACTTACGGTAGTAGCGCCCAAGCCGCTCAACTGTGGGGGAGATATATGGGTAGAATTACTCGGTAATTAAGTGGTCATTGGTCATTTGTCATTTGTCATTTGTAAGAATCAGGACTTACGCACGAGTTACGGAATAACGAACCGCAGAGGCGCAGAGAGAAGTTGCGTGCGCGGGTTCCCCGCGTTGAGCAAACTTCGGGAGGTCACGGAGAAATAAGAGTTTGAGAGATATTTTGCGTAAGTCCTAAGAATGTTAAATGTATTGACCCATTGTTCTGGATTTACCTAGTCTTTAACTCAGCACTTTGTCACCTAATGACCTAGTAATTTATCTCGCAGATGTTTGATGCGATCGCGCAATTTTGCTGCTTCTTCAAATTCTAGTTTTTTAGCGGCATCTTTCATCTGTGATTCTAACTTAATAATTAAGTCGGGAATCTCCTCTAAAGGTATTTCATTGATATGTTCATCTACAGCTTTTAACTCTGTAGCATTTAACCGACGCGATACTTCTAAAAATGACAAAATCGCATTACTCGATTTTTTGACAATGGGTTGCGGTGTAATTCCATGTATCCGGTTATATGCAGTTTGAATGTTACGTCGTCTTTCAGTTTCTTCAATGGCTTTAATCATGCTGTCTGTTAAATTATCAGCATATAAAATTGCCTGTCCGCGAATGTGACGCGCCGCCCTACCAATGGTTTGAATTAAAGAACGTTCAGCACGTAAAAAACCTTCTTTATCAGCATCTAAAATTGCCACTAAGGAAACTTCTGGTAAGTCCAAACCTTCTCGCAGCAAGTTTACCCCAACTAATACATCAAAATTTCCTTCTCGTAAATCTTGAATAATTTCAATCCGTTCAATGGAATTAATTTCAGAATGTAAATACCGTACCCGAATACTATTGTCTTGCAAATATTCGGTCAAATCTTCCGCCATCCGCTTAGTTAATGTTGTAATTAGCGTTCTTTCATGAAGGTCAACTCTGTCTTTAATTTCTCCTAGTAAATCATCAATTTGTCCTTCAGTGGGACGCACAGAAATTTCTGGGTCAATGACACCAGTAGGTCGAATTACTTGCTCAACTATGTGATTATCTGAAACTTCTAATTCCCAATCTCCTGGTGTAGCAGAAACAAAAATACACTGGTTAACTTTATGCCAAAATTCATCCGCTTTTAAAGGACGATTATCTGCGGCGCTAGGCAGACGAAATCCATGTTCAATTAATACCTTTTTCCTAGCTTGGTCGCCGTTATACATTCCTCGAATTTGTGGCACAGTCACATGAGATTCATCAATAACTAACAGCCAATCTTTCGGGAAATAATCAATTAAACATTCTGGTGGTTCGCCTGCTTGTCGGCCTGCAAGGTGACGAGAATAGTTTTCTACGCCGTTGCAATAACCAACTTCGCGCAACATTTCTAAGTCGTAACGAGTGCGCTGATCTATCCGTTGTGCTTCTAACAATTTGCCTGTTGCTTCTAGTTCTAATTTTCGTTGTTTTAATTCAAAAGCAATGTCTTCGCAAGCAATTTCCAAACGTTCTTCTGGTGTAACAAAGTGACGTGCTGGGTAGATATTTACTGCTTCTAAACTAGAAATAATTTCGCCTGTTACTGGGTCAATATAGCGAATTGCATCAATTTCATCACCAAAAAATTCCACCCGAATAATCCGGTCTTCGTAGGCTGGGCCGATTTCTAACACATCACCCCGGACGCGGAAACGTCCCCGACCCATTTCTAAATCGTTGCGGCTATATTGTACTGAGGCTAAATCGCGCAAAACTTCGCGTTGATTGACTTCCATCCCAATTTTTAAGGGTATGGCGGCTTTTAAGTATTCGGCGGGAATCCCTAAACCGTAGATACAGCTAATAGATGCAACGACAATCACATCTCGACGTTCAAACAGCGATCGCGTCGCTGAATGACGCAACATATCAATTTCATCATTAATCGAAGCTGTTTTTTCAATATAAGTATCTGTTACCGGGATATACGCTTCTGGTTGATAGTAATCGTAGTAGCTGACAAAATACTCTACTGCATTTTTGGGAAAGAACTCACGTAACTCATTACAGAGTTGTGCAGCTAAAGTTTTGTTATGTGCCAAAACTAAGGTTGGTTTGCCAATTTTTTCAATTACTGCTGCTGCTGTAAAGGTTTTGCCGGTTCCTGTAGCTCCCAGTAAGGTTTGGTAACGATTACCCGATTTGATACTGGAAACAAGTTGTGCGATCGCTTGTGGTTGATCACCTGTAGGTGCAAAGGGAGCTTGAAGACAAAATTCTGTCATACAGTTTTACCTTACTCAGTGCTGAGTGCTGAGTAAAAAGTGCTAAGTACTTTTGTATAGGTCTAAAGGCTTCACTATGTTTAGAGCGAAATTTTTTTATCTCAAATTGATAACCTACCTGTGAGTGGATGTGTTTTCTACTCAGCACTTTCAACTCAGCACTTATGATTGGAAATACCCTATCTCATGGTAGCGATCCCACTGTGTACCTGTTGCCCTACAGAACCCAAATGAATTAACGGAAATATTAGTTTACAAATATTGATACTTTAAATTTACTTATGTGTAAGTTTTGAAGATAATTATACCTGTGCAAGGTTTTTTAAGGGTAAACTTTGATATATGGAAAAAAATCTAATTTTTCCTCAAATATTGTAAAGTTCAATTAAGAAACCAGAGGTATGAGTCTATGAGCATCAGCAGCACTGGCAAAGCAGCTAGTCCTCGCCAAAGACGTGCCAAGCTCAAGGGGGAAACAACGGTGGAAGTAGAAAATAATCAAGGTCAAACTGTGAATAACGATCAAAATACTCAAGATACAGATAAATCCGATACGCCGGGAACCCTAGCCATTGCTGGAGTCCGTCCTATCGCTGGTAGCGATTTACAAGTAGCCGAAACAGTGTCAATTGCAGGTATACGTCCCATTTCTGCTAGTAATTTAGAAGTAGTAGAAACTATCAACGTGATGGGTATTCGCCCCATTGCTGCGAATAATATCAAAGTTGTTGACAGCATTAACCTCTCTGGTTTACGTCCTATTGCTTCTAGTTCATTGGTAATTTCTAGCAGTTATTCTGTCATGGGGAACCGTCCAGTAGCTTCTAATACTATTGACGATTCGGAAATTCTTATGGGTTTTATCGACTAGACCACAAAAGTATCTTCAATTATCTGAGTAACCCGAACTCTTCAAGAGAGCGGGTTTTTTAATTATTTATTCAAATAAAAATTTTGAGTTATTTAATCATCTATATAACCTAATTACAATGTTAATCGGTTTCAGATCCCCGACTTCTTAAAGAAATCGGGGATCTCATTATATCTAGCTAATTTTAGTATCTCTCTTTTTATAGAGACTAATAATATATCCTGTGGCGGAAGGCTAGAGCCAAAATATAAAGTTAATTTGTAAGAGTAATCACCAAGCAATTCAAAGTGAATTCACAGCTTTGAATCTTAATTTATATAAGATTAGGAGAGTAAAATGAGCTTAGAAGATCGCGCAAAAGCTACTGCTAAAAATATTGAAGGTAAAGCTCAAGAAGCACTAGGCAATGTGACTGGCGACCCCGAAGATAAAGCTGAAGGCAAAGCAAAACAAGCTGAAAGCGAAGTACGTCAAGGTATGGAGGATGTCAAAGATTCTGTGAAAAGAAAGCTTGACTAGAAATAATTGCATTTAGCAATTACTAGAAAGATAAAATCGGAATTATTTTCAATTTATAAATTGGATCTGAACGATTGAAAATAAGATTATCATCTTTATCTTTCTAATGAAGCTAGGCTGACAGAGAACACACTTTTGAACAGTAGAGACGTTAACTAACGTCTCTACGTTTCTGCTCTCCTTAGCTAGAGAAATGATTAATTGTAAAATTATAAAACATACTATTCTATTCCCCTAGCTAAGAATTACAAGTAATTTGACCTATTTAAAAGTTTTATTTTGGGAGTGAAATAATGATACTGCTGGAGCAGATTCGGAAAATTGCGATCGCTGGGATTTTAATCGTAGTGTTAACGGTAACTACCGCCTGTGGTGGCGCTACAGTAAGCCAAGCTGACCGCACAACTAACCCACCAGTCATTGGTCGAGATGTAACTTACACAGAATTAGAAAGAGGTAATACTCCCGGTGGTCAAAATTTTGGTGATTGGGTGGTACAAACCTCTAGAGGGTTGGTCAAGGACGCTTATGTGAGAGATAACAACAAATTAGGTGTTGTGATTGCTCGTGAAGTTCGTCCCAATGAAGTTCGACCTTTAGCTAAGTCTTTAGTTCAAGGCTTTCGGAAAAATTTCCCTAATCAAGATTTAACTGTTTTGGTTTACGGCCCTGACAAAAAGTTAATTTTGACGACTCAATACGATGTTCAGACTAATCAAGTGAAGTATAGCTAATTAGGCGTTGAGCCATACTTGCCTAATTGAATTTAAACCTAACAATTCCAGAATTTTGCAGAGAAAATTCAGAATTTGTTTTGAATAAGGAGATAAGAAAAGTGTCAACCAGCGAAGAATACAGACGGCAAATAATGCAAGATTTAGCTCAAGGTGATGTGGAATCATTAGATGAGCCCTCAACGAATGGAGCTACTGAATACGACAATTTCGACGATTTCGCTCAACGGACAACTACAGATCAACGTCGCCAATTGTTTGGTCGGTCTATTCATCCAGACCGCATTCCTACCAGCCAAATGGAGCCAGAATTACAAAAAGCGATCGCGCAAATTAAACCTAATGAACGGGATGATGTTGCTCGCGCCTTTTTCAAACACCTGAAAGGTAGAGGTTTGGATGAACGCCACTTAGAACAACAGCTAGGTCTTTCTACTCATAACCCCAATCGGATGAGTGCTGATGATGTTAGCAAGTTAGCATCTTTTGCTTATCACAACCATCCAGACGTTTTCCGCGAAGTTTTAGCAGAGCAACCAGGTATTATTAAATTCCTGAGTAACCCTGTGGTTGCAGCTATTGTCGGTATCGCAGCTGCTAAATGGTTGGGTAGTCATAGATAAGATAAGTTTTCTGGAGAGTAAGACAGTTAGGTGGGTCAAACCACCTTTTTTTATGGCTGAAGAGACATTTGGTTTAAATATCAAGATTTTTCTCTTAAGTAATGCAATATTAATAACCGATGGTAACTGTAAATCTAAACTGAAAAATATTGCACAATTTTTACATAAATTTATTTTTAGCAAACTACACAAATAGTCTATTTCTTTTGATATACACCCATCAACTATAATCAAAACTCTCGACAGAGATATCATGAATTTTCTTTTGCTAAATATATAATTAGAATCTTAAAAAGTATATCTAGTATTACGAGTTATCTCATAAAATATTTGTACATATACTTAATCTTGAGTTATGCAGATAGCTATTGTCATGCACTAAGTCTAAAAGCTGAGAATTAAAATTGGAAAAATATCAAAATACTACAGATACATATATTAATATTATGTTTGCTAACACCGAAGTAAAAAAAACGATACAAATCAATAATTCTTATTTAACCCGCAGTGAGGTTCAATCTCAGAAGACACAACCTCAAAGCGTAAACTTCCCGTCTGCTGCGTTATATTTAAGTCCATTAGGTCTGCTGTTTAGTTGGATAATTTTTTTCCTAGTATTGAGAAAAATCCAGAGATTTCTGGATAATAAAATGGTCTTTAGTGTCAAGAGCTTGCATCAAGTCCCTTGCAAAAATTGCCGTTTTTATTCTAATAATCATTATCTTAAATGTGCGGTACAACCTTCTATTGTTCTAACTGATGAAGCTAAAAACTGCTCTGAGTTTTGTGCTAAAAAAGATAAACTATCAGAAAAACAATTTTTTCAGAGGAGAGACCAGTAATTTAATTTTTCCTCTTAATGCACAGTTTTAAGTTTTATAAAGCGACAAGTTACTCTATACGCAATGGTAGTTTTTGATGTTGCGCTTAGGGTAGCTATGGGAAGATTAAAAATCAACATAAATTTTAAGCAGCCACTTTACTGGCATAGTATACGCTCAAATGAAGTGTATAAGATAATTGCATATATCCAGTATTAACCCTTATAGTTACATCTGTAAGTCAAAGAAAGATTAACTTAGTGTTGATTTAGAATACATGGAAAAAGCGGTTGATTCTGTAAACAATTGCAGAAATTGAAGCTAAAGGAAAGAATAGTCAGACTAGCACCAGAGACCAGATATAGCAATCCTAAATTATTTGTGAAATTCTCTTTCTTCTCTTTCTTTGTGTCCTTTGCGTCCTTTGCGGTTCGTTAAAAAGAATATTTTTCACAACTCAGATAGGATTGCTATAGAGAAAATACTAGAAGAGTTGCGTAGACGCGAAGTGGCTTGTCGCTAGACATCGCTAAGTATTGACCCTGATACTATTTAGACGAACAGAACTTTATACTACAGAAATGATGTTTATAACTTCATAGTTAATCACATACTCAAAATGTGGGTACACTGACTGATATTATTAGAGTCTTCTGGCTCAAAGCAGAAGGATGCCAATTTTAAAGATTTTATTTGGCAACTCGTCTTTTTACTCATAAAATCAAAGACAAGCTAAAGTTCCGTAGAACAGTAGCCTAAGTATCCCAGTCTGGTAATAAATCAGGGTTAAAAAGCTATCACGAAAACTCAAATGCTAGAAATGGTAGATCGGATAAATGATATAGCTTGGCAAGCTCACCAGGGTAGCGTTGCTGCAATTATTCAATTATTAAACGAAAAGTTAGCTCACTCTGGTGTCAGAACCAGAGCTATTTTTGCTGATGGAGTGTTACAACTTCTCTGTGAAGCCTCTAAAATAGAGCAACTAGAACAATCAACCGTAGTAGAACAAATCCAAAAAATTCTGGAGTCGATCGCACCACGTAATATTCACCGAGTCAATATTAATAGTCGTATTGTCAGGGAAGAACAGTTACTTTGGCTCAAAGAAATTTCTAGCGATCGCGAAAATCAATTACTGTGGTCACAGGAAATCACCTTAGCTCAACCACATATAGTTAAGCAGCTAATTCAAGATTTCGCCGGAGCTACAAATCAACTAGCACAATCAACTCTGCTCAAAACTCAACCTTCTCGTACTTCTGTACTAACCAACAGAAATAAATATAGATATTTACCCAAAACCAGAATACCAACCACAGTAAGTCTAGGCTTTCTACTGTTATTGTGTTGGGTTGTGTATGCTCAACTAGGTGATAAGCTGAAAATTTTAGTTCAATTAGACACCTCTAAACCTGTTACTACAGCCAACGCCAACGAAAGTAAACTAGCCGCACCAGTTAGTAATGCTAAAAATATTCTTGGTGATCCTGATGAAGTAAGTGATCCTTTTGGATCAGCTGTACGAATTGCCAACCAAGCTACTATTAGTGGTAAAACAGCTACAACTTCTATTCAATGGTTAGATTTAGCAGCTAAATGGCAACGTGCATCTGATTTAATGGCCGCAGTACCACCAAATCATACTCGCTATCGAGAAGCTCAGATTCGTACTGAACTATATAGGAAGTATAGTGAAGCGGCTCAAAAAGAAGCTCAGAAAAGTCCTTCCTAAAGCTTAAACCCTTTGAGAATAAACACAAGTCTCATTTTTTTATAATGTAACAAATACAACAAAATGATTAGCGTTTGATTGACCTGGAAAATAGATAGCTTGTCATGATTTGACACAAGTTTGTAATCAAAATGTCATTTCCATAAGGCAAACTGAATTTATTCAGATAAAACAAGGTGTAAGTGTGACGCGGCGGTTTTTCCGCCTTTTTTATTTTAGGTCTGCTGTGTGCTATGTGCGATCGCATCTTTGCCAAAAAATCGTAATGCCAGTGACATATTTATCAGCGATATTACTAAAACCAGAGACACACATCTATCTGTAAAGGCTGGGATTATTCCCCTAGCCTTTCTTCTCTACAAAATTGCTCAAGCGAACTTAATCACTACATAGCATATAGGAATCCGATTTGATTTTTGAACTTACTCGTGAAGTTAGGGAACGGGGAAGAGGTAACAGAAACTGTACTGATTTTTTTCAGAAATCAAATATAGGAATCTGATTTGATTTCTGAACTTACTCGTGAAGGTAGGGAACAGGGAACGGGCAACAGGGAACAGAAGCTGTACTGAGCTTTTTTCAAAAATCAAATGTGAGTCCTATATCTTAAAAAAAGATAAATAATTAATATTATAATCTTTAGCTATAAATTACAAAAAATTGGTATTTTAAAATACAAACATAGAACAATATTAAACTCACTGTAGCTAAACAATACAAGTACTAAAATAAGCATTTTATTAATTAACATCTATAATATGTTATCCAAAAAACATAGATAAATAAAATAGAAATTATAATAAACCATTAATTTTTTATGTCTGGGATTTTTGGAAAAATTTACTGATTCTTGAAAAAAAATTTGTAATGATCTTTTAGCATGGTAGGACTACACAAACCTGTCACTATCAAGCCACACTAAAGAAAATATACCTTTTATTCATGATTACCATCGCAGCAGAATCGCAAAACTGGCTGCAAGTAAGCCGTTACATTAACCGCGGAAGTGCTTATTTATTCGCTCCAATGATTAACTTTAATGTAATGGCTGAAGTTGGAGATACTCCACCTTAATTGGAAATAGATTTGCTTAAAAATTTTATTCCTCTGTGGGAATAGCATAAATGGCATATAAATAGAAAAGCTCACACTAGCCATAATCAATGGCTGATGATTTAGTGTGAGTAAGTTGCACAATTGATAAAGCAACTTACTAAAAAATGCCCCACTAGTATCATTTTCCATGTACCAGTAAACCATTACATTTTTGGTACAGCAGTTTGTCATTTCATCATCAAATTCTCACGCTACAACAATTGGTAGTCAAATTTATGCTGGTTAATTTAAATCCTCAACCAATTTTTCTCGTTTGTGCTGCTGATAATAACTATGCAATGCCTTTAGCTGTGACAGTGCGTTCAGCCTTAGCAAATCTGAAAAGTAACCGTAAAATTTCTCTATTAATTATTGATGGAGGAATTAATCAAGCCAACAAAAGCAAGATCATCAAATCATTCAATCCAGAACAAATAGATATTTCTTGGGTACAACCAGACAATAAAATTTTTGAAAATTTAGTATTATCTAGACATCTCACAATTAGCTGTTATTATCGATTGCTAATTACTGAGTTTTTACCAAAAGAAGTGAATAAGGCAATTTATCTCGATAGCGACATGGTTGTCACAGGAGATTTAGAAGAACTATGGAATATTGATATTGAAGATAACTATGTACTAGCTGTGCAAGATGATGTGCAACTATATATATCAATGTCCCAAGGATTAAGAAACTATCAAGACCACGGCTTATCACCAGATAGTAAATATTTTAACTCTGGGCTTTTAGTAATAAATTTGGATAAATGGCGCGAGGAAAATATCGGCTTAAAAGTTATCAATTATCTCAGAGAGAATCTAGAATATTCACCTGATGATCAAGATGGACTAAATGCAGTTATGGCTGGAAAATGGGGAGAACTGCATCCAAAATGGAATCAAATGCCTAGAGTCTATAATTATCCATCACCAGAAGATAGTCCCTACCCAGAAAATATCCTTCAAGAAATGTTGAATAATCCTGGCATTATTCATTTTACTAACGCACCTAAACCTTGGTATGCAGGATTACGTACTGAATGCCAGCATCCAAAAAAATATTTGTTTTTTCAATATCTTGATATGACATCTTGGAAAGGATGGCGAGATACCTATTGGAGACGTTTAGGTAGAAAAGTTGGTAAACTCACCTTACTCAATACCTCCAAATTGTAGTAAAGCTAAAAACAGGCTAGAATCACTATCCTCTTGTTTTACTTTAGGAAAAAAGCTAAAAAATTAAGCATTTCTATTACTTACTTTTTTCTATTTACAGTAAGGTGGCTAAGATTCAAAACCTAACTTTTAGGTTTTGAACCAATATTTCAGGATTATCCACCTGAATTTAATAGCCATCAAGCAGAGAAGTGCAAGTCACAATTTACGCTTCTCCTGTAGTAACACAAGAGGTTATATAAGTCTGCCACATTTGCTCATAAGCTTTTTCCATTTCACGAGCAAATTGTTTACCATTCCACAAAGGTGAAGTTTTTCTTGATTGTCTCAATTTCCAAGCAATTTGTTGCCGCAAAGCCTCATCTTTCCCTAAACGTATACCCCACTCTACATATTCTTCATCAGTCCAGGCGATACCTTCCGTAATACCTGCATTCATCATCATGGTGTAGCTATTACGTGCCGCAAATTGCTCACCTACTCGCGTTACCATCGGGATACACATCCACAGTGTTTCTAAGGTAGTTGTTGCACCATTGTAAGGGTAAGTATCCAATACTACATCAGCAATATTTAAATTCGCTCGGTGAACACCTTCGGTAGGAGCATTTGGCAAAAAACGCAATCTAGTAGAATCTACTCCGGCTTCTGCTGCTAGTTGACCAAAGAATTTTTCAATTGATTCTTCATCAGCCAAACCTTTAATGAAAAGGTAGCTATTTGGAACTTCTTTGATAATCTTTAACTGTAATCGTGCAATATCTGGATGCCTTTTAAATCCTCTTTGCCCACAAAAGTAAACAACTGCATTCTCAGGTATATCAAATTCATCTCGACGTACTTTTGGCACATTCACCTCAAAACCATCCACAGCTACATAAGTTTGAGGTAAGCGCCAAATTTTTTCTCTGTAGTATTCTTGTGCTGAGTCTGGTAGAACGTAGGGATCAGCAATAAAATAATCTATCGATGGACTACCCGAAGCATCCCAGCCTAACCATGTCACTTGAATTGGCGCAGGTTTAAACGCTATAACTTCACAAGTTATATCCAACGTGATGCTATCCAAGTCGATTAAAATATCGATTTCATCTTGATAAATTTCTTCTGCTAGCGACCAAACATTATAAGATTTATATGCTTTATCCATTTGGCTAACATACCACTCATGTAAGAGATCAGATATGTTATCACTATTAACAAAATAACCATTAATCTCAAACTTATCTCGGTCATGATATTGCAATAACCATCTTGCCAGCCAGCCAACAGAATGGCTTTTTAAACAATGAGAAATATATCCTATTTTTAGTTTTTGATGAGATTTTCCTTGTCTTTTCCTCTCTAAATGCCCTTGAGCATATTTTTCTACTTTTTCTTGGGCATAAATATTATGATTGTCTTGACAAATCTGAAGTAGTCGATTTTGGATGTGCCGATTTTTTGCTAATTTATCTTCTATATAAAATACAAAGTAATTAGCATTTAACATGATGACCACATCTGTTTGTGTCAAATTTTTAGGATTAACTTCTATGAGTTCTGCCAATAAATTTTGCTGCTTTTGATTGACTACATACGATTCTTCCCAATGACCACCCGCAGTCATTAATCCCCGCAATATCTGATGATTGGCGAAAATTTGTTCTGGTAATCTATTGACTAAAGAATAAAAAGTTTTAGCTGTTTCTATACCTAAATCGTAGTCAGCAGCATTTTGATAAAAACTAGCCAAATGGCCTAAAACTCCTGGATTATTTTTATCTAATCGTAAATAAATTTCGCATAACTGTGCTGCTATTTTTGGTTGTTGACGAGAGTAAGCAATGTCTACAGCAGCAGCTATAAATATATTTATTAAAACTTGAAGATTTTCTGTAAAATGTAACGAACAAGCCTCAAAAAATTCTATGGTAGAAGGATATAGTGCTGGATTAAATAAAACACTACGTAGAGTTTTACCCAAGATTTCTAAATTAATGTCGGTTTTGACATCGGAACTAATAAGTTCAATGATATCTAGTTCGTATAATGTTTCCTCCGTATAAATTCCCAGCTTAATGTATATATGAATTAGATGTAGGAGATTGTGAATATTATTGGGAGCTATTTGTTTAATATTTTGGCGAATTTTTTCGCAAATATCATATTTTTCTAACTGTTCTTGGCGTTGGGCTTCTGTTTCTAGAATTTCTAATAATTCAGCATTCCAAAAATTGACTTGTTCGGCTTCGCCTTCCATCATTGCCATGAACCAAGTCGTTTGTGCTTCTACTTCTTGTTCTTGTAATAGGAAGGTTAACCCTAAATGCCAATAGTTAGATTTAATTTCTGGGTTGGCAGAAATAGCTTGTTCATAGAGGTTAGCAGCTTGAATGTAATTTTCCTTCAGAAAATACTCATTGGCACGCTGATGTAAATTAGTGGAAGTAGTTATTGCAATCATAAGATAAAGATTTTTAATCTGAATAGGAGAGATGGTAAATAGACAGAAAATTATGAATTTTTCCGCAGACATCTCCAGAAATTAAATATGCCCTATTCAGAAACGTTGTAGAGACTTAGCGATGCTACATTTCTACATTATTTTTGGAGATGTCTAATGAAAAAATTGCATAAATTGGGTAATGTGCTAACACACTACCCAACTGAGCAATAAACTGAGTAAAATTACTTAGTAAAATCTTAAGTGTTTTATCTAGCTAAGGAAGCGAAGTTGGTTTGACAACCTGTAGCGCTGGTACTGAGGGTGGGAGCTGTTGTAGTAGGGTTGAGTGATTCACAAGCTATTGCCACTGTGAGTGCTTCTGATGTAGCACTGCTACCTGCTAGTGTACCTGCTGTACCGTAATAAGATTTCAGAGCAGGTTTAATAGGAGTTGCGTTAAATTGAGTCAGAACATTGTTCCCGGTAATCATATAGGAATAGTTATCTGTTTGAGTCTTAATACCTACTTGGAGTTGAGAAACACTAGTAGCAAAGCCTTGATATTCTAGGTAGTAGGCTTGTTGAGAACGGTTGACTGTACCAACGTAGTTTCTGGCTTCTGACTGCTTGGCTTTGTTAACTTGACCAAGTAGTGAGGGTAGCGCGATCGCTGCCAATACACCGATAATAATTACCACCACCAGCAGTTCAATGAGTGTAAAACCTTCTTCTTCTTGTTTGTTCTTGCGGTTGTTGAGATATTGTAGATATTTAGCTTGTAATTCTGGCTTGAGCATGGGGTTTCTCCTGAAAGTTCGGGATACGAACGTTGATTGGTGAGTTCTAGTTGTAACTTACCCACTTGTAATCTCCGATCTATCACCTCTGGTAAAAAATCTTTCTTATACTTGTGACAGCACCGTCAAATTACGGTCTGAAAAAAGGAATTGCAGCAGAGATGGTGGTGTGTAACTTGTTATGAGTCATTAGTCACTTGTGCTTTGTCAATACCAATGACTAATAGAAAAATGAGACAGATAGTTTTCTAAAACTCAGAAACAGATAGTAATTCCTAATCCAAAATGGCATCAGGGTTTGATTCCACTGTGCTGGTTTGCTATGCTATATTAAACGTAGTCGTTATGAGTTCAGCTAAGTTTATGACTAACCCGACTGTAGAAAATGTGGTGATTATCGGTTCTGGGCCAGCAGGATACACCGCTGCCATCTATGCGGGAAGAGCTAATCTGAAACCCGTTGTGTTTGAAGGTTTCCAAGCTGGAGGATTGCCGGGTGGACAGCTGATGACCACAACGGAAGTAGAGAACTTTCCTGGATTTCCCCAAGGGATTACTGGGCCAGAACTGATGGATCGGATGAAGGCACAGGCTGAGCGTTGGGGGGCTGAATTATATACTGAGGATGTGATATCTGTTGATTTAAGCCAGCGTCCGTTTACTGTTCGCTCTGAAGAAAGAGAAGTTAAAGCCCACAGTTTAATTATTGCCACTGGTGCAACGGCGAAACGTTTGGGTTTAGCTAGTGAACATCAGTTTTGGAGTCGGGGAATTTCTGCTTGTGCAATTTGTGATGGTGCAACACCAATTTTCCACGGCGCAGAGTTAGCGGTAATTGGTGCTGGTGACTCAGCCGCAGAAGAATCAATTTACCTAACTAAATATGGTTCCAAGGTTAACTTGTTGGTGCGGTCTGATAAGATGCGGGCTTCTAAAGCTATGCAAGACCGAGTTTTGAGTAACCCGAAAATTCAGGTGCATTGGAACACAGAAGTTGTGGATGTGTTCGGTAATGGTCACATGGATGGGGTGAAAGTTCGCAATAATAAAACTGGTGAAGAAAGCAAAATCCATGCCAAGGGTTTATTTTATGCGATCGGTCACACTCCCAACACCTCTTTATTTAAAGGACAGCTAGAACTAGATGAGGTTGGTTACATTGTCACAAAACATGGTTCTGTAGAAACCAGTGTTGAAGGAGTTTACGCTGCTGGTGACGTGCAAGACCATGAATATCGCCAAGCAATTACAGCTGCGGGTACTGGTTGTATGGCGGCGTTGTTGACAGAACGTTGGTTATCTTCTAATGGTTTAATTCAAGAGTTTCATCAAGAACCAACAATCAATAATGAGTTAGAAACTCAACCAGCACAAAAGAAAACTGAAGTTGAGGAAGCAGCTGGGTTTAATTTACAGGCGACACGTCATGAAGGTGGTTATGCTTTACGTAAATTATTCCATGAAAGCGATCGCCTGCTCATTGTCAAATACGTCGCTCCCGGTTGCGGCCCATGTCATACCCTCAAACCCATACTGAATAAAGTAGTGGATGAATTCGATGGCAAAATCCATTTTGTGGAAATTGACATCGATAAAGACCGCGAGATTGCCGAAAACGCTGGAGTAACAGGTACACCAACAGTACAGTTCTTCAAGAACAAAGAACTGTTGAAGGAAGTCAAAGGCGTGAAACAAAAGAGCGAGTACCGCCAGTTTATTGAAAGCAATCTTTAAAAGTATGAAGTGTGAAGTCTGAAGTCTGAAAGCTGGGGTTGAAAAATTAAACGATTAAATCTCGACATAATACTCCACATTTCACACTTCATACTTCATACTTCACACTTCTATAATGGTCAGCGTATCTTGCTGAATGCAGGCGATCGCTCATGACCATAACTAAACGTCAGCTGCCAACTTTTTTACGTTTTGCCAAAAGTCCGAACCTTTCGCAGAAATTAATGATTATTGGGTTAGCCATCACCCTATTTTTTATCTTTTTGGCATTTTTTGCCCCTGTAATGCAGGCTTGGGGATGGCTACAAAACCCCAAAGATTTTCTTTCTAACCCCATTCAAGAAGCACCATCCGCCAAACATTGGTTTGGTACTAGTCGCTTGGGTCATGATGTATTTTCACGCACTTTGTTTGGCGCACAAGCCGCATTGCAAGTCGTGATTTTAGCAACCGCACTGAGTATGGTGATTGGAGTACCGTTGGGGATGGTGAGTGGCTATCTTGGCGGTAGGTTAGATAAGGTGTTGCTATTTCTCATGGATAGTATTTATACCTTACCGGGATTATTACTTTCTGTGACTTTGGCGTTTGTGGTGGGGCGAGGTATATTCAATGCTGCGATCGCTATTAGTATTGCTTACATTCCCCAATATTACCGCGTGGTTCGCAACCATACAGTGAGTGTAAAAACAGAAGTCTTCATTGAAGCCGCACAAGCAATGGGCGCTTCTACCTGGATTGTGCTGTCGCGTTATTTATTTTTCAACGTCATTCAAAGCGTACCTGTACTATTTACCCTCAACGCCGCCGATGCAATTTTAGTATTGGGCGGTTTAGGCTTTTTGGGGCTGGGACTACCAGAAGAAGTACCAGAATGGGGACATGATTTAAAACAAGCCCTGGAAGCATTACCCACAGGTGTTTGGTGGACGACACTGTTCCCTGGTTTAGCAATGACATTAATGGTAGTAGGGTTATCCCTACTTGGTGAGGGGTTAAATGAATTTGTCAATCCCCGTTTGCGGGGAGAAAATGGGATTCGGAAATAGTCAGTTAACAGTGAACAGTTACCAGTAAACAGACTGATAACTGATAACTGATAACTGATAACTGATAACTGGAGAGATTTGTGTGAAAGATAACCTTACTTTAATTGCTGCCGCTGCGGGTGGATTTATGCTTTCTATTGCCCTGGCTGGAATTTTGCGCGGTACACCAATTACAGCCTTGCAGGGACAATCTGGTGTCAATTATTACCCTAACACTAATCTGCAAGTTGCTGCTGTGCGTTCTGAGGAATCAACCGATTACATGTTAGAGAAACACAAGTAAAAATATTTTGGTTGAATGTATATCAAAAGCTATGTGATACATTTCTGTATCACAACTGAAATGTGGGATATGCAATTGTGGTTAAACCAGAAGTAATTGGCATTGATGTCGGGGGAACAGCAATTAAACTAGGGCGTTTTAGCCAAGATGGTACTTGTTTGCAATCATTAATGGTGGAAACTCCCCAACCAGCAACTCCAGAAGCGGTTTTGAGTGTAATGGTAGATGCGATCGCACAAGTTGACCCAGATAATCAAACTATTGCCATTGGTGTCGGTACTCCCGGCCCCGCAGATGCTACAGGACGCATTGCCCAAATCGCCATTAATTTACCCCAATGGCATAATGTCCCTTTAGCTGACTGGTTAGAAGCCAAAACTGACAAACCCACTGTAATTGCTAACGATGCCAATTGTGCAGGAGTTGCAGAAGCTTGGTTAGGAGCTGGTCGTTGCTGGCAAAATTTCATTATGTTGACCTTGGGAACCGGGGTTGGTGGCGCAATTATTCTGGATGGGAAATTGTTTGTCGGACATCGCGGCGCAGGTGGCGAACTCGGTTTAATCACCTTCAACCCTAACGGCCCAATGTGCAACAGTGGCAATCAAGGCTCTTTAGAACAGTATGCTTCAATTATTGCCATTCGTCGCCGCACAGGGAAAGAACCTGCGGAATTAGGCGCTTTAGCTGAGGCGGGAGATATTGATGCGCTGGCTTTTTGGCAAGAATACGGCAGAGATTTGGGAACGGGTTTAGCCAGTTTAATTTATGTTTTAACACCAGAAGCGATCGTGATTGGTGGCGGTGTCAGTGCTAGTTTTAAATTTTTCTTCCCAGCCGCTAAGGCAGAAATTGAACGGCGAGTCATGGCAACTTCGCGCTTTGGTTTACAACTTTTGCCAGCTGAATTGGGTAACTCTGCGGGAATGGTAGGTGCGGCAAAGTTAGCCTGGGAGCATTGTGTTAAACTTGAGAGCTTTGCATAATTGCTGGATGATTTATTTATATCGTTTCAGGCGCGAGACTTATCATTAAAGTCGCAAGGGAGCTTCGCGTTCAGAGAAACGGGTTTTAACGTTTCTGCAAAGATGCACAGAATCATCACTTATCACCTTGATTAATCTGCATCTTCCAATTCAGCATCGTTAAAACACCACTCCTTAATTTTCTCAGCTAATGAGAGAGGTAATGGATACTCACACTCAGCAGCACTCCACCAATGGCAGGTTCTTAAATAATGTGTAATAGCATGATGGAGTATAAATTTATCAGGTGATGGTGTTGCTAGTATATTGTGAGCGCGTGGTTGGGGAGCTTTCCAATCCTTTCTTGGAGATGGATTGTGGGCAATGTTTTTGATAATACATTTGCCTGTTTTAGAATCTCGTTTACTTACTGACTTTCCATCTTTGTCTGTTTCTTTTTCATAGACTCTCGATATCCAAGCTTGATAACGACTCATCTCCTTAGCTAATTGGATAGGCTTTTCAGCAACGCTGAGGACAGTTTGAGTAAATTTAACTTTGTCCATATCGCAATTTTGTGGAATAAAAATTCCTTTTGTAAAAGATGCCTCTCCTTTTTTAAAATTTTCTTGCTTTGTTGCGATTCCATATCCTTGCGGCACTTCATTATTCATCTTGTCACGAATACGAACAATGTGTATTTTATTTGTCGGTGGTTGATCTGGTTTAAATTGACTGTCTTGTAACCAAGTCCAATAGCTACGAGCATTTTGACCGTGAACAAATAAATATATGTCGTCAGCGACAGAGTATGTCTGGCTCAATGTCGTTAGCATATTATTGATGACTTGATTGCAATTTACCTTAGATGTTCTCGACTGAGATAATAAGCAAATTACCTCAGGCATGGTGCGAAAGTTTAGATCCCTTTGAGGCAATAAAACACTGACTTCATTTTGATAAATTGTTACTAAAACTGGCTCACTAAAACTTTTATTTGCTGTTTTATCGTTGCGCCTAATTACGTAGAAGCCAGCGTACACACTATTATCTTCAGAAGTTGACAAAGGGCAATTTAAATTAAATGGTAAAATGGCATCTACAATAGCGGCAAAAGCACGATTATAGAGACTAGCTTGCAAATCTTCATATATTATGTTTTCCCCAGTTTCCTTGTTAATACCTTTATCCTTAGACAGGATGCACTGCGGAATCAAATTATATTTAGGTAGCAAAGATTTTAAATACGACTTGGGATCTTTGCCACCACGGTACAGAGGATGTTCTGGAGGTAGAATTTCTACAATAATTGGCGTTGGATGCTCAGGCTGGTTCTGCCGCCCAAATTCTCGAATATGACGATCATCAGCAACAGGTCGGTCTTTTTTCTTTATCTCTGGTATTGGGTCTGCTAAACCTTCAGACGGATAAAATTCCAAATTGAGACTATTGCCGAAATAATGCTTAGACACTAAAGCAAGAGCGTCTCGGATTTCTTCTGTAAGGTAACGTACTTGAATAGTTAAATTATTGGCCCGTTCAGCCAAAAATAGTTGTAATTTTTTGTCAAGACTAGGTAGCGTATTTTTTAAGGGGTTAGGTCGGGAAATTATTGGTTTTTTCTCGAATCTTTGCTGGATAGATTTTTTCAAATTTCCATTGACAGCAATTCTTTTCCAAGGTGCAGAAATTTCCACTCCAGATGGTAAAACCTTTTTGATTTGTTGAAGTAATGTTCTTGCATCTTCAAAAGGAAATCCAGTACCCCATCCTGCTTTTTGATAGCTTCTTGCAGGAATCAAAATATCCATCTGGTTGGTTTGAATAAAATTTAGTGGGTTTGCTAACAAATCTTGAATACTAGGAATTTCTACTGCTAAACGTTCTAAAATCTGGCTGACCTGCCGATTTTTCCATTGCGGAACATATACTGTTTCTTCCTTACGGTAATTTGCTTCTAGAACAGTGAAAGCATTTGGATTTAAGAGGTTATAGTTTCCTAGCCAAGAGCGTAACCGACGAATATAGCATCTTATAGTGCCTTTTTCTAAACGAACACCTGAGTCATTTCCTTGTTTAACTATCCAACGCTTCATCTGAAAGTGAACATTGATTTTTTTAGGGTCAATATCACTTTGCGTTGATATCACAAGTGCAATGGATGCTCGATGACCATGCGTATTTTTAAAAGGCGGCCAAGAAACAAGTTCAACGGTATTTTTGCTTATGCCTGGGCCAAATAAAAACTTGAATGAATTTTCTCCTAATTGATACTCATGCTTGCTGAGTTCCCAAGCGATCGCCCACGAAGGAACCCAAAATTCAAGATGGTCTGGTGTAGCTTCAGTCCAACAAAACTGATCGGTACTGTAATATTGCTTTAACGCTGCGTGTTCTGATTCTGGATAACATACCTCAACCCATCTCTGAAATATGAGGGAGAGAATTTCTGGGTCAACTGGTTCATAAGCAAAGAAAGCAGCTGGGTTTGGTTCGTTATTAACTATAAATTGATTATTGATAACGCGAATCTGCGGCAACAACAGTCGGAGTATAGCAATTAATGAAGTTGTTGGAGCGGTTTCTTCAGGTTTTCCATAATGGGCATTAAACTTAGCCAGATTGGGAAATGGCATCACATAGCCAGCGATATCTTTAACCAGTCCCTCGTTGTATTCCAGGTAGATGGGCTGAAAGTAATTATTTGTAACAATGAGCAGGTTTTTGCGATCGCTACCAACATTTGCTGCTAAATAATCTTGAAATTGCTCAATTAATGGCTGACCTTGCTTACTTTTACGGCAAAGTCCTGCAATCATGCGGCTAATATTCTCTTGCCGATCATCTCCTTGACTACCGGAGATAAAAACAGGATACCCTGCATCATCAACCACAGGGCAATAAAAGAATTCACTTTCATGAGCTACAGCTTGAGACTTATCAGGAGGTGGTTCTATTAATAAGGTTGGCTTCAATTGCACATGAAAAGGATACGACTGTTCTGTATTTCCTGAGTAACTGGTGGCTGATGTCACTAACAAATTTGCTGGAGTCAAACCATCTATACTAAATATGGAATTCCATTGGCTCAGAAGCGATCTACCTAAAGCAATTCCCCGAAATATTTTCATTTGTCCGTTAATAAATTGGGCGCTTGTGACAGAACCAACGGGAGAATTGGGTAATAAGCATTCAAAATCACCAGGAGGGGTCATCGGTAAACTAGATTCCATATCAACGCTGGCATAACCTCTAGCAGAAACGTGCTTACTTAATGCACCTAATACGTGTGTTGCGTAAATTGCTAACTGTAGCAATTTAGCAAGATTATCGATAAATCGCTCAACATCAGATTCCAGCTTTTCAAATTTAATATCCCATCGCATTGTTTGAATAAACTTCTTGCACACTGGATGTGGTACTGTCATTAACAAATCACCAGCAAGTAATGCTCCAGAAACAAGTGCTAAACGCTTTGCAATTACTAAATCAGTATTATTTAGACCTGTGGTATCAGGGCTAACAGGATTATCTTGTATTCGCTTAAAAATCTCCCGATACCGCTCGCGGTTACGCTCATACTTTGTTGCTGTTTGTTTTCTGATTTTATGACTACCAGCCTTAACATTAGCTATACCTGAAAGTTGTTCAGCTAATTGATCGAAAAATGTCCAAGCAGTGAATAGTTTTCCTTCCTTTGTGTAACCTTTTAAAAGTTTTTCAATTTCTTGACTCTGATTTTTACCCTTAATAGTTTTTGTGATGTTTCTCATCAAATACATCAAAGCCCCAATTCCTCTGTTGGCTAAATGGCGCTGATCTTCTGACTGTTCCAAGTGGGGATCGCTATATCTTCTTGGCACAACAACCTCGCCTTCCATAAGACCATGTACCTGTTGCCAAGACTCTGTTCTTGTCCACGTGTCTTGTAACAAATCAAAGGATGCTAGCGTCACTGTAGGATAAAAAATTTCATCTAGCTTGGGTTGAGCAAGATCCACTTCATCGATAATAAATAAATCTGTTGTCAGTGCTAAATATTCTAGGATGGTGATATTTTCAATCAGATTGTGAGCAGCAACTTTTTTCTGAATAAAACCTTGTAAAGTTCCAACAATTAATTGTGCATTTTCTAGCTCACTAGCTTTAATATGTCTGGGACAGATAGGAGCTAGGGGACAATCATAGACCTTATTTGGGTCATTGATATCTCTAAGTTTGCCGAAACATGGTGGTCTGCTGCGTTGACCATTTGATGCTTGTGAAATTTGGGGTTGTGCCAAGCTATACAATGGGCAGGACTGCGCCAGCCATTTAAAACCAGGATGAGTAAAAGGCTGCTGTTTGTTGCTAAACATTACAGCTTGATTTAATCGGCTGAGATGTTTGTGTCGTTCTGATTCTCCAATAATTGGAACTGCCTTAATCCCAACTTTTTGAGCGAACTCTAACCAATTTTGCACTTCACCTACACTATTGGTAGCAATTGCTATTCTTTTACCGCGCTCTATCAAAAGTGCAACTTTGCAATCAATTAGAGTAGATTTGCCACTCCCTGTTGGGCCTAAAATATGCGCTTCTTTATCTATACAAACTTCTCTAGCTTCTTCATCCTGTTGAAGATCCCAGTAGATTGACTGATTTAATATTTGCCCTGCGTCGTAGCCTAAAACAGATTGAAGCTCAGTTCCCTTTTTAATTAAATCTGCTAAAGATATTTTGATAGGCTGACGATTCTGGGAGAGCTTAATATTAGGAATTTGAGTGGCGTATTGTACACCAATATTAGCAATTTCTTTGGGAATTCTGATTGTACGTGTTACTAATGGGTTCAGGTTAAACTCATAGTCACCAGATGGAGCGGGTCTGTATTTATCTTTGCGGAACTTTAATGGCTCTTTAGTCAGCAGTCTTTCGTAAAGCTGATACCGAGCCAATGCCATCTTTTTTGTAGAAGTTATTGTATTAGTATCGTAATTAATTTCATAACCTGCGTAACCAGCAGGTGAACTTTTAGCAACTTCATCATAACTACGGAGAGCAATTTCCCAACTAATAGAACTGCGAAACTCTGGAGTTAAATGGCGTAGACGCTTCAAGATTTGCCACTGTTCATCTGTTATGCTTGGTTCTCTGTAGCCTTGCAGCAATAAATGTGCTTTGCGAATAGATTGCTCAGAGAAATAAGTTTGTAGGGCATGAAGCATCAACTCTGTACTGGCAAAGTCGGAAAATTGCATTCCAATCTGGGCAGAATTACCCCCCATCGCTTTTTTTAAACCATCAGTTAAAGTGCTTCTATCTCTCACTTTAAAATCTCCTTGACACGGTTAATTAATTCTGTTTCCGACAAAACAAGTAAACTTCCCAAATAACGACTTTTAAAAGCTGCCTGATATGCCAGATTTTTCCATCGGTAATCTGGCACTACAAAAAATGATCTAGACTGTCAAATATCTGGAATAGTATCTTGATTTAATTCTCTAGCCAGCATGGTCGCACTTCCCCAGTCTTTGGCATCAAGCGCCCAAATATCTCCATTTGGTAGTGTTACCCTCAAATCTGCTTTGTCTAATTCAGTCCATAGTTCTACCTGTAAACCCAATTTTTCGAGAGTTTGGGCTAACCGTAATTCGATTAATGAAGGTCTAATTAGGCAAATGACGGTATCTTCTATTGGTGCTCTATCTACTCGACCTTCTAATGGTTCACAACAGCCGTCAATATCTCGTGCCGCACAATCTAAATATCCACCGCAAGTTTTGCATAATGGCATAGACTCCGACTGCGGAGGCGCGTCTCGATACGCTTGCATCAGTAAGTCTTGGACTGGTTCGATAATGGGATTTTTAGAGCGGAATAGAGCAATTGTTGCATCACTAGGAAATGGGTTTTCAGCAATAAATCGACGGAAAATGGTGTAGGTACTGTTTGGTAAGCTCAACCGCTCAATTTCTGCCATGAGACGGGGAATATAGCTTTGATTTTGCTCTCTTTCTAGATTTAGTGCATATCTACTAGCCCAAGCTTCACATTCCTCTGATGGACGCGACATATTCTCAATTAGCGGCTCTTCAGAAAAATCCACAAGTTCGGAAAAATCAGACTCATACCAATTCACGAAAATCCTGATACAAATCCATTGGTTTTTAATCCTTTCCCTCTGCGACCCATTTGTATCAAACTTAAAGTGAAACGGTATCAACTTCTTCTACTGACTTTCTAGCAGCCTCAACCATGCACAATATTGCAGGATGTCGCATTTCTTTATCCCGCAGTATCCATTTCAAGCTCAGTCCTTGAAATGCCTCGTATAATGTCTTGGGAAAAGGCTGTGATTCATCATCAACTAGATATGCTGGTTCACCACGGTTAATCCGATCGCATATTTGCACAAGACCTTTACATAATTTGATAAATAGAATTTCATCATCACTGAATTGCATATTTAGGCTTCTTCAGAGAAAGGTTGGAGAACATTGTAGTATGTTTGAACCAGTCTGAAGAATATTGCAACAAAGTTTGAAACTCATACATAATTTAGGAGGCAATAGGATGATTGCGGTATCATCCTATCTCCTAAATCTACTTAATACTTCCTCTCTTGTGGCTGAAACATATTAATCACTACTGGGCGATATTGAATATCAATACCTGCGGGTGAATAGTAAGCCATTGTATGTCTGAGGAAATTGACATCATCTCGCTGTGGAAAGTCTTCACGGAAGTGTGCGCCGCGACTTTCTTGGCGATTTAAGGCTGATGCTAAGATGGTTTGTCCAACTACCATCAAACTCCGCAGTTCTAAAGCCTCTACAAGTTCAGTATTCCAGCAACTACCTTTGTCGTCTAAGTAAACCTGAGAATATTTTTGTTGGATTTCTGTGATTTTTTCCCAGCCTTGACTCATTAATTCTTGAGTGCGGAAAACGCCGCAGAATTCGGTCATGGTATCTTGAAAGGCTTGACGGACTTGGTTAATGCGATACTGTCCTGGTTGTTCTAGTAAAGCTTGAATTTCTTGCTGGGCTTCTTTGATGTAACGTTGTTCTTCAATAGTAGGTAATTTACGTTTTTGGACATATTGAGCGATCGCCGCCCCAGTTCGTTTACCATAAACTACACATTCTAATAGCGAATTACTACCTAAACGATTTGCGCCGTGAACAGAAACACAAGCAGTTTCCCCAGCAGCAAAGAAGCCTTCAACGAAACCCTCATTACTACTGCGAACTTGACCATCAATGTTAACAGGAATACCACCCATACAATAATGAATTGTTGGACGGACTGGCATTGGTTGAGTCACCGCATCAACACCGACTAAGCGGTGGGCTTCTTCCCAGCAGAAGGGAACGCGACTCATAATTTTTTCTTTGCCCATGTGGCGCAAATCCAGATAGACAAAGGGGCCGCCAGCACTACCATCGGGATGAACACCACGCCCCGCCCGAATTTCGTAAGCGATCGCCCGTGAGGTAATATCACGAGGGGCTAGTTCCATCCGGCTGGGTGCGTAGGTTGCCATAAAGCGATCACCTTCAGAATTAATTAGATACGCCCCTTCTCCTCGCACGGCTTCAGAAATCAGCACGCCGACTGGATATAAGCCTGTGGGGTGGAATTGCACAAACTCCATATCTTCTAAGGGTAAACCTGCAAGTGCAGTCATCGCTAAACCATCGCCTGTAGAAGCGTAATCGTTGGATGTCGTGTTATAAACGCGACCATAACCACCAGTGGCAAACATCACAGCCTTTGCCCTGACCACCTCGATATGCCCATCCAAGAGGTGATACATCACCAAACCTTTCGCCTGCCCTTCTTCTAAAATCAGGCGCATTACGTACCACTCTTGATAAATCTGCACACCGTAACGCCGCAGATTATTGACTAATTCATGCAAAATTGCGTGACCAGTTTTATCAGCCGCGTAACAGGTGCGATTGTGAGAATGTCCCCCGAAAGCCCGTTGGGCGATGCGACCATCGGGTAAGCGGGAGAACAAAACGCCCATGTGTTCTAAGTCAATGACCACATCTGGCGCTTCTTGGGTGAGAATGGCTACTGCATCTTGGTCTGCTAAGTAATCAGAACCTTTGACCGTATCAAAAGCATGTGCTTGCCAAGAATCTTCGGTATCAACATTTTTCAGCGATGCAGCCATTCCACCTTGGGCTGCAACCGAGTGAGAACGGATAGGGTGAGTTTTAGCGACTACAGCAACATTTAAACTGGGGTCAGTACGGGCAATTTCCACAGCCGCCCGACATCCTGCCAATCCGCCCCCGACAATAATCACATCATGTTCCAGCATAACTAGTCCCGATCGCAAAAAGCTGCTGTTCTATTGTAGAGATGCGATTCACTGAGCAGTTTCTAATCTTTACAAAAAAATTCCCTGTCTGCTGACAGGGAAGTTATTCATTCCTTCAAAATTAACCATCAAAAATTAATAAGATCCATTATTCCCTACTCCCAAATCTTCAGCTAGTAGCTTGTACAGGTTTTTGCTGGGAAATATTACCAGGGATAGGTACAGTTTTGGTTCCTGGCTCTATAGCAACTAGTTCAATATGATTTAACAATGTAGTTACAAAAGCAAACAGCAAGAAAGGCAGCGAAAGCAGAACAATTAGACCTACAGTTGCTAAAGCATATACTGGTCGTCTCGCACCCATCAGTGCTAAGGCAGATGCGAGACTAACTGCAATTGTAATCAGCCAAACAATAATTTGACCGTAGATGTCGCCAAAGGTCAGGGTACAGACAAACCGATAGTTTTTAATATCACTAATGCTCATCACATTTGCCTCAAGTCTTTCCTATAGGTTCTACGTTAGAGCCATGTTTGGCTACAAAACAATTTCTAAATATTTTTGCAATGTTTGTAATATCGCTTTACAATTCAGTTGTTTTATTACAAATATGATTGATAAAACAGATGTTGGTTTCAAAAGTTAGTTAAAAATTTTAAACTCAACTCTAATTATTTTGAAAATAATCAGACAAATTTTTCATCGAAAATTAAAATTTAATTTATTGGATAGTTTGTGATAATACTGTGAATGTTATTTTCTGAAAAAAATATCCAATCATCAGGGGTAGCAGAGGAGGAGCAACTGCCGTCAAGCAGAGGTGCAGAGGAAGAGAAAGATTCTGATCAACATCTTTGCTCTTGATTATTGAAGATTTTAATTTCTGGAAGTCCCTCGGCAAAGCCGCCCAACGCAGTGGCTCCTCAGCACTTACTTTCTTGTCGCTTCCAATAAGCGAGAAAAATAGAAGCGAGTTTTAGTCATTTCCTTACGCTGGACGGTGAAGCCATTTTTTTCGATAATCTTCACTACATCAGCTTCACGGTGTAGATAAGCGCGAGTTGTTTTGCTAGCACCTGGGAAGAAACTACCAATTTTTTTGAGTAAACTGAGAGCGCAAGTTTTGGGGGCAAAACTGATGATTATTCGTGATTCTGCTAAAGAACAAAGGTGAGAAATCATTTCATCAGCTTTGTCTTGGGGGTAGTGGATAAGAACATCCAAGCAAATCACGGTGTGGTAATTTCCTGTCAAAGATTCTAAATCTTGGACAGCAAAAGTTGGATTGGTAGAATTTCCCAAAGCTTCTAATGCTCTTTGTTTGCCTTCTTCCACCATTTTTTCGGAAATATCGCTGGCATAAACCTTAGCACCTTCTGTTGCCAAGGGAATGCTCAGGCTACCTACACCGCAGCCAGCATCACAGATTGATAGCTCAGATAAATTGCCATCATTTTTCAGCCAGCCGATAACTTTATCCACTGTTTGTTGATGACCATAGCGGATGTCTAGCTGAACTTTATTGACTTCGCCATCGCCATAAATCCGCTTCCAGCGGTCAAACCCTGTGGAATTGAAATACTCACGAACAATCGTTTTATCGTCGGCTGCGTTCATAAACTTCGATTTTTAAGGGTTCCCAATCCTTAAAATTATCATTGTTGGCAGCAAGAGCGATCGCTTTTATCGAAAAATCAACTTCCTGCGGAAGAGGGAACAGAGAATAGGGAACAGGGAACAGGGGAAGAATTGTTTGCTCAGCACTCAGCACTTGACTTGACACAATATGGCTTACTGTTGACTTTTGACTCAGAAATAATCCAAAATCCAAAGTTCGCATATCCTAAAGGGATTTACCAAATATAGCCGTAGTTACATAAGTAAGACATTTAGAAAGCTTGAATGGCAGCAATAGTAAGATTTTTACCTCCTGCCTTCTGCCTTCTGCCTCCTGCCTTCTGCTATATCTGGAAATCTTCTTTAATCTCAGCCCATCAGGTCGCTGAACAGCCTATGCTAACGGTTAGGTTAATCCACTGGACTTAAGGCGCTCAACAGTAAGAACGCACTCGAATAAAGGACAAAGCACAGATGAGTAACATTGTAGATACAGCGATTGAGGCAATTGTCGCACGGGAAATTCTCGATTCACGGGGTAGACCCACAGTTGAAGCCGAGGTGCATTTGCTAAATGGTGCTGTGGGGCTAGCGCAGGTTCCCAGTGGAGCCTCTACAGGAACTTTTGAAGCCCACGAACTGCGGGATAATGATAAAAGCCGCTACGGTGGTAAAGGTGTTCTCAAGGCGGTACAGAACGTCAAAGAAATCTTAACTCCAAAGTTGTTAAATTTGGATGCGCTGAACCAAGAACTCATCGATCGCACAATGATTGCGGTGGATGGTTCACCAAACAAAGCCAATTTAGGCGCAAATGCGATTTTGGCTGTTTCCCTCGCAGCAGCCAAAGCAGGCGCGGAATCTTTGGGTATTCCTCTTTATCGCTATTTAGGCGGGCCTTTGGCAAATTTATTACCAGTCCCGTTGATGAATGTGATTAATGGTGGCGCACACGCAGCTAACAATGTGGATTTTCAAGAGTTTATGATTGTCCCCATTGGTGCGTCTTCTTTTAAAGAGGCTTTACGTTGGGGTGCGGAAGTATTTGCCACTCTCAGCAAAGTTTTGGATGATAAAGGTTTGCTGACTGGTGTGGGTGATGAAGGCGGTTTTGCGCCTAACCTAGAGTCGAACCAAGTAGCTTTAGAATTGCTGGTGGCGGCGATTGAAAAAGCAGGTTACAAGCCAGGGGAACAAGTCGCTTTGGCGTTAGATGTGGCAGCCAGCGAATTTTACAAAGATGGTCAGTATGTTTACGATGGTAAACCCCACTCTCCCGTTGAGTTCATTGATTATTTAGGACAATTAGTTGACCAGTATCCCATCGTTTCAATTGAAGATGGTTTGCACGAAGAAGACTGGTCTAACTGGCAATTACTAACCGAGAAAATTGGCTCACAGGTACAATTGGTAGGGGATGACTTATTTGTAACTAATGCTACCCGCTTGCGGAAAGGGATTGAAGCCAAAGCTGGTAACGCCGTGTTGATTAAACTCAACCAAATCGGTTCCCTCACAGAAACCTTAGAAACAATTGACATGGCAACGCGCAACGGTTTCCGGTCAGTGATCAGCCATCGTTCCGGTGAAACCGAAGACACAACAATTGCTGACCTAGCAGTAGCTACCCGCGCTGGTCAAATTAAAACAGGCTCTCTGTGCCGTAGCGAACGGGTTGCTAAGTACAACCGCTTACTTCGGATTGAGGATGAATTAGGCGATCGCGCCATTTATGCTGGTACGGTGAAATAAAGTCTGAAGTATGAAGTATGAAGTTTCATACTTCACACTTCTGACTTCATACTTCAAGGATAGAATCCCAACTTGGGCAACCCCAAGGTTTCATCCCAACCCATCATTAAGTTCAAACACTGAATTGCTTGACCCGCTTGGCCTTTAATTAGGTTGTCAATTGCTGACATCACAATTATCCGACCTGTACGCGGGTCAGCTTCTACACCGATGTAACAAAGATTGCTACCGCAAGCCCACTTGGTTTGGGGATAAACACCACTTTCGCAGACTTTTACCCAAGGAGAATTACGGTAAAAAGCGTTATAAATTGTAATTAAATCATCTCTGCCCAATCCGGGGTCGCGCAGTGTAGCGTAGACAGTCGCTAAAATGCCGCGCACCATTGGTATAAGATGGGGTGTAAATTGTACAGTCACTTCATGACCGGCTAATTCGCTACAAATCTGCTCAATTTCTGGGGTATGACGGTGACGCACAACACCATAGGCAGCTAGGGAATTATCGGCTTCTGCTAGTAATAAATTGACTTTTGCTTGTCGTCCACCGCCAGATGTGCCAGACTTGGCATCGATAATGGCGGTTTCTGGCACAATTAAGCCTTGCTTTAACAGTGGTGACAATGCCAACAAGCTGGCGGTGGGATAACAGCCAGGACAACCAATTAATTGGGCTTCGGCAATGCGATCGCGGTACAGTTCCGGTAAGCCATAAACTGCCGTCGCCGCCGCAGTGCGATCGCTTCTTTCTTGTCCATACCAACTGGTGTAAGTTGCCAAATCACTAAATCGATAATCCGCACTCAGATCCAGTACCTTACAGCCTTTTTCTAATAATTGCGGTGCAATTTGGCAAGCCAGACCATTTGGCAGAGACAAAAACACAACTTCACAGCGATGAGCAATTACCTCTGGCTCTACCGCCTCAATTGGCAAATTCACTGTATGAGCCAAATGTGGGTACAAATCCCCAAAAGATTTGCCTGCACTGCTTTCACCGCCTAAATAAACTAGTTCCACCTCTGGATGTTCCATCAGTAGTCGAACTAGCTGCACTCCACCATAGCCTGACGCGCCAACAATCCCAACGGGTACGCGCCTAAAATTGCCCATGATTTTGAAATCCTTATCCGCTTTTGATTAATGTATCAGTCAATGGTCAAAGGTCAAGGGTCATTTGTCATTTGTTACCTCAGCAGTCTGAATTTATTCTTTGTGAATCTCCCTATCCCCTTGACTACGACTTTTTAACTATTGATTGCACTTTCGTGCTGAACCCCAATTTTAACGGTAGAGTCTAGACCATGTTATCGAAACATTGCTAGTGTATTCTCCACCGTATAAAGGAGTTACAATCACAATATAGAAATTGTTAAAAAAAATTTACTATCACTAACTGGAAGTTTTTTGTGTCAATGCCTAAACCTACATGGCAGTCTGATAACACTCCATCTAAAGGCGAAAACTCGCAAATGAGTGTAGTGCCGCAAGTTGGAGAAACCACTGATCATAGTGCTGCATCTCACCCAGCTTTTAAATTTGATTCCATAGATGCTGCTTTGGCTGATCTCAAAGCAGGCCGCGTCATTGTTGTGGTAGATGACGAAAACCGGGAAAATGAAGGTGATTTGATTTGTGCTGCCCAATTTGCCACACCTGACATGATTAATTTCATGGCGGTGCAAGCTAGAGGGTTGATTTGTTTGGCGATGACAGGCGATCGCTTAGACGAGCTAGACTTACCGTTAATGGTAACTAACATTACGGACACTAACCAAACGGCCTTTACTGTTAGTATCGACGCTGGCCCCCATTTAGGTGTCAGCACAGGTATTTCTGCCGAAGACCGCGCTCGGACTATTCAAGTTGCTCTCAATCCCGCCACCAAACCTTTAGATTTACGTCGTCCTGGACATATTTTCCCAATTCGTGCCAAGGCTGGCGGTGTCCTCAAACGCGCCGGACATACAGAAGCCGCTGTAGATTTATCTCGCTTGGCTGGACTTTACCCGGCTGGGGTGATTTGTGAAATTCAAAACTCTGATGGTTCAATGGCGCGGTTACCCCAGTTGATTGAGTATGCCAGAAACCACAATTTAAAAATTATCAGTATTGCGGACTTAATCAGTTATCGCCTGCAACATGACCGCCTCGTCATCCGCGAAAGTATTGCTGAGTTACCCACTCAGTTCGGTCATTTCAAAATCTACGCTTACCGTCACACCCTCGACAATTGCGAACATGTTGCCATTGTCAAAGGTGATCCCGCGACTTTCCAAGATGAACCAGTGATGGTGCGGATGCACTCAGAATGTTTAACTGGCGATGCTTTGGGGTCTTTGCGCTGCGATTGTCGGATGCAGTTGCAAGCCGCTTTGAAAATGATTGAAACTGCTGGTCAAGGTGTCGTTGTTTACTTGCGTCAAGAAGGCCGGGGTATCGGTTTAATTAATAAGCTCAAAGCCTATTCCTTACAAGATATGGGTCTAGATACCGTAGAAGCTAACGAGCGTTTAGGATTTCCGGCTGACCTGCGCGACTATGGTATGGGCGCGCAAATGCTCATGGATTTGGGTGTCAAAAAAATTCGCCTAATTACCAATAATCCTCGTAAAATTGCTGGCGTTAAAGGCTATGGGTTGGAAGTCGTTGATCGCGTACCATTGTTAATTGAGGCAAACGACTACAATTCCTATTACTTAGCAACCAAAGCGAAAAAACTAGGTCACATGCTGTTGCAGACCTATCTAGTGACAATTGCAATTCATTGGCAAGATGACCCCCAATCCATCACTAGACGTTATGAAAGGTTGGAAAAATTACGCCATTTAGCCAGAAACCACGATTTATTATTGCAAGAAGAAGCCCGTCCTTTGGCGCTCGCTTTATTCGATGAACCATCTTTAACAGTACACTTAGGCTTTGACCAACCAAAAGTAGCCAGTTGTGATTGGTACCAACAAAACGGTCATCCTTATGTGCAAGCTGTCTGCCAAATTTTGGATAATCTGACTACCTTGCCTTACATCCAGAAACTAGAATTTCTCATTTCTTCTGGTTGCGACCCCCTGAGCAATTTGCAGATTCAACTTGATCGCCAAATTTTGCCTTTAAATACTTTGCCTTCTTCGATTAGCGATAGTTTGGAAAAGCAGCAAATCTATAGCTTTACTAAGCAATCCCAGTAATGTTTTTTAATTTTCAATTCAATGCTTTAATCCCCGAATTCTTGAAAGAAATTGGGGATTTTTTTGTTAAAAAATGATTTATATTTAATAGAGCAAAGCCTATTTTACTAAAATTTATTTATATACTTTAATCTTAATATTTATTCTAAATTTGAGGAAATAAGCAAAAATTTATGATCTATAAATTCTGTTTTGTAATCAAACTTTAGAAAGTATTGACAGAGAATTTGCGTATTAAATAAAATATGGGCAGATGTTGATTATATCGAATAGCAAAGATTACGGAAATTATTTGCTTAAAGAATAAAAGCAAGCCAAACAAAAGAATTGGGATAAAATTTATGAAAGCTAAAATCATTGCTGCTGTGACAGTTATAGCAGCTATTGTCAGCTTAGAAAGCCCGGTTCGCGCTCAGTCATTAGCTGCTCCCAATGTTACAGAGGAAAGCTACAAAATAACTAGTGATTCTCTCGAAGGCATTGGTAAAAGAACAGCCGAAGATGACTTCATGAAATTCTTTGAAGGAGCAAAAAACCACACCTCCAATAACAATCAAACACATAAATCATCATCTGAAGGGCTGCGCTTTAATCGAGCAATCTCACTTCCTAGTAATTCTATTTTTTTACAGCCTGCTTTGTCTACAAATGGTAATGATGGGTTAGAAGTACAGTTAGATTTAGGCAGTTAAAAATAAGGTGTGGGTAATAGGGAATAGGAAAAGAGTATCAGGGTGTGGGGATAACAAATACAGTCTAGAGAATCAGAGATTCTGAATTCTACCTATACATATTCAATAGACCTCTTGCACGAATAATTGAAAACTCCAAATACATAAATTCAAGAGTTATCTTTCTGCGTTCTTCTTTGCGTCTTTGCACGGCAGTCGCTACAAGTCGGGAAACCCGCCGACAGTCGCCTCAAGTCGGCAAAGCCGCCCACGGCGCTGTCTCCCCAACGCGCTGCCTTGCCTTTGCGTGAGCTTTTAAATAGTATTGTTAGCAACACCAAAGTATTTATGCAAGAAGTCTAATGAAACTCGATTGCAAGAGTTAAAAACCCCGGTGTTTCTTGAGAAACTGGGGTTTATTTGTTTAATTCGTAATACTGGCGAAATATTGGTTAAGATTTTTGCTCTAACAGTCATCGTAAAGTCTGCTCACGCCGGGAAACTTATCTAACCGACTGACTAAACTGATGTGCATTCAAGTGGCATATTCTAGGAGTGGAGATTGTCATTAATCATTTGTCCCTTGTCCTTTGTCAATACAAATAACTAATGACGAATGACCAAGGACGACCTTCAAGAGTGGTCAAGCAATTTGGATGTGTTTTAGCTTACTTTTGACAAAATCTAAAATCCAAAATTGTGATGAGAGGTATTCACTATCGCTTATGGTAGTTTAATGTTACAGGCATATTATTGCAATATGTAAACTTTACCTCATGACTGGAGAGCAAAACCTTGGGTATAGAACTACGCAGTTTCGTATTTCTTGACAGCTTGCAACCTCAACACGCAGCCTATATGGGAACAGTAGCTCAAGGTTTCTTGCCTTTACCAGGAGATACATCACTGTGGATTGAAATCTCTCCTGGTATTGAAATCAATAAAATTACTGATGTAGCATTGAAAGCCGCCTCTGTTCGTCCGGGAGTCCAGGTAGTTGAGCGATTATACGGTTTATTAGAAGTTCATTCTGGTTCCCAAGGGGAAACACGCACAGCTGGTCAGGCGATTTTAGATATGTTAGGAGTCAAACGAGAAGAATGTCTAAAACCGCGTGTTGTTTCTAGTCAAATCATCCGCAACATAGATGCTTATCAAACACAACTAATCAATCGTACCCGCCGAGGACAGCTGCTGCTAGCGGGACAAACCTTGTATGTATTAGAAGTTGAACCTGCTGCTTACGCCGCATTAGCCGCTAATGAAGCAGAAAAAGCTGCTGCAATTAATATTCTGGAAGTGCAAGCTGTCGGTAGTTTTGGCAGGTTGTATTTAGGTGGACAAGAACGGGATATTCTAGCAGGAGCAAGGGGAGCGTTAACCGCGATTGAAAATGTAGCTGGTCGGACAAATCCTAATAGTGGCCGCCAGGAGTAAAGGAGAGAAAATGGCAAATCAAGAGCATCTGGTTTTACTGAAAGCAGGTGCAGTTAGGTGGAGTGAATGGAGACAGAAAAATCCTCAAATTCAACCAGACCTTAGTGCTGCATATTTGCAAGGAGACAACCTCCGGGGTGCAAACCTGCAAAAAGTCAACTTGGCCAAAGCCGATTTGAGTCAGGCTTTACTCGTGCGTGCTAACCTCAACGGTGCAGATTTTAGTGGTGCAAACCTTTATCAAGCCAAGTTAATTGAAGCAAACTTGATTGCAGCTAACTTTAGTGTGGCTAACTTGAGGGAAGTGACTTTGACACAAGCAGATTTGAGTCATGCTAATTTCATTGGTGCTGACTTGAGTCAAGCAAATTTAAAAGAAGCTGCGATCGCCCATGCTATCCTCATAGGCACTGATCTCAAAGATGCGAATCTCAGAAGCGCAGATTTAGGTGCAGCAAAACTCATCCGTGCCAATCTCGCCTATGCTAACCTAATTGAAGCTAACTTGATTACAGCCGATCTGAGCAAGGCTAATCTCTACAAAGCAGATTTAATTGGAGCTTATCTTTACAAAACAGATTTATGCAATGCTAATCTTAGTCATGCATATCTAAGCAATGCATACATGCTCCAAGCTAACTTCAGTGAAGCTGACTTAACAGGAGCAAACTTGAGTTGGGCTAATCTTCAAGGAGCAAACTTGGCTGGTGCTAACTTAACTGGTGCTAACCTCACAGGTACTAAACTCAGTGGTGCTAACCTCATCGGTGCAAATCTTGAGGATGCAACTTTACCTCAAGTATGTAATTAATTATGACTTACGCTTGAAAACGAAAAATCAAGGGTTTGGGCAAGGGTGTGATACCATTTCACGAAATTACTGATACAAATCACTTCCTCTGCTCCTCTGCTTCTGGTCGCCGAGAGAAGTTGAGACGCTGCTTGTCCATTTGTATCATTTTTAAAGTGAAACGGTATGAGGGTGTAAGGGAGCCACTAGCGTGGTCAGGTTTCCCTCATATATATCGTGTCTGCTTAAATACTACTGTTGCTTTCACTAGTGGGTTAACTTGGCGCTTTAAAGCTTGATTGCACTAGCAACACTAGATTATCAAAAGCGATCGCATCTCTGCATTAAACTGGTATTTTAAAATACCTAGAGTAAAACTAATATTTAAGTAGTAGGGCTGTAATATATATTTTACTTATAAAAGTATTTTTCACAGTATAAAAAAATAACATTAATCCTGACCCCAATGCAAGTTATTTCGGAATAAATCTCAAATAACTGCAAAAAATATAAAGTTTCGATGAAGATGCTTAGGATTTAGCGATTTTGTCATCTGTATACTAATAAGATTCTCGCAGTTAATACCAAAATATCAATGTTTCAAACAGCACTATTTTTACCTAATTTTAGTAAAAGCATGTTTACATTAGGTAAAAACGTATACGCTTATAAATTATTATTTGAATAAGTTTAGACTGTAAATCTTACGGAGAGATGACATTCATCCTAGTCGCAGATTTTGTTTGAAAAAAATTATCTAAATATACCAAGATCAGGTTGTATATGACTCATCAAAGTACGACTACCAAACATTTAACCAACTACGATAATTGGCGTACTTCTGCTCAAGATTTACGCGCTGCTGCATTCTTCAAACTGAGTAAAGGAGCTTGGTGGCTACGGATACTAACATTAGTAGTGGTGGATTGCTGTGTCTTGTTCCTAGCTTGGAAATTAGCTCAATATCAAGTTTCCCTAGTCAATGCGGCTGGTTATGCAAAGAACAATTATATACCTGAGTTAATTTTGATCCAAATTGGAGCATTAGCTCTCCAAGGTACATATAAGTCAGGTCAGCAACGTCATGACTACTTTAGTATTATCAAAACACTAACTTTTGCCCACGGCTTAATATTACTTGTTAGTGTTTTACATCAACCTATTATCGATGCAACTAAGTCTACATTAACTGTATCTTGGTTGCTAAGTACGACTTTCGTGGTTACTAGTAGATTAGTCGTTAATTTAAGTCTGAAATATTTGCGTCAGCAAAAAATACTGGGGTGTAACCCAGTTTTTGTGATTTGCGAACCCGAAAATTATGAACAAATAAGCAAATTTATTAAGAACGAAAAGCGTTACATAATTAGGGCAAATGACACAGCCAAAGCATTAGATAGATATAATCGTGAAGCTACTTTAGAAAGGCTAAATAGACTAGGGATAACAGAAGTTTTTATAGCTTGGGATGCTATAAAAAATAGAATGTTTTTATGCTGGTTATTTCAAGCATCAGGCATAACAGTACACATTCTACCTATGCAATTAAAACCCATACATAGACAATTGCATATTCAAAAAATTGGTGGAATGCCTTGTTTTAGTGTTAGTTGCCCAACTCTCATTGGTAGAGACTTTTGGTTGAAGCGGATTTTTGACTTTTGTTTTACTGGTGCATTTTTAATTTTTACCTTCCCGATTTATCTAGCGATCGCTATTGCCATTAAACTAGATTCTCCAGGGCCAGTATTTTATAAACAAACCCGCATCGGTCTAAGAGGAAAGCCATTCCAAGTATGGAAGTTCCGGACAATGAGGCCTGATGCAGATAAACTCCAAAAAGAGCTAGAAGCTTTAAACGAAGTCAAAGATGGCATCATTTTTAAAATCAAAGATGATCCTCGCATTACAAGAATCGGTAAATTTCTCCGTCGTTACAGCTTAGATGAATTACCACAACTGTTTAACGTCTTATTCGGAGAAATGAGCCTTGTCGGCCCTCGTCCACTACCTACTAGAGATGTAGAGAAGTTTTTAGACCATCATTTCTTGCGTCAAGAAGTTTTACCTGGTGTGACGGGTCTATGGCAAGTATCAGGTCGCTCCAATATTGTAGATTTTGAACAAGTAGTCAATCTAGATATGAGCTACATCGAAAATTGGTCACTGCAACTAGATTTTGAAATTTTACTGAGAACAGTGCAAGTTGTTTTGAAAAAAGACGGTGCATACTAGATTTACACTAAGGCAACTTGAAGACGCTATTCCTGAAGCAAAAATAGTACTATCTTAGGGTATGTTAGGCACGTATTAAGAGATGACTAGTCAAGAAAAACATCATCTCTTAATATGTGCCTAAATGGCTTTTTAGCACTTTCAACTGCCCCAAAGCCAGAGTTGCAGTGCAAAATGTGAATCAAGGGCGATTGTCCTAGCTGCTAATCAAGGTAGGCTGAGAGCGATCGCAATTTCAGTTTTGCAGAAAGCGATCGCTTAATTGACTTTGTTAATTTCATCCCAAGCTTTAATTACCACTTGTAAATTTTGCGGTAGGTTATTTTGTGAAATATCGTTATACTGTACCGTACCCTGTCGGCTGGTAAGAGTATAGGTAATGTAATCTGCTGCGCCACTGGATGGTGGATAACTGATATTTCTAAATTCTCCACTGGTACGTTTGAGCAGTTGCTTAAACTGTTGTACTTGTCGGCGAGAAATTTGGCGTACACTACGTTCTGAATCATTGGCATCACCAATGCGTACGCGAATCAAACTGCCATCATTGAGTAATACTGTTTGGTAGGTTCTCCCAGCAAAACCACCACTGGAGATTTGGCGGAATATTACACCTTGATCTAAAGGTGGGGGTAATTCATTGGCGGGAATAGGAACCGCTTTGGCTGTATTGGCTGGGTTTTCACCTTGAGCCAGCTTGATGCGTGAACCATCGTTATCTGATAAGAATACCCAACGCTGATTTGCTGCACCTACGGTTAGTTGCCAACCAGAGACAACTATGGGATCACAAGGATAAGGAGGGGTAGAGCGATCGCAACCATCCGACCAATCTCTGGCTTGAAAATTTAGAATAGATAGCGATCGCGCGGATAATCCTGAAACTGCTTGCGCTTGTTGTAAAACTGCATCTCTAACTTTTGTTGGTAGTTGCTTCTGTGATGAATTAGTTGCAGAAGCTAAACGCAAAGAACGCCCATTATTATTAGTGTGATAAGTCCACTTTTGCTTGCCATGAGATACTATAACCAACCAACCAGGAACTAATGCTTGAGTGCAAAGTTCATTTGGTTGCGCTAGTTCCAAACACCCATTACGCCAAGTTTTTCGGCTATAGTTAATAACTTGCAGCTCTCTAGTAGAAATTCCGGTTCTGCTAGCCACATCTTTCAAGACTGCGTTAGTTACTGAAGCTGGTAAGCGATTTGATTTACTTTTATCTGCGTAAACTTCACTTTTGGTTACTTGTGAAAAGTTAGCTGGATTAGCTGTAGCACTTTTAATCAGGGTTAGCCCACTACCAACAGATAAAATGCTAGTCAAAATTAAAGCTGTAAAAATTCTGGCTTGATTAGTGATATGTTTATTTTTTAGCATAGTTTTCCTAATAAAATGCCTCTTTTAGTGAATATTTAAGGCATTAAAAACCAATATTTAGTAGTTAATGACAAAAAAATACTCAGTTTCCAAATTATATAGATTTGGAATTTATCAAAGGTCTGTCTTAGGAAGCAGACATGAGAAGAGACGCAGGTAGAGTTATGATTTGTTCCTGAATCTTTACCAAAATTTCATACGGAACTATGTATAACGTTTTCGCGTCAATTAATTGGGAATGTTAAATTTTTGATTGTAGATTTATTCTATATACTTAATTTATTGCAGACTAGATGCAAACCCTAAGTATTTAGATACTTTCAATTTCGATTTAAAAATTTAAATTTGTAATAATTTAGGAGCCAGAATTCAGGAGCCATAAGGTTGAAAAATTCAGTCGAATTTTTCTCAATTAATAGATTAATTATGCGCTCATTGCTTTTAAATTCTGACTTCTGAACGACATTTGTGTGACTGTCGAGAAACCTACCCACGGCATTATCTCATTCTGAGTGCTGAATTCTTACCCAAATTTATAACCAAGTATTGTTCTATAAGTTTAAAAATAATTTTTGAATATTAATGTATATAAATCTTTGTTAAACACGAAGTACTTGATTTTCGACTAATTTGCTATTAGAAACATCAAACCTCATAGTAGTAGCTGCCCAGTTTTTTAAATCAGGTGCTAACCAAACTAGCTGGCTTAGAACTTCATCATTGACCCATAAAACTACAGGAAAGTGAAGATTTTTGCGAAACTCATCTCGCATGAGGTTAGTACTGATCAGCAGTTGAGGGATTGCTACCACTGATTCTAAACCATGCACCATCAAAGCTTGAGGATGAGAAATACCGATAGTATTCGTAATAGTTGTATATAGTGTTTCATCTGTAGGTAATAATCTCATTTCTTGGATCGTTACCGATGACGATTCTTTTAAAAGTTTGAGTATCTGCTGTCTTTGAGGAATAGAGTCACAACAGACTAATATCAGAGAAAATTCTCCAGCCGCGACCTTAATGGCCCTGGCTAACCTTTCTGCGGCTGCTGCATTATTTCCTAAGCTTTCTGGGGAATTACTGCTAGTAGTCATTACATAACCCTGCACTTGGTCTTCAAAATAGCTAATTTATCTAGTAAATTTACTTGATTAATTGTTTTATATATTACATTTGTTTATATAAAAATTAGTGGATATTTTCTTCTGATAGTAAATAGCATAATCCTAAATGTCTAATTTTAGGGAAAAAAATTAAGATTTGTATACAAATGATAGATAGAGATTTGTGTAACTATAATTACAAGGTTATGAGATGAAGAGAAAATAGGCAGACAGAAATTAAGTACAAAGTTTGTCTGTTGATACTGGGTGTAAGGAAGAGTAGACTTGTCCGAAAACTCC
>JAGKSW010000073.1 GCA_018993265.1 Nostoc sp. TH1S01
ATTTTGTTATTTAGTCAGGCTCCAAGGTTGAGATAGCTTTCCTTGATTGAGTTGATTTTCCCGCAGACTAGTTAAGATATAACGCAATACTCCATCTTCGCCAGCATAAGGAAATATGCGTGCTGGCCCCTTCTGGTCTAAACTCCGAGGATCGTAACGGTAATGACCTTGTTGTTCAGTAGAAGACATAATCTATCTTTGCTTAATATTTGTTAATAATTAGTATGGAGGACAAACATTTTTCGACTCCACACCTATGTTTATACAGACTCAACTGTAAGAATTACGATTAATGCTACGTAAATTTACTAACCGTGATGAATTGATAGCCTATTTGCGAGAAGAGTTTCCGCAAGCAGCAGAACGAGGCGACCATATTAGTAATACTATTGGCGGACGCAAAGCCGCCCAAAAAGCTTTACAAAAAGTTGACCCAGCCACCTACAGCAAAACGCGGAACTTTTTAACAGGCGCAGTCACAAAACTTTCACCATATATTCGCTATGGAGTTTTGAGTTTAGCCGAAATCCGCGAATATGTGTTGGATAACGTCAAAAATCCAGACGATGCCACTAAACTAATTAACGAACTAGGCTGGCGTGATTATTGGCAGCGATTGTATGTCAAGCTAGGCAATGGCATCTGGCAAGACCAAGAAGAATATAAAACTGGTTACACAGCCGCAGAATATGCCGCAGAATTACCCCAAGATATTCAAGCAGGTACCACAGGGCGAGTTTGCATCGACAGTTTCAGCCAAGAGTTACGAGAAACTGGCTACTTACACAACCACGGACGAATGTGGTTAGCTGCTTACATCGTTCATTGGCAGCGTATTCGTTGGCAAGCTGGTGCTAAGTGGTTTTTGCAACATCTTTTAGATGGTGATCCTGCTAGTAATAATATGTCGTGGCAATGGGTAGCCAGCACTTTTAGCCATAAACCATATTTTTTCAACCGCGAGAATTTAGAACGTTATACCAAAGGTGTCTATTGCCAGAAATGCCCGCTATACGGACATTGTGATTTTGAAGGTAGCTATGAAGAATTAGAACAGCAATTGTTTCCCAAAGGGGAATTTACGAAAAAACCAAATAGTCAAAGTTGGCAGCGTGGGAAGAGAGGGAAAAAATGAATAAACCAATTATCTGGATACACGGCGACTGTCTTAGTCCATCCAACCCGGCACTTCAAGAATATCCCGATGCTCCGGCGATTTGGGTTTGGGACGATGCTTTAATTGAGGAATGGCAATTAAGCCTGAAACGCATCGCCTTTATTTATGAATGTTTGCTAGAGTTGCCAGTAGAAATTCGCCGTGGGAATGTTACCCAAGAAATCTTAGCTTTTGCTCAAGAAAATCAAGCCAATTTCGTAGTCACAGCCGAAAGTCCCAGTCCCAGATTTGATGATATCTGCGATGAAATTGAACGTTCATTAAAATTGGAAGTATTAGCAGTGGAACCATTTTTTGAATATGACGGCTACATCGATTTAAAACGCTTCTCCCGCTATTGGAAGGTAGCAGAAAAGTACGTTTTTGAATGATAGCCAAGTGCTGAGTGCTGAGTGCTGAGTACTGAGTAAGTATTCCACACCTACTATCTAGCCTCTAGCCTCTAGCCTCTAAGGTGATAACCGCTCAATTTTCCAACTGCCATCATCTAAAAGAGTATAAAGCAAGCGATCGTGTAGTCGGCTAGGACGACCTTGCCAAAACTCAATTTCGCAAGGGATGACCCTTAAGCCTCCCCAATGAGGAGGACGGGGAATCTCTTGATTTTCATATTTACTCTGAAATTCTTGCATTCTTTGTTCTAGCAGTTCTCGGCTTTCTATGACTTCGCTTTGATGAGAAACCCAAGCACCTAAGCGACTGTTAGGAGGACGACTCTCGAAATATTTATCTGACTCTGCTTCGGAAACTTTCTCTACATGACCACAAATTCGCACTTGCCGTTCTAATTCTGCCCACCAAAAAACCAAAGCGGCTTGAGGATTTTCTGCGAGTTCTTGTCCTTTATGACTGTTGTAATTGGTAAAAAAGACAAAACCTCGTTCATCAAAATCTTTTAGTAAAACCATTCTAGCCGCAGGTTTAGCATCTGGTGTGGCAGTAGCTAAAGTCATGGCATTGGGTTCTGGTAATTGCGCCGCTAACGCCTGCTCAAACCATTTTTTAAATTGTATAAATGGATTAGGGTCAACTTCAGTTTCAGTTAAGTCTTGTAATGTGTAGTCTTTGCGGAGATCAGCTATGGTGGTGTTCATCGTCATGTATTTCCTCTATAACAGATACACTTATACAGGGCTTTGTTAAAAATATCTAGGACTTACGCATGAAAACAAAAAATCAAGGGTTTGGGTAAGGGTGTAGGGGTATAGGGGTATATGTAGACAATTTTTGTACGTAAGTCCTGATATTTATAAATCATGGCTGGTATCAACGCCAGTTTCCCAAATTTATTCCATAACTATTTAGAGCATTAAATCCAATGCGCCGTTCAGCCTCTCTGCAAACTCTGTTATTCTACGGTTTGAGCGGGCCGATTATCGCTCTCAATGTTGGGCTGCTATCAATACTTTTTAACTATTTTAAGCATCCCATCACAATTGTGAGCGTTGCGGCGATTTTAGCTTTTTTACTTAATTACCCAGTGAAATTTTTTGAACGCGCTCGCATCACCCGTACACAGGCAGTCATCATAGTTTTGCTGGTGACATTGACTTTGTTGGTGATTTTGGGTGTTACCTTAGTCCCAATAGTCATTGACCAAAGTATTCAACTTTTAAATAAAATTCCTGATTGGTTAACCGCTAGTCAAGCAAATCTAGAACAATTGGAAGCATTTGCCCAAAAGCGACGTTTACCTTTAGATTTGCGAGTACTGAGTAATCAAATCAATGGCAGCATTCAAAATATAGTTCAACAGTTAGCGTCTAGTGCCGTGGGTGTGGCAGGAACTTTGCTGTCAGGCTTATTAAATATCGTACTCGTGGTTGTACTGGCATTTTATATGCTTTTGTATGGCGATCGCGTCTGGTATGGTTTGATTAATCTTTTGCCACCTCATATTGGCGTGCCTTTAACGCTAGCTCTACAACTAAATTTTCAAAGATTTTTTTTGAGTCAATTATTACTCGGCTTATTCATGATATTGACTCTCACCCCAATTTTTATCGGGATGAAAGTTCCTTTTGCCTTATTATTTGCCATCCTCATTGGGTTATCAGAATTGATTCCCTTTATTGGGGCAACTTTGGGCATTAGTTTAGTCACAATTTTGGTAATGCTACAAAATGGCTGGTTAGCAGTGCAAGTTGCGATCGCCGCAATTATAATGCAACAAATTAAAGATAATCTCTTAGCTCCCAAATTGTTAGGTGACTTTATTGGCCTCAACCCAATTTGGATTTTTGTTTCTATTTTGATGGGATTTGAAATTGCTGGATTGTTGGGTACACTTGTGGCTGTTCCCATCGCTGGTACGATTAAAGGCACCTTTGATGCCATTAAAAGTAACAAAGGAGGTAAGTTCGTATCAAATTTTACCATTACCCACGACCCACCAGAAGACCGGATAAAGTAGGGAGTAGAGGAAGCAGAGGGGGCAAGGGAAGAATGTTTTACTCAACACTCAGCACTTTCAACTCAGCACTCAGCGAGAAGTTGCGTGCGCGGGTTCCCCGCGTTGAGCAAACTTCGGTGACTCAGCACTATTAAGTTATCTTGCTGAAACACCAGTATAAAAACCTAATGATATATTAATTTGTCCATAAATAATTAAATTAACTAAACTATTTTGCTGGGATTTGTTTCACCGACCTCAAATCACAACTTCCATAATTCGGAAATCAGAATGGATGCTTCCGAGCTATTAGAGACCATCACACTCCTAATTGACCAAGCTGAACGGGGGGAAATAGACCCTTGGGATGTCAAGGTAATAGAGGTGATTGACCGTTATTTAGAATTTATGGCACCAGAGGCGACAAAAAAAGGCTACGAAGCCGATTTATCTCAATCTGGACAGGCTTTTTTATCGGCATCAATGCTGGTATTATTCAAAGCTAATACCTTGATGCAATGGTCAACGGCGGAAGATGTTCCAGAAATTCTAGAAGATGGCGATATGACTGATATGGACAACGGCCTGTTGCATCAGCGTCGTTTGCCATTAGAACTGCACCTGCGCCGCCGTCCCTCGGCGATGCCACCGCCTAAGCGTCGTGTTACCCTGCAAGAATTAATTGAACAATTGCAGCTAATGGCAAATCAGCTAAAACTTGTCCAGAAAGCTGATAAGCCTATTCGTGTGAAGCGTCAGCCGAGTGTCCGCACTATGCGGCAGGCGCTAGAATTAGCTCACCAAGAAAATTTGACAGAAGTTGCCAAAGAACTAGAGGAGGTACTACGTTGTGCTGCTCAAGAATTATTTCAAGAACAAAATTATGTCACCCTCGAACAGCTTGTACAATTATGGTCTCAAAACAAGCAACCGCACCAAAATAATTCTCACCATGAGTCAGAACACAGCCACTTAGTTGGTGTGTTTTGGGCTTTACTGTTGTTATCGGCTCAATCTAAAGTTGAGCTATTTCAAGCGGAATTTTACCAAGAAATCCAAATTCGCCTAATTCCAGATGCAGTTAACATTCAAAAATCAGTAGAACAACCAATAAACTAAATTACTAGTTCAGACTAAAAATTAATTATGTAAGTTACACAGAGATACCAAAGCTATTTTTTTAAGTTTTAGCAAATTTAGAATATTAGCGATGCCTGCGGCGGGCTAAGCCTGTAGTCTATCTCTCGCTATGGTTGCAATAACCAGTAAATTACTGTTATCCCTGTTTCTAGGAGTTACTTAGAACAGAGATAAAAACTGATGATTAAGTATCACTCGTTGAAAGTAAACTGGCTTGTGGTTGAGGAACAAATTTTATGAAAGCGATGATTCTCGCGGCGGGTAAGGGTACTCGCGTTCGTCCAATTACCTACACGACTCCCAAACCAATGATTCCTATCTTGCAAAAGCCAGTGATGGAATTTTTACTGGAACTTTTGCGTCAACATGGTTTTGACCAAATTATGGTCAACGTGAGCCATTTGGCGGAAGAAATTGAGAACTATTTCCGCGATGGTCAGCGGTTTGGTGTCCAAATTGCCTATTCTTTTGAAGGCAAAATTGATGACGGTAAACTGGTGGGGGAAGCAATTGGTTCTGCGGGAGGAATGAAGCGTATCCAAGATTTCTCGCCGTTTTTTGACGATACTTTTGTAGTATTATGCGGTGATGCTTTAATTGATTTGGATTTAACAGCAGCTGTTAAGTGGCATAAATCTAAAGGGTCTATTGCCACAATCATTTCTAAATCTGTTCCCTTAGAAGAAGTTTCTAGTTATGGTGTTGTCGTCACTGATGAAGATGGACGCGTCAAAGCTTTCCAAGAAAAACCTTCAGTAGAAGAAGCCCTCAGCACCAATATCAACACAGGGATTTACATTTTTGAGCCAGAAGTATTTAAATACATCCCCTCTGGCATTGAATATGACATCGGTAGCCAGTTATTCCCTAAACTAGTAGAAATTGGTGCGCCTTTCTACGCGATTCCGATGGATTTTGAATGGGTAGATATTGGTAAAGTACCAGACTACTGGCGGGCAATTCGTGGTGTATTGCTAGGTGAAATCAAAAACGTTCAAATTCCTGGTCATGAGGTCGCCCCTGGCATTTACACTGGCTTAAATGTGGCGGTCAATTGGGACAAGGTAGAGATCACTGGCCCAGTTTACATCGGTGGCATGACCAGAATTGAAGATGGGGCGAAAATCGTTGGCCCAGCGATGATAGGCCCGAATTGCTGGATATGCAGTGGCGCAACTGTAGATAATAGCGTCATCTTTGAATGGTCACGTTTGGGGCCGGGTGTTCGTCTAGTTGATAAGCTGGTGTTTGGTCGTTATTGCGTAGATAAAACAGGCGCATCTATTGATGTGCAAGCTGCTGCTTTAGACTGGTTGATTACTGACGCTCGTCAAGCACCACCAGTCCACACTCCTCTAGAACGACAAGCAATTGAAGAATTGCTGGGGACAAGCGCCAGTTAGGGGCTAGAGACTAGAGGCTAGGGGCTAAAAACTTTGAATTAATTGCAAAATACTCCCCTAATCTCTAGTTACTAGTCTCTCATCCCTAGCCTTTAGCTGTTCAGATATGTGTATCTTCTGAGGCTTTGTTCGTAGGTTTGCAATAACCTTTGCGATTCTGCAAGGGTAATGCGTTTTTCTTCTAAGGCTTTCTCGCAGCGTTGGCGGATATGTTCTACCATATCTTCGGAGTCATACTGCACGTAACTGACTACCTCACTCATGGTATCGCCTTTGACAACATGTTGAATTTGGTAGCCTTTGGGTGTGAGTTGAATATGAACGGCGTTCGTATCACCAAACAAGTTGTGCAGGTTACCCATGATTTCTTGGTACGCACCATTGAGGAACATTCCCAAATAATATGGTTCGCCTGGTTGGAAGGTGTGCAGTTCTAAAACTGATTTGACATCGCGCAGGTCAATAAAACGATCTATTTTACCATCGCTGTCGCAGGTGAGGTCTGCCAAAATTCCCCGCCGTGTTGGTTCTTCATCGAGGCGGTGGATAGGCATAATTGGGAATAACTGGTCGATCGCCCAACAGTCTGGTGCTGATTGAAACACCGACAAGTTAGAGTAGTAGATGGAAGCCATGATTTGTTCTAGGTCTTCCAGTTCATCGGGTACGTAATCTTGCTGCCTGGTAATGGCTAAAATTTTCTGGCAACAAGCCCAGTAAAGCCGCTCGGCTTTCGCACGTTCGCGCAGACGCAAAATTCCTAAGTTGAAACGGCTGATGGCTTCTTCTTTAAATTGCGTTGCGTCGTGGAAAAACTCTTGGTAATTTTCTTTGTTAATTGATTGGTAAGTTTCCCACAAGTAATTAATAATCGGTGATTCTCCCTCTTGTGGGGGTTCGGGGGGTTGGAGGGGGACATCACTGGTACTAAGAATGTCAAAAATCAGCACCGATTGATGAGAGGCGATCGCCCGTCCACTTTCACTGATTAGGGTAGGTACAGGTATTTGCCGTTCTGCACAGGTATCTTTTAACTCTGCCACGATATCATTGGCATAGTTCTGCATGTTGTAATTTTTCGAGGCGTAGAAGTTGGTTTGGGAACCGTCATAATCTACACCCAAGCCACCACCAACATCGAGATATTTCATATCTGCTCCCAACATTGCCAACTCTACGTAAATCCGGCTGGCTTCTTGGATGGCATCTTTAATCACATTGATGGCGGAAATTTGCGAACCGATGTGGAAATGGAGTAACTGCAAAGACTCTATTAATTCGGCTTCGCGCAATTTATCCACAGCTTCGATAATTTCGGGCATTGTCAAGCCAAATTTGGCGCGATCGCCACTGGAGGTTCCCCAACGTCCCATTCCTTGGGTGCTGAGTTTGGCGCGGACTCCCAGAATTGGTTTAATTCCTAACTGGCGATTAGCTGCAATCACCAAATCGACTTCTTCAATCTGCTCTAAAACGATAATTGGGGTTTGCCCTAGTCTTTGGGCTAACATTGCCGTTTCGATGTATTCTCGGTCTTTATAGCCGTTGCAAACGAGCAATGCGCCTGGGGTATCCAATAAAGCCAGAGCAATCATTAATTCTGGCTTGGAACCGGCTTCTAAGCCAAATTGATGGGGTTTACCAAATTTGACTAAATCTTCAATCAAATGCCGTTGTTGGTTGCATTTGACAGGAAACACACCACGATAGACACCTGGATAGTTATAACGGGCGATCGCTTTGGCAAAACAAGCATTTAGTCGCTCAATGCGGTCTTCCAAAATGTCAGAAAAGCGAATCAGCAACGGTAGTCCTAAATTGCGTTGTTTTAAGGCGTTGACCAATTCAAACAAGTCAAGAGAACCCCCGCGATCGCCTTTGGGGGAAACAGTAACATGACCAGCAGCGTTAATTGAAAAATAAGGTTGTCCCCATCCTTCAATGCGGTATAGTGCTTCACTATCCTCAATTTTCCAGGCGCGAGGCAAATCGCCTGTGGTAGTGCTTGGTGGTAATAACTTTTTTTGTTTGTGATTTTTCACTTCAGATTTATGACCATTCGACGGTAGTTGTACCACCTCATCAGATGTAGCAGTTGACTCAACACCCATTTCTGACCTCTGTGTTTCACCCACGAATAAACAATTTAACGCATTCATCTGGTAATGGATATGCACCCAGTGATGATTTCTGAGATAAACTCTGATTGGTCAATTGTCATTCGTCAATTTGTCATTTGTCATTGGTCAATTACTCTGAGCTTGACAATAGACAAAGGACAAGGGACAAAGGACAATTGACAATATAAAAACTTTATTAAGTTTTGGGAGACAGCTTTGGAACGCACATTTTTAGCAATTAAGCCTGATGGCGTACAACGTAAACTAGTTGGCGAAATTATCCGTCGGTTTGAAACTAAAGGTTTTACCCTGGTGGGGTTAAAGTTTCTCCAAGTAAGTAGAGAACTGGCAGAACAACATTATGGTGTTCACCGGGAACGTCCCTTTTTTGGTAGCTTAGTCGAATTTATCACTTCTGGCCCAGTTGTAGCGATGGTCTGGGAAGGTGATGGTGTCATTGCGGCTGCGAGAAAAATTATCGGTGCAACCAATCCCTTAACCGCAGAACCAGGAACAATTCGCGGCGATTTTGGGATCAATATTGGACGCAACTTAATACACGGTTCCGATGCTCCTGAAACTGCACAGCAGGAAGTTGCTTTGTGGTTTAAAGATGAAGAGTTAGTTAATTGGCAACCACATATTTTCCCTTGGTTGCACGAGTAAGAGAAGTATGAAGTGTGAAGTCAGAAGTATGAAAAATACATTTCAGACTTCAGACTTCAGACTTCAGAATTTACTTCGAGACTTCTGTTTTTTCCTGTTCGGCTTGGGGTAATGGGGCGGGATTCCGCTTAGAAAAGCCCCAAGCTAAAATTAGGGCGATCGCAGTGATCATTAACCATTCTGGTGGCACTAAATCATCGTTGATCACTTTTAAGAGCAAACGCAAACCCACGAACGCCACAGTTACATAACCTGCGTCTTCGAGGTTGGCATATTCATCTAACCAACGAATAAACAAGCCAGCCATAAATCGCAGTGTAATAATCCCAATGGTGGCACCAGTTAGTACTAACCATCTTTCTTGGGAAACTGCGATCGCTGTGGTGACGCTATCTAAGGAAAATGCTAAGTCTGTAAAAGCAATTACCGGGATGGCTTGTAAAACAGAACTAAACCTTGGCCCATGATGATGAGAATCGTCTGTTTCTTCGGATGTAAAGTGTTGGAATACCAGCCATAACAAGTAGGCAGCACCTAACAGTTCAAATTGCCAAAAATTTTGTACCCAGGTAGCGGTCAAAATGAGGGAAATCCGCAACACATAGGCAATGACTAAACCAAAGTTCAGCGCCTTACCTTCTAGTTCCTTGTCTTCTAATCCCTGAGCGATCGCAGCGAGGGCGATCGCATTGTCAGCCGATAGCACCGCCTCTAAAAACACTAGAATTAGCAGGACTATTGGTGCTTCGACGCTGAAGTGAAAGTGGAGATAATCAAATATGCTGTCTAGCATTCCGGGGTTCTCAAGCCAAAAATAAAAACTAACAGAATGTTTCTTCTATAAAAAGCGCAATCAATCGCTACTTTTATCCAGCTTAACTTGGAAAAGCTGCATAATTGCGGCGATCGCATCTAAGTATTGTCACATTTCTGTTTAAATGTTGCTTATTATACACAACTTTCAGAGAATGTTGGAAAATTAATTATTCTCTTAGATTTGAGGTAACGAAGTGGAACCCAATAATTATTATTTTGTGTTATGTTCCACTTTAGCTAAGGTAATTCTCAGCTAAAAAATCTTTCTACTAGATGCGCTGCTAAATTCTCAATATCATTATTATTTGCATCATCATCAGCTAATAAATTGATCACTGCTGATAATCTCTCACTCTCTTCAACAATTCGCTCACAAGCTGCTAAGTTAACTGCAAAATCAAACAGTGATTTTTCACCTAATTTTTGTCTCACCTGGAAAGCTAAAATAGCATCACTCACCAAAAATTCTTTAACAGCATCTAATAAATGATTACCTAAAATTTCATCATTTTCCCAGGTTTCTAACCAATCTCCATCAACATCTTCAACGTAGATATGCACAAAGTCTAAACCATAAGTTAGCCAATCTTGTTGCATTTTGCGTGCTGTTGCTAAGGCTTGGGCAAATTTATCTAATTGTCCTTCGTAGCTTGCAGTTTCACTTTGGTTAGGCATAAAGGCTGTGATAAGCAGTTAACTATATGAAATACATCAGAAATTAGGCAAATTTCAGATATTTGCCGTCAGCAAGATAATCACTGTTATACAAAGCAACGTTGACTAACTGATTAATGAAATTCGCATCTTTGGGATTATAACTAACAAACAAGCCTCTTTCTATCTCCCATGAGTTAAGTGTGCTTTTCCAATCATGATATTTTTGGTTACTTAATTCTTCCGATACACTGGTAACTTGAATACATAAAGGTTGATTGTTGCGACTGCTAACAATTAAATCTGTTGCCATTGATAGGTCGGCAATATACCGCTGCCAAAAACTACCTTCTCGACTGACAATATCTTGAGCTATTAATTTAATAATATCATCATCAACTTGATTAAATTCACCGGACATCAATTTTTGCTTCCAAATATAAAATTTAGCGTCAGTTGCATTAATCCACTTAGGAAAAAGATAACCATACCAATATCTTTCATTTGCATTCATTTGAGCAAACTTGGCTTGTTGTTCTGCTTCTGAAGGTAATGATTTAATCATTAACCAGATAGTAGAATCCGTAATTACTTCCAACAGGAATGCCAGAACAAAAGGTTTGGCTGTTAGGGAACCTAACTTGATATCTTTGACCCAACGATTAATTTCATGCAATTTTCTCGCTAGATTTGGATCTACCGAGGATGCTTCCTCGATAAGTAATTTTAACTGCTCCTTAATCTCTTTCGCTTGCAAATGATGTCCTGCTTTTGGTCAATAATACTTATTCTATTTAAAAAACCTCGTATTACCTTCATGATGCTATCAAATATTGTCGGGGTCAATACCTTGCGCTAGTAAAATCTCCCTTAACCGATTAACTTCCGCTTGGGCTTGTTGGGCACGAGTTTCAGCTTGCTGGGCGCGTGCTTCGGCTTGCTGGGCTTTTTCTTCCGGTGTGGGGATTAACTGATGATCAGCAGTAAAGTATCTTAATTTGCCTTCATATACGCCGAGATACAGTTCTAACTGCTGACTCCACATTTTACCTTCAGGGGTGGGTGTAATTGGCTGATATTTACCTTCTACTAAATGAAATCCTTGGAACTTTTTGTACTCGCCTCTAGCCCCTCTATTCATCCAGCTTAACGAAAATCAAAACTCTGTAGAGCCTAACTAGGCTAAGAATGGTTTTTACTAACATATAGTGATTGTGCTGATCAACTATGTCTCAACCAAATATAGAATCAATCCTACAAGAGAAGCGTTTATTCCATCCGGCGGCGGGATTCTCGCAAAACGCCCATATTAAAAGCTTAGAAGATTATCAACAACTCTACGACAAAGCCAAGGCTGACCCGGAAAAATTTTGGGCAGATTTAGCTGAAACTGAATTACATTGGTTTGAAAAGTGGCATACAGTCTTAGATTGGCAACCACCTTTTGCTAAGTGGTTTGTCGGTGGCAAGACTAATATTTCTTATAACTGTTTAGATAGACATCTCACCACCTGGCGCAAGAATAAAGCGGCGTTGATTTGGGAAGGTGAACCAGGAGATTCCCGGACTTTAACTTATGCCCAACTGCATCGGGAAGTGTGCCAGTTTGCCAATGTATTAAAGCAACTGGGTGTGCAGAAAGGCGATCGCGTCGGTATTTATATGCCGATGATACCGGAAGCGGCGATCGCTATGTTAGCTTGTGCCAGAATTGGCGCACCCCACAGTGTGGTATTTGGTGGTTTTAGTGCCGAAGCATTGCGCGATCGCTTGATTGATGCCAAGGCAAAATTAGTTGTTACTGCTGATGGTGGTTGGCGTAAAGATGCGATCGTTCCCCTGAAAGAACAAGTTGATAAAGCTTTGGCTGATGGGGCTGTCCCTTCTGTAGAAAATGTCTTGGTAGTCAAACGCACCGGACAAGATGTTTATATGCAGTTGGGCGGACGTGACCATTGGTGGCACGATTTACAAAAAGGTGTCTCGGCTGATTGTCCGGCGGAACCAATGGACAGCGAAGATATGCTGTTTATTCTCTACACTTCTGGCAGTACAGGCAAACCCAAGGGCGTTGTGCATACCACTGCTGGTTATAACTTGTACACCCACATGACCACCAAATGGATTTTCGACTTACAAGACACTGATGTTTATTGGTGTACTGCCGATGTGGGTTGGATTACCGGACATAGTTACATTGTTTATGGGCCATTATCTAACGGTGCAACCACACTGATGTATGAAGGCGCGCCCCGTGCTTCTAATCCTGGTTGCTTCTGGGATGTGATTGAAAAATACGGCGTGAATATTTTCTACACTGCACCAACTGCAATTCGGGCGTTTATTAAAATGGGCGAACACCATCCCAAAACCCGCAACTTGTCTTCGCTGCGCTTATTGGGAACCGTCGGCGAACCAATTAACCCAGAGGCTTGGATGTGGTATCACCGCGTAATTGGTGGCGATCGCTGTCCAATTGTCGATACTTGGTGGCAAACTGAAACTGGTGGAATTATGATTACACCCCTACCAGGGGCAATTCCGACTAAACCCGGTTCCGCGACGCGTCCCTTCCCTGGAATTTTGGCTGATATCGTCGATTTAGATGGTAATTCTTTAGGTGATAACGAAGGCGGCTATTTAGCAGTGCGCCATCCTTGGCCGGGTATGATGCGGACTGTTTACGGCGATCCTGAACGCTTCCGTCGCACCTATTGGGAACACATTCCGCCGCAAGATGGCAAGTATACATACTTTGCTGGCGATGGCGCGAGACGCGATGAAGATGGTTATTTCTGGGTAATGGGACGTGTTGACGATGTGTTGAATGTCTCTGGACATCGCCTTGGAACTATGGAAATCGAATCAGCGTTGGTTTCTCACCCAGCCGTTGCAGAGGCGGCGGTTGTGGGTAAGCCAGATGAACTCAAAGGTGAGGATGTAGTTGCATTCGTCACCTTAGAAGGTAGTCATCAACCAAGCGATGAGTTGAGTAAAGAACTGAAAAAACACGTCGTGCAAGAGATTGGTGCGATCGCCCGTCCCGGAGAAATCCGCTTTACCGATGCTTTACCCAAAACGCGATCGGGCAAGATTATGCGGCGATTGTTGCGTAACCTTGCCGCCGGACAAGAAGTTTCAGGTGATACGTCAACTTTAGAAGACCGTGGGGTGTTAGATAAATTGCGCGAAGGTGCATAAAGAGTGCTGAGTTAAAAGTGCTGAGTGCTGAGTAACCAGTAGGGTGTTTTGTCGCGTAGCACAATGCACCCTACTAAATTGAATACTTATCTTGGTTTTAGCTTGTGTATTGCCAAAATTTAGTTTTTTCGCGTCATGCAATCCAACAGATGTTTTTTCGACGCATTACTCAACAAGAAGTTCAACAAGTAATTAACTCTGGAGAAGTAATAGAAGAAAATCCAAGCGATACACCTTTTCCTAGCTATCTAATTCTTGATTTTGTTAACGGTAAACCGATTCATGTAGTTTTTTCTTATGATGAACTTAGTGATACTGGCTATGTAGTGACAGCTTATATTCCTGACTCAAATTTGTGGACAGATAATTTTAGGAAACGGAGATAAGGGTAATTAATTTATGCAATGTGTTATCTGTAAACACGGCAACACCCAACCAGGACTAGTGACAGTAACTTTAGAGCGAGATGATACCATAGTTATTCTCAAAGGTGTGCCAGCAGACGTTTGTAATAATTGCGGCGAATATTATTTAAGTGCTGCTATTACAGAACAAGTTTTACAACGTGCAGAAGAAGCAGTTAATAAAGGTGCTGAAGTTGAAATTTTACGCTATGTAGCATAGTTATATGAGCAAATGTTGTAAAAATGCTAGAAATAAGCAAAAATTACGTGATGGATGAAAATCAGCAACCTATTGCTGTACAAATTCTTATTGCTGACTTTGAAAAAATCGAAGAAATATTAGAAAACTACGGCTTGGTAAAGTTAATGGACGAGTCAGAAAGTGATGAACGCCTGACTAAAGATGAAGCATTGAAATATTACCAATCCTTAAAGAGGAAGAATGTGGCAAGTTGAATATAATAAAAGCTTTTTCAAACAATTGGCAGATGTACCAAGAGATATTCAAGCCTTTGAAAACACTACAATAGAAATACATATCGATAAATTGTATCGTGCTGAGTATGACAACTATAATTGCTAGACCTTCATCCTTAATAGGTAGTATCAGAATCGAAAAGCTGAATAAATTTCAACTGTTCAAATTTAATGATGAACTGCAAGCACGTATGGAAGAACTTCTAGAACGTAAAAAAGCTGATTTACTAACTTCAGAAGAAGTTATCGAACTTGAAGAAATTGGAGAACTAGATAGGATTTTTACCCATATAAATGCGATGCTGGTAGCTCAACAACAATGATTGATGATGCTACTAAATAAATTGTGCGAAAACGCGCAAATTATCTGTGCGAATATTGTCATTCTCCAGAACGCATTTCTACAACAAGATTTACAGTAGACCATTTGATACCAAAGTCTATTGGTGGTTCTGATGAACTGAGTAATTTAGCTTTGGCTTGTCGTCGTTGTAATGAACGCCGCTATAATTTTGTCGCGGGATATGACTATTATGAAAAATTTCAAGATTATTGTTGAAAAACATCCAGATGGATATGTTGCTTATCCATTAGGTATTAAAGGGGCTGTTGTTGGCGAAGGCGATACTTTCGATGAGGCTTTAGCTGATGTTAAATCTGCTATTCGCTGCTATATAGAAGTATTTGGTCAAGAAATGCTAGACGATGATTCACCAGTGATTGATGCGTTTATCACGGAAACTGAGGTAGCTATTTAATGCCTCAGTTTCCTGTTGATGCGCCTAAAAAAAGAGTTATCAAAACATTTGAGTTGTTAGGTTTTTATATTGTTAGAGAGCGTGAGCATATTGTAATGACGCGGCAAAATGATGATGGTACAGAGACACCATTAGTTATGCCTAACCACTCTGAGATTAAATCTGGAACTTTAAGAGCAATTTGTACTCAAATAGGTATTTCACGGGAGAAGTTTTTAGCAGCTTATGAGCAAACTTAAGCTGCATTGATGTAGCTAAAAACTAGGTCTAATTCTTAGATTGTTTCTAGTTCAGCATTTTCTTCTGGTGTGAGATAGGCTGATGCAAATTATTCATTAGAGTTTGAATCATCATCGAAGTCTGTGATCTCTTCATCCTCAAAATTTGCTGGTAAAAGTTGCGGCCATTCAACAGTTGCATCTCGAAGATTCGCCCCTTCAAGATTTGCCCCTCGAAGATTCGCCCCTCGAAGATTCGCCCCTCGAAGATTCGCCCCTTGAAGATTCGCCCCTCCAAGATTCGCCCCTTGAAGATACGCCCCTTGAAGATACGCCCCTCCAAGATTCGCCCCTTGAAGATAGGCCCCTTCAAGACTCGCCTCTACAAGATTCGCTCCTTCAAGATTCGCTGTAAAAAAATCTTTTGTCGTTAAAGTACAGTTTTGTAAATCTAAAAAACTGAGACAATCTAAGCACAATACATCAGCACTCCAACTAACTCTTTGCCCATGTAAACGAGAAATCCAAGCCCCAAAAGCATTAGAGGCTTTTAGTTTTTCAGATGCTTCAGAAGTTTCAAGATCAGGCCATTCAATCTTGGAAATCTTTTGCGTCACCCTAGCGCAAGCATTTAAAACAACTAACAAAGCTTCTTCGGCGTTTCGTGCTTGTTGATTAGCTTGATGAAAGCTTTTGATTTCAGGCAAAAGTTCCATTGGCATTCCGTGATTTAGCATAAAACCAATGAGATGGCATAAGCTTTGTTGCCAATTTTCAACAACTGCTGGATTTTGTAAACGGATTTCATCGCAAATAAAGTCGAACAAATACTTATCAATTGGGGATGTGCCGCAAAGAATAGCCCAGTTTTTTAGTGCTTCTGTTTCATCCCATCCTTTACGACGATATCTGTCTTTTTGTCGTTCTTCTAACTGTTCGTGAATCCAACTCAGTTCTCGCACTATGTGTCTGGCTGTGAGATATTCACCAAAACTTTTGTGAGTGAATTCAAAGGTTTTTTCTTGTTCTTTAACTCCACTCTGCCGGAAATAAAATGCTGTTAACAAACGAGTTACACCCGCTTCTGCTGCTTGCTGATATTCCTTAAATAGTTGATTGATATGACTATTAGTGCCACATTTTTTCTCAATTTTGCTTACTGTTGTAGTTCTACCATCACCATGCCAGCAAGCTAATGCGATTTCTTCGAGAATTAGTGCAAATTCTTCATCATCTGCAATATTAAACTCTTGAGCTACAGGATGCTTTTGTCTATCTCCCCAACGGCGTTCATAAACAGCTTTGAGTAAGTCTGCATAAATAGTATTTAAGTTGCTATTTTCGGAAAACTCTACTTCCCCACGGTCATAACTCAAAGCCACTAAATAATTTAATAAAGGTTGAGCAGTAATTTCTATTAATTTGCCTTGGTCTAAAGCTGGGGGTAAACTATTATATTGCTTATTCTTAGCTTGGGCATACTTTTGCCACCAAAGTTGTCGTTGATCTACATCAAGCAATTTATTTTCATCTTTGTATTTCTCTTTTTCATCTTCAGGCACAAAGTAAGGCAAGATATGTAAGATTTCTTGGGCAGATTTATCAAACTGATTTGTGTTGGCTTGCACTACTAGTTCTCTACCAGTAATTAAAACTTGCAAGCGAGTTTCGCGCTGATTAGAGTTATCTAGTTTTCTTTCTACTTTCTGAATAAATTGTTTAGCTACTTCTGCACCCAGCTTACCCTGCATGGCGAGTTCATCTAAGCCATCAAAGATAATTAGTAAACGTGATTTATCATTATCTTCTAGGGGGTTATGCTGCAAAAAGTCGTTAGCTTTAACAAACTCACCAACTGCATTAACTAAATTATCTTCAACCTCAAAACGGTGTAAAGGCACAAATAAAACTTGAATTTCTCCTTTTGCAGCTTGTTCAGCAGCAAACATTTTGGCAAAAGAAGATTTACCACTACCAGGGCCACCACTAATTACCCGCATAGCATCTTGAGACGCAGCTTTTTTTAACCAAGCTTCTAGTTCTTCTTTTAAATCAACGACAACTTGCTCAAATTTTTCTGATTCTTGACTTTGACGAGAAGAATAATTATCCTTTTGAGGTTTAATCGGGACTTTATAATAAGCCCGTAAGGGGATATAAACTTTTTCTAAGCCAAAGGTTTCATCAAATATCGGCTCTGCTACTTGTTTTTGCACCCAAGCAGCATAACGTAACCATGAGCGTTCTTGTTCATTGGCTTGAGTAAAGGGAGTATCGACTTCTGCTTTTAAACAGGCATATTTATCTGGATGTTCTGCCCATTCTTGATGTAGAGCAAAGATAAAATAAGTAGGTAGGCGATCGCTAATTGTCTCGGCTTGAACTGTAGTCAGGCTAAAATATTGCAACCAATTACCAAAAGCACTGTTAATTGTGGCGAGAATTGGCAAATCTTTAGGATTGTTAAAAAAATCTTGGTCAATGCGTAACTCTTGACTTTCTAAAGATTCGTTGAGGCGACTATATAATAATTCCAGGTCACTTTGATTTGGTGTTTCAAAGAAAAAAAAGCGGTTCTCTTCTAGCAAACTGAGCATTGCTTGAATCAAAGAACGGTAAACGAGCAACCAACCTATCTCTTCTGGCGTTTGCGCCCAACCAATTGCGGCTGAAGCTTCTACCGCATCTTTGGCTACTTCTTGCCAATTTCCTGAAGCCCCATCTATAGCCGCTTTGCTGAGAGATTTGAATAATTCTCTAACATCTAACTTGGGTGGTTTTTTCCAAAATCGAACAGGCTTACTGATAGATGTTCCAGATTCACTGCTCATACTCATAGCAATTAGGTAAAAAATACTGCTTTAACAACTAATTAAGCAGTGTTTTACCCTAAAATTTCCAAAACTCAGGTTAAAAGTTAATAATTTGTTGGTAAAAGGCTTAACTTTCAGCCTCAAAGGTTCGATTGTCAGCCTCTGAGGTTCAACTTTCAGCATCAAAGGTTGAATTGTCAGCCTCTGAGGTTCAACTTTTAACCTCAAAGGCTCAATCGTCAGCATTAAAGGTTGAATTATCAGCATTAAAGGTTCAACTGTCAGCCTCAGAGGTTCAATTGTCAGCATTAAAGGTTTAATCGTCACCCTCAAAGGCTCAACTTTTAGCCTCAGAGGTTCAAAATGTGAGTTCGACAAGTCTTATTTGACCTCACCCCAACCCCTCTCCGACGCGGAGAGGGGCTTAAATAAGCTTAATTACCGACGAAAAATTGAGCTTTTGAAGCCTCTCTCCTTTCAGGGGAGAGGTTTGGAGAGGGGTTTTTCAAATCGTCTAACTCACGTCTCAAAAATGCCTTGGCGATCGCAACTCGCACCTACACAGGTAAAAATTTTCTGATAAAAATACAAAATAGGGACACAAAAATTTTGTGTCCCTATATCAATTATTGGTGCGATCGCCTATCCTAAACTTTACCCCGCCACAATTTCAGCTTTCTTTTTCTTAGAACGGCGGGTAAACCTGCGTCCCATTTCATCAATTACGCTATCTAAACCAGCGACATCACCACTAGCTTTGGCATAGTTATAAACTGCTAAGGCTGCTGTGTATGCTTCACTACCAGATGCCATGCAAGTATCATCTACTAGTTCTTGCAGTTGGGTCAACGACAACAGCACAGGATACAAGGCTTCATACAGTGCTAAATCGCGCCGCATTTCTTCGATATCAAAAGAACGGGGTAAAAAATCGGGGTTTTGAGTGGCGACTTCTAAAGCTTTGCTGACAAAGGCGCGGCTTTTATCGCCCATTTTGACAATTGTGCGACGGTCTTCGGTGGTTAAATCAATTAAAAACGGTAACTTTTCTTTGATAGTCGCAATTGCTTGCATAACTGCATCTTTATCTGCGGCGGTCAATTTAGCACTGATGCGATTTTCTGACATATTTACTACACCTTGGTATACTCTTAACCCCAGTATTCCCAAAGTCATAGAGCGATCGCTAATCTCACAGGGAACGTTAGATCACGCACTTCCATCTATGATAGGGATCAGGACATAATTGAGGAGTGGAAGGCAATGAAGATTCTACCTATTAGTAGCATCATGCTGAGTCTCATAGCTGCAATTGGTGGATCGCCATTAGTGTTAGCAGTTCCCACAAAAGTTGCTTTTCAGGGAAATGCACAGATTGCTGAAAAACAACCACAAAAATTAGCACAATTTCAGGATGACGGTAATTCCGAGCGATCGCAACTAGTACAACAAGCCAACGATTTATTGAATCGTGGTGATTTAACTGGTGCAGAAAAGGTCTTACGTAGATTAATTAAAAAATATCCCGAAGATGCTTTTGGACACTTTCAACTCGGAAATGTACTTCGCCGACAAAAGCAACCTGAAGCAGCTATTACAGCTTATCAAGAAGCTATTCGTCTCAAGCCAAAATATGCTTTAGCTTACAATGCGATCGGCGTTGTTTATGCAACTCAAGACCGCTGGGATGATGCTATTAGTCAATATCGCAAAGCTTTAGAAATAAATCCCAATTATGCTGAAGCAATGACTAATTTAGGACAAGCACTATGGCAAGTTAATAAAAAAGATGAAGCAGTTGCTTCTTTAGAAAAAGCTTTAACTATTTTTAAAACCCAAAGTCGCAATGATAGAGTTTACCAAATTGAACAAATGTTAAAACAAATTCGATCCGCTGATGATCCTAGTGTGTCTTGAAAAAGAATCCAGTAATCAGAATCCAGAATTCATAATTTATCGGTTTTGCTATTCTTGAACACCAAGATACTGAAAGAGTCAGATACCCGGCTTCTTTAAGAAGTCGGGTATCTTTTTATTCATAAATAATTTAGTACTTTCATAACACTAAGAGTCTAATACCGTTTCTTGATGAATATGCAATTAATTAGTTGTTGTAGAGACGTTGTATATAACGTCTCTACAAAATTTATAGAGTGCGGCTTTTCATAGTGTTTTCTCATCAAGATTACAATAAAATTGGGATAAATTTTTCTTGGTTAAAGCCTATGACTTCCCTATCGGCGTTAACTTTACCTGACCACACTCAATTACCAGAGTCAGACGGAACGTTTGTGAAGAACTGGCAAGAACATCCCCAAAGTGTATTACTGACTGACTCGATAAGCCCTGTTATCGAAGCATTGCATCCCGATGGTCAATATTGTATCGGTCAAGATTTGGGTATCTACTGGCGGCTAACTGACCCCCCAGAAAAAGGCGCAACAGCACCAGATTGGTTTTATGTGCCTAATGTACCCGCAACTCTCAACGGTTTAACGCGGCGTTCTTATGTGTTGTGGAAGGAGTATGTTGCACCGTTAATTGTGATTGAATTTGTCTCTGGTGACGGTCGAGAAGAACGGGATAGAACACCGCCATCTCAGGGTGAAGGTGGAAGTGTGGGCAAGTTTTGGATTTACGAACAGGCAATTCGTGTGCCTTACTATGCCATTTATGAAGTAACCAAAGCCCTGGTAGAAGTTTATCACTTAGTTGATAATGCTTATCAAATCATGCAACCCAATGAACGCGGACATTACCCCATTACGCCAATGGGTGTGGAGTTAGGAATTTGGCAAGGATTTTACCCAAATGCAGAATTACCTTGGTTGCGATGGTGGGATGCACAGGGTAATTTATTGTTAACTGGTGATGAACGAACGAAAGTGGAACGCCAAAGGGCAGACCTTGAGAGAGAAAAACGCGAGAGAATTGTTGAGAAGTTGCGTAATCTTTCTCCTGAACAACTTAATACTTTAGGAATTGACCCGGATATGTTAGATTAGTTAATTCTAATGGGCAACTGCACCACCAGTTGCTTTTACTTTTTTAATGAATAAAATCGCAAAACCACTAAGTAATAACGCTAAACCTATAAAGTAAAAACAATCATTAAAAGCCATGACAAATGCTTCGCGGCGGACGACATTAGAAATAGATGCGATCGCCTGATTCTGTGCTGTAGTTAAATCTGCACCACGGCTGATAAAATATTGTGTCATTTGGTCAATTCGCTGTTGGGTTTCTGGGTTATATAAAGATACTGCATCGCCTAATCTATTCGAGTGAAATTGCTCTCTATTGGTTAATAAAGTTGCTAATACAGCAATTCCTAAAGAACCACCCATATTCCGCATCATATTAAATAAACCACTGGCTGAACCTGCATCTTTAGGATTTAAACCAGCAGTTGCAATAGATGTTAACGGTACCATAATTAATGGTTGTCCCATCGCCCGTACTAATTGCGACCACCGCAATTGCTCTAAGCCTGTTTGATTAGTTAATCCTGCATTCATAAATGCACTGATGGCAAACAAAGTTACTCCTAACGCCACCATAAACCGCACATCAATGCGTTGCATAACTTTTGGAATAAAAGGAATAATAAATAATTGCGGAATCCCAGCCCAAATTAGTACTTCGCCAATTTGCAGCGCATTATATTGTTGAATTTGGGCGAGGTACAAAGGCAAAATATAAATAGAACCATATAACCCTATCCCCAGTGAAACATTCACAATACTGGCTAAACCAAAGTTGCGATGACGTAATAAACGTAAATTAATGAAGGGTTGCTTACGAGTTAATTCAATAAAGAAAAATAAAGTTAGGAAAATTGCGGCAATAATACTCAAACGTACAATTAATGGCGAACCAAACCAATCTTTACGGCTACCTTCTTCTAACACAACTTGTAGAGAACCTAAGCCAATAGCCATCGAAATAATTCCCCACCAGTCACCCTGTTTTAATAACTGAATTTGGGGTTGAACTTGCTTAATTCCATACCACACACCAGCCAGCATTAATGCACCAGGGAATACATTGATATAAAAACTATATTCCCAACTATAATTTTCTGTTAACCAACCACCTAAAGTCGGGCCAATTGATGGTGCAAAAACTGCTGTAATGGCAAATGCAGCTAGACCTATTGATTGTTTTGCTGGTGGTAAAGTTGTTAAAACCACTGTCAAAGCTGAGGGAATTAAAACTCCTCCTGTAAATCCTTGAAAAGCCCGAAAAACTATCATGTAATTTAAATTCCATGCCCAAGCGCAGCAAATTGAAAAGAATATAAATAATACAGTGTTAACTAATAAATAAAGTCTCAGTGAAAAAACCCGTGATAACCATCCAGTTAAAGGAATGACGACAATTTCGGCTACAAGATAAGCAGTAGAAATCCAAGAACCTTCTTCTAAAGTTGCACCTAAAGATGCTTGAATTTCTTGTAATGAAGCGTTAGTGATTTGGATATCCAAAACTGCCATAAAGGCACCAAGCATACTAGCTAATACACCAATCCAAGTTCTTAAAGGTATGCGTTCTGGTGCTACGGCAGAAACATTAGCCATAGTATTGCTCCATTTCTAGGGCGAAGATTGGGAGAATATTAAAAATTTACCATTGATAGGAGGTTAGAAGTGACAGAGTTTATATCTACCGATGTTCTCTTAAATCTCTCTGCGCGACGGACACTTTGTTCAAGTCGGCAAAGCCGCCCACGCAAGTGTTCTCCTCTGCGTCTAGGCGTGAAATAAATCACCAAATTCAGCACAGTCAAAAATTAAAACTCTATTGGGCAGTTTACTTACTGGCTAAAATACCTTTCTGTTCATAAATCGGTATTACCATTTTTCTTAAAGCCGGAAGTTGTCTACTAAAAAATATTGAACCAATAATACAAGCTATACCATCAATAATTAATGTATTAGGAGCGCCAATTATATCTGCAATTCCACCTCCGATTAAATTGCCTATAGGTATCATGCCTAAAAATGACATTGTATATAGGCTCATCAATCTGCCGCGTTTATCTTCTTCAACTATAGTTTGCAAAAATGTATTGCTTGCAGCAATCTGTAAAATTGTTCCTAAACCGACAAAAAGCATTGTGAATAAAGACAATGGTAAAAATCGAGAAAAAGCAAAAGCGATTAAACCACACCCTAATATTGCTGGTGCGATCGCAATTAATTTACCAATTCCTAAAATAGTTTTGCGCGTAGCAAGATATATTCCTCCGGCTAAAGCTCCCACACCTGATGCTGCCATTAAAAAGCCTAAAGTTTCAGCACCACCTTTAAGGATTGTTTCGGCAAAAACTGGCACAAGAATTGTATTTTGCAACCCCATTAAACTCACCAAAGCTGATAGTAATAAAATTGCGCGAATGGGGGCAAAGCTAAAGGCATATACAAATCCTTCTTTAACTTTCTGCAAGGCATTACCTTCAGCTACAGACATTCTCCAGGGCTTAACTGTCATTGCTAACAAACCGACTATGACGGCAATGTAACTTAAACCATCGATTAAAAAACAGTAAGCAACACCAACTCTGGCAATTAACAATCCTCCTATGGCGGGGCCAATGAGTCGCGCCCCATTAATCATAGTTGAGTTGATGGCGATCGCATTGGCTAAGTCATCTCTGCGTTCTACTAGTTCAGGTACGAATGCTTGACGTGCTGGTGCATCCAAGGCGTTGATGAATCCTTGTAATAAGCTCAAAGCAATGATATGCCAAATATGAATAACGCCTGTTAGTGTCAGCGTTGCTAATGCTAACGACTGGAACATTGCCATAATTTGCGTACCAATTAAGGTACGATACCGCGAAAAGCGATCTACAAACACGCCACCAAAGGGAGCGAGAAAAAAACTGGGAATTTGACTAGCAAATCCAACCACTCCTAGCATTAATGGTGAGTTGGTTAAGTCATACACTAGCCAAACGGTAGCCAGTTGAGTCATCCATGTCCCAATTAGGGAAATTCCTTGTCCAGCAAAAAACAAACGATAGTTTTTTGACCTGAAGGCTGGTATCTGCAACTGATTAAATATTGTCATTAGTCATTGGTCATTGGTCATTTGTCAAAAGAAAGCAGAAGGATGAAATTTCAGACTAGCCTACGGCAAGCCGCTAAAAGCGTCTACATACTTCAGACTTCAGACTTCATTTAACTTCAACACTAACTTCCGCAGACATCCCTGGTGTAATCCTTGAGTTGTAACCTTGGATACTCTTTTGGTCTAAAACTATCTTCACAGGAATGCGTTGCACAACTTTGGTAAAGTTACCTGTAGCGTTGTCTGGTGGTAACAAGGCAAACTGAGCGCCGGAAGCAGGGGAAATACTGTCAACTTTGCCGCTAAAGGTGTGATGAGGAAAGGCATCGAGTTTGACTTCCACTGGTTGTCCGGGGCGCATTCTTTCTAATTGAGTTTCTTTAAAGTTGGCTACTACCCAATTTTCGTTATCGACAATTGCCATTAATGGTGATCCGGCTTGGATTCTATTGCCAACTTCCACGGTTTTTTTACCAACTCGTCCGGCGCTAGGGGCAGTAATGTTGGTGTAGGATAATTGCAATTGGGCATCTTTTAATCATGCTTCGGCTTGAGCAATGGCCGCTTTGGCAGCTTCGTATTGGCTACGTTTGACGCTAGTATCTTGAGTACCAGCATTAGCCTGTTGCAATCCACCTCTTGATGCTGCTAGTTTAGCTTGGGCGCTGGTGACACCTTCTTGGGCTTGGGCGAGTCGAGATTGGGCTTGAGCTACCCCAACTTTAGCAGAGGCTAATCTGGCTTGGGCTTGTTCAACTCCTTGAACGGCAGCATTTTTCTGCGCTAAAGCCACATCATAGGCGGCTTTGGCTGCATCCAACTGTTGACGAGCGATCGCACCTTCTTTATATAAGCTGTTGTAACGGTTATAATCTGTTTCCGCTTTTTGTAAGTTGGCGTTGGCTTGGGCTACCTGAGCTTGGGCGGCGGGAATTCCGGCTTGGGCTAATTCCACATCGGCTTGGGCGGCGGGAATCCCAGCTTGGGCTTCTTTGACTGCTGCTTGGGCGGTGGAAATGGCAGCTAAAGCATTACTAACATCACCTTGTGCCTGAGTTGTCTTACCAGTAGTAGTTTGAGAAGTTAAGGCAATATTGGCAGCAGCAGCTTGGGCTTGACTGCGGGCATTTTCTAAAGCTGCTGCGGCTTGCTGCACTTTACTTTCATAGTCGCGGGGGTCAAGTTTAACTAATGACTGTCCCGGTTGCACTTCTTGGTTATCGTTCACTAAAACTTGGGCAACAGTTCCAGGAATTTTGCTACTAACTTGATGAACATGTCCGCTAACAGTAGCGTTGTCTGTTTCTTCGTGAGTGGAAGTGTACTGCCAGTAGTTCTAACCAAATGTACCTGCGGCGATCGCACCTACACCCAATCCTGCCAAAATTAAAGGCAATCGCTTTTTACTACGGGGTTTTTCTTTTTTCTCTGCCTCTGGCTGCGGGTGGACATCAGTTTCCGGTGCTTCTGGTGTGGCGATCGCTGCGTTTAAAGTCTCGGTATCAGTAATTATTTCTGTTTCGGCAACAGATGTTTTCTCTTTGTTGCGTCCGTTTAAAGTAGTTGTCGTCATACTTCCCCTCTTCCTTGCTTAATATATTGATAGTTTTTATTTAGAATACGTACTATTTAATTACAAACTGCTTTCTGCCTTTTATTTAGTATGCTAAATATTATTACAAATAAATTTATACACTGCTTCACCCGAATGGGCGATTGTCATCCAGCCTTAAGATAGGTTAGCAATTGCTTGATTTAGCATTTGAGAAAAGAATTCCCGGTCATCTGGGGAAATACCACGCATGGCATCTTCACGTAATTCTGCGGCCAGTGGTGGTAAAACTTTTTCTAGTTCCTTACCCGCATCAGTTAACCAGATACGCCAAATGCGGCGATCATGCACATCTCGTTCTCGACGAACTAAGCCACGTTCTTCCATCCGGTCGAGTACGCCTGTTAAAGTTCCACCCACCTGTTGCAACTTCTCACCAATACTGGATGTAGGTAAACCATCTTCTTGCCATAAACAGCACAATACCAACCAATGAAATGGTGTTAGCCCAAAGGGTTCTAGTTTGTCAGTAAACTTACGGGTAAGCAATTGTGAAAGCAGTTTGATTCGATAACCCAAATTGTACGGTGCTAAAACTTGCTGCCACGAATCCAAGGTGGTAGAATTATTAGATTGAACAACCATTATTAAAATTACTTCGCGTACGTAATATTTAGTATAACTATAATTATTCATCTTGGCAAGCGATCGCATTCAGCAATAAATTGATAGAGTTGGTGCGATCGCAAAGCAAAATCTGACACATCGACAAGAAGAATTTTCTTGTCTTTTTTTTATCTAATGAAGAAATAAAACTCTAGTATTTTAAAAGTAAATTTTGGGCGGCGGCTTAGGCTACTGTACCCGCATTTCTCACAAACAATAAAAAATCAATTTACATGACCTGATGTAACTCTCAAGAAACACATTGCGTTGAGTCAGAAATGGGGGTAAGTTCCAAACCAAAAGCCAAAGCTTTTTTCTTGAGGTTGTTAACTACACGCTCTCGATACCGTTGCTCATAAGCATCAACGCCAGGGTCAATGAATTGATCACCACTCGTCCAAAGGCGATAAAAAATACGTGCTAACTTGTGAGCAGCAGCAGTAATAGCTTTGGGAGCGCCCATCTTGGCCTGCATACGACGGTAATAAGCACCTAAAGCCAAGTTACTACGGCAAAGAGTT
>JAGKSW010000235.1 GCA_018993265.1 Nostoc sp. TH1S01
AAAAAACCTACACCTGTCAGGGGGGGTATGAGCGGCAACCATCCACCCTGCATAAAAGCAAAAAAACATAGTCTGTATAAAATGGCGATCGCTATACCTACAACTAGAGTCCGCCTCAATGGCGATCGCCAATACTCAATTAATATCCCTACAACCAAAGCCCAGAGCCAAACCCAAATAATTTCCCAAATCGGTGGTCACCACCACAATAAGGGTCGCGGATCTAACACAGCACTAATAATTTGACTCACCATGTGTGCCTGAATGAACACCCCAGGCATTTCTGTACCATAGGGAGTCTTATGAAAATCCTTAAAACGTGGGGCAGTAGTACCAATTAAAATAATGCGATCGTTGACCAGACTTGGTAATCTATCTTTTTGTGCATCTTTAAGGATATCTGTCAGGCTGATTTGCTGGGCAATTGATTCATCAGGCTTCAGGGTTCGATAATTAAGAAGAATTTGGTGTCCTTTCGCTTCTTCACCTAAATGATACCCGCCAGTATCTGAGACTAACTTGGGAAAAATTACCTTACCAATTTGCAAATTTTCTTTTGAAATCTGTTCGACTGCTATATCTTCTTCTTCAAGGTATCGCTGTGCAATTTGCAGGCTGAATGATAATTGTGTAGGACAATGGTTATCCGCTGCCATTGCCATACCTAAGAATTGGCGACGAATAACAGCATCTTCATCTATAGGAATATTACTAAAACCCAGACGCTGTTCTTGTTGCTCTGCTGGAATTTCAGGAGGAGCTTTTGTTCCTTCTACACTGCACGTAACAATCAAACGCTTGTTATCCTGTAATTGTTTTCCTAGTTCCGAGAATTTTGGATTGATTCTAAAACCGTGATAAATATCTAAACCAATAACTCGTGGTTTATGCGGATTCAATTTTTGCAAAAGTGATTGAAGTGCTTGATCTGATAGCGATCCGGCTCGATTGTCCATATTTTTCTGGTCTTGATATTCCAGATCGTCATCATTAACTGTGACTACCAGTAGGCGAGGATCTGGTTGTTCAAGAGGACGCGATCGCATCATCCGGTCAAATGACATCAACTCCGATGGCTGTAATATTCCCAAAGGCCGCACTACTCCCATCAGTAAGCCGACAATGATAACACTGGCTAAGAATGCAGTTTGAAATTTTTGCCAGCGCAGCAGTGGTCTAAACTTTCCGTTGACACTTGGGGATTCTGCTTCTGCTGGTTTCTGTGATTCCTGCATATATCGCAGAACTGTTATTAATGCGCCTGCTGCTGCTGCTAGAGCTGAAATGAGGCTTGGTAAATCCATAGAACTCCTATGATCTGGAATTCCGACCAGTCAAAACGTGGATTAGAGTTCAAATCCGAGATAATTACTGCGCCAATATATTAAAGTGAATACTCCAGGAAAATATCGAATTGATAAACTTATACGGTGTAATGATTGCTTAAACTAAATGCAAGATTGTTGATTACTTTTGACTCAATGCTTGATACCTACCAAAAGGTTACCTTTTTAGTAACAAACAAGTACCAATTCTTAAATAAATTTCATAGTAAGAGAAAATTTTACAAATTTTAAATAATAATGCAATTTGGTGAGATAGTGTGATTTTAAATTCCAAAAAACAGGACTTTGAGATTAATTTATATCGAAAGAAACAGAAATAGGATAAAACTAACATGATTGCGTTGGCTCGAAAACCACTAGCGCAAATTCACTCTCAAGTTTCTCTAAAACTCATTGAAAATACCTAAGCTATGCAATTTTCACTTGATTACAGTACTAGAAAAAATACTGAATCCTAGTAGAAGCTGTATTCTTATTTCGATTAAGATGGTTTTTAGCTGTATTCTGAATCTGCAAACATGAGTTTTAGAGACTGGGCAACCAGGGTGCTATTAATTTCTCTAATGTTCACTGCGTTGAGTGTGGCACTCTTGATTGGCAAAATTAACCAATCAAAAATTTATTCAACCACGCCATCAAATCAAGAGATGACGACAATTGGGAGTGAATATCCTCAAGTAAAGTTGCAATCCTCTAAAAATCAATCAGCCAAATCTCCAATCACTCCTAGACAAAATGTTGGCAGATATAGAACTACAGAGGCTTTTGCCAGATATAGACCCAGATATGAAATTGCTAAGGTAGACCCTACTAATTATGGCGATCGCTATACTCAAGATATTTATGGTGTAACACTCACCAATCAACCAATCATAGTACTACATGAAACTGGTTATTCTGCCGACAGCGCCATTAATTTCTTTCAGACACCTCATGAAGATGAAAGTGTCCAAGCAAGTTATCATTCTTTAATTAAATTAGATGGCACAGTTGTTTATTTAGTCCCACCAGAAAAACGAGCTTTTGGGGCGGCTAACTCAGTCTTTGAAAGTTTTAATGGCGTTGAAACTGTCCAGACTAATCCTAATTTAGCGCCATCTGTAAATAATTTTGCCTATCATGTTTCTTTAGAAACACCACCCGATGGACGGGGAGATAATTATATTCAAGCTCATAGCGGCTATACTGAAGCACAATATCATTCTTTGGCTTGGTTAATTGCTCAAAGTCAAATTCCCGAAGATCGCATTACTACTCATCAACAAGTTGACCGTTCTGGTCAAAAAGTTGACCCAGTAAGTTTTGATTTTGATAAATTCTTGGTTTTACTTAATACTTATCGTCAAATCAGTCCAGTTTATCGAGCGCAGAGTAATTAATACCAATAATAAGGGGTACTTTGATGGATGTTTTTCCGGTTCCCCCCTTATTAAGCTACTGGCGTGACACGACTAAAATGTTGCATTAAAAAACAGATTTCATCCGCGTTCATCCGCGTCCATCTGCGGTTAATTTTTCCAATCTAATGCACTACTTTAGCCTTGCCACGCCACTACTGGATTGACACAGCTAAAATGTTGTAATAGATTTTGGATGAAATTGAGATAAATCAATGTTTTTCACATTTTTACTAATGCACTATTTTAGTCGTGTCAGTCCACTACGGTGTACACACAAGTCAAAATTGTTAGGTTGAAGCCATTCCCGCCTAGAACTAAAGTTCCAGGCTCATAGCTAAAGTCTACTGAAGTAGACTGGAATAAAATTTTTGTTGAGTCCTCTTGAGAGGACTTGCGCTATGAGACTCGGAATTAATTCCGAGGCGGGATGGATGCACTTAACCCAGATTTGTGTGTACACGGTAGCCTTATTAAGGGGAGGCTCAAGGGGATCAAATTCTATGCAGCTTCATAAAAAATTGGTATCAAAGCCTTATCGCTACGTTTTTACTAAGAGACCATTA